>NZ_RAWB01000055.1 GCF_003612055.1 Corallococcus llansteffanensis
CACGCCCGTCATCGTGAACGCCGCCAACGTCCAGGTGAACCCTGGCACCGCGGGCACGTCGGCCGTCTCTGGCACGGCCACCACGCTGGTCCAGGCCGGCGGTGGCGGCGGCGCGTGCGCGGGCGATGGCGGTGGGGGCACGAAGTCCACGCTGAGCGCTGACGCCTCCACGGCGGGCTCCACGGGAGACATCATCACCGTCAAGGCAGACCAGCCGGAGCTGCTCTTCTACTGAGCGGAGCCTGTCGGCGGAGGGCTTCAAGAATCGCCTGGATTGCGATGAATGCCCAGGGCCCGGTGGTGGACCGGTTGCTGTGGATGCAGTCCGCCCGCGGGCCCTGGATGGGAGCAGCCCGACCCCGGGAACGTCTGGGTGACCTGCGTGTATGGCATTGAAGCGGGTGTTGACCCCTGAACAGCAACAGCAACCAGGAACTCAAGGGCAGGCTGCTGCATCGTTTTCCCCCTCGGTGGCTCCATTCGTAGACCCTTCCCCGTGAACGGACAGGCCTTTCCGTCCATCGCGGGGCAGCCCGGGGGGCATTGTCTTGAGCGTGAACGCGAATTGTCAGACGTGGGCCATCCAATCCATGCCGGTGAAGGCTTCCGGGTCCCTTCGCTGTTCCCTGGGCCCTCCCCTCCAGCGGCACCCGGACGATGGCGGTGGGTCGCGTCTCCTTCTCGGACACCGACACCGCGAGCGACTGGGCGTATGACCCGGCCACGCTCGGCGTCCTCAACGGTGCGGCGCCGGATGAGCGCCTGCCCCGACGGCGGGTCGATGACAGGGATTGAGTCTGGATTGACCGCATGGGCTCAATGTCAGCCGCCTTGCGGGCGCGAGCGAGGCGGAAAGAATGCTTGTCCTGTCAGGATGGGCGAGGCAGAACGTTGTACTGCCGCATGATCATTTCGAGGGGGAGTCACATCATGGAGCAGCTTGGGTCTTCGGCTCGTGGGCCGACCATGGCCGGGTCATGGAGTCTGGCGCGGCGGTGCTTCGCGCTCATCCTGGCCATCGCGGTGAGTGCCTGCGGAAATGGAACGGTTCCCAGCGACACGGTGGCGTCCATCCTCATCAGCGGGGCGCCCGCCGAGCCCCTCCGCCTGGGCGGAACCGTGCAGCTCACCGCCACCCCCCGGGATGCGGCCGGGAACACCGTGAGCCGGCCGGTGAGCTGGGCTTCCAGCAACAGCGAGGTCGCGGAGGTGAGCGCCCAGGGGCTGGTGACGGCCGTGAAGCCGGGCGACGCGGTGATCTCCGCCTCCAGCGAGCGCAGTACCGCCACGGTCGTGGTGCGGGTGGGTGGAGCGACGGGCCCTGACGACACGGTGGCCTCTATCCTCCTTGGCGGGGCACCCGCCGAGCCCATTCCCGCGAACGGAACCGTGCAGCTCACCGCCACCCCCCGGGATGCGGCCGGGAACACCGTGAGCCGGCCGGTGAGCTGGGCCTCCAACAACAGCGAGGTCGCGGAGGTGAGCGCCCAGGGGCTGGTGACGGCCGTGAAGCCGGGCGACGTGGTGATCTCGGCCTCCAGTGAGCGCAGCACCGCCACGGTCGTGGTGCGCGTGGTCGTGGCGAGGGTGGCGTCCGTGACGCTCGACGGCGTCCCCACGGGACAGGTGCCCGTGGAGACCACGGTGCAGCTCTCGGCGACGCTGAAGGACTCACGCGGGGCCATCCTCTCCGGGCGTGCCGTCACCTGGAGCTCGAGCGACACGAGCCGCGCGCAGGTGAGTGCCTCCGGGCTGGTGACGGCGCTGAAGCCCGGCCAGGTGACCCTCTCCGCGACCAGTGAGACGAAGAGCGCGTCCGCGACCCTCGACCTCTACGTCCCCGTCGCCCAGGTCACGGTCTCGCCTCCCTCCGCGGTGATCGCTGTCGACCAGGAACTCCAGCTCCGGGTGGTCCTGAAGGACGCCCATGGCAACGTGCTGACGGGCCGCACGGTGGAGTGGGTGAGCTCCGATGCATCCCGCGCGGAGATCCAGGCGGACGGCAAGGTCACCGGCAGGGGCGAGGGCTCGGTGAGCGTCACCGCCACCTGCGAGGGCAAGTCGGCCGTGGCCCGGTTGCGTGTGATTGTGTCGACGGGTTCGTGGAACCAGACCGAGGAATGGGCGACGTTCCAGGGAAACGCCCGGCACACCGGCGCGGTGGATGCGACGCTGGATCCCGAGGTCTTCCGCGAGCTGTGGGTGGGCCCGGCGTTCAAGAGCGCCGGTGCGCTGAACCCCGTCACCGAAGGAGGGGGGGCGGTCTTCGTCTCCACCCAGAGCTACTTCGGCAGCCAGCAGCTGGCCGCGCTCGATGCCCAGACCGGGGAGTCGCTGTGGACGTACAGCTTCGGCGCCATCCACGCGGCCCACCCGCCCGCCTATTCCGACGGCGCGGTGTACCTCACCACGTCGGGGCACGAGGACTCGTTCCTCTACGCTTTCGATGTGGCCACCGGCACCCTCCGGTTCCAGAGCCCGTACGGCAATCAGTGGTCGCACTACTACGCCCCCGTGGTGCTCCAGGGGAACGTGTTCATGGCGGGCGGCTACTACGACGGCATGTACAGCTTCAACGCGACCAGCGGAAGGCAGCGGTGGTTCTTCGGCACCAGCCAGTATGACCAGTGGACGCCCGCGGTGGAGGGGGGGCAGGTCTTCGCCTACACCGAATCAGGGCTGCAGGTGGTGGACGCGGCCACGGGTGGCCTGGCCTACACGATCAAAGACCCCGGCTTCGACTGGAGGGGATGGAGCATGAACACGGCGCCGGTGCTGGGCGGCTCCCGGAACGTCCTCGCCATCCAGGGCTACCGGCTGCTCTCCTTCGACCTGGCGAACCAGCGGGTCGGCTGGTCGCTGAAGGCCCTGTTCACGGGCAACGTCACGGTCGCGGACGGCGTGCTGTATGTCTTCAACAACGGCAAGGTGGAGGCCCGGGCCGAGTCGGATGGCGCCCTGCTCTGGACCTGGGTGCCGCCGGAAGGCCTGCCGCAGGGGACGACCCTCGTGACGGACAACTTGCTCTTCGTCAGCACCGCTTCGAACACGTACGCGGTGGACCTGACCACCGGGAAGCACGTCTGGACGTACCCCGCCGGCGGATACCTCGCCCTGGGCAAGGATGGCATCCTGTTCATCGCGCGAAGCAATGGGAGCGTCGCCGCCATCGCGGTGAAGTGAGACACACGCGGCAAGGACGCAGGAGCGCGACCCTGCGTCCTTGCCGCGCCGGAGTCAGTGGGCCTGACCGGTGAGGAACTGGTTGCGCACCTGGAGCATCGCCACGCGGACGTTCTCCAGGCTGCCCACGAAGAGGAAGCTGCGGAACGAGTAGGTGCCGGGCGCCAGGCCGGTGCGGCGGAACACGGCGCTCCACTTGGTAGTGGAGTTGGCGGGGTTGCCGCCGTCGATGAACGAGAAGCGTGCGTAGCGGCTCGCCGTGCCGCCGTCCGGAAGGTTCGGAGACCAGACGCCCAGGGCCGCCGAGCCGTCCGGCAGTGAGATGATGACGGGCTCGTCCTGCTCCGTGTTCGCCGGGGACTGCGCGATGAGTCCTCCCGTGGCGAAGTTCATGGCGTAGAACGAGGAGAACTCGCCGGACAGGTAGGCTGTGGGGCCCTCGAGCTGGAACGCGCTCGCGTACCGCGGAAGCTGCACGGCGGTGATGAACTCGATGGCGTGACGGATGCCGCCGAAGCCCACGCGCACGTCGGTGTTCATCCGGTAGTCGGACACGTTCGTGGTGTTGACGGCGCGCACGCAGTTGCCCGAGGGGAACGGGTGCGCCTGCCCCGCGGCGAGCCAGTAGGCGGGCAGGTTCTGCACGGCCAGGCGCGAGGTCTCCGTGTAGACGCCCTCCAGCACGCTGGTGGTGGTGGACGCGAGCCCGTCGTTGCCGCTGCCCGCCTGGGTCGGGTTGTAGCACTCGCCGTAGTTATCGATGATGACCGCCGTCTGGAGCTGGCGGCCGTGGTCATACGAGTTGATGAACTCGCGCCCGTTCCACATCAGGCTGTCGATGGCGCCCGCCGTGCGCGTGGAGGCGCTGATGCGGATGATGTCGTTCTCCACCGTCCAGCGTCCGTAGCCGCCCGGGTAATGGCCCTTGCGGCCCTCGTTGGCGCCGTAGGTCAGGTAGTGGTTGAGGGCCCCGGTGTAGTTGCCCGCGCCGTAGGCCGCGCGCACATCCGCGTGCAGGTCCAGGTACTGGCGCGTGTGGAAGCTGGACACGGCCTGCCGCCCCTCGCGGATACCGCTGGCCTGCCAGTGGTTCATCGCCTGCTGCGGCGTCCGGTAACCCGCCCGCATCAGGTCCGCGTTGTTGTTCAGGTAGAACAGCCAGTTGAAGACGCGCGGGTCAAAGACGTTCTGCGCCTGCGCGGCCTGGGAAAACCCCAGCGTCCCCAGCACCAGCGCCAGCTTCAGGACCGCTGCCCATCGGGTGTGCCTCATCGTCACTGCCTCCTCGCGCGGCTTTCTCTCGCGCAGGCCACCGAGCCTGGAGGAAGAAAGGTATTCCGGACAAGTCAAGTTTTTACGAAATGCCGGTTACGCGGTAGTCCTGCGCAAAAGCACTCATGCGGAGAAGTTGATGCCTGATTCAGGAATCATCTAGGCGCCAGCCGTCAAGGTGATACCTTGCGCCCTCTTTCGAGGGAGGGTTTCCATGCACGGTCAGCGCTTTGGACGTCTTTGCTGTGGGCTCCTCGCATTGACGGTCCTCGGGTGCGGCCCCCTGGAGATGCCGGCGGAAGAGTCTCCCGGGATCGCCCAGGTCCAGGGCGCGCTGACGCAGGTGACCAGCTTTGGCACCAATCCCGGCAACCTGAGGATGTGGACGCACGTGCCGGCCAGCATGCCCGCCAACGCGCCCCTGGTCGTCGCGCTGCACGGCTGTACCCAGACGGCGGCGGCCTACGCGGCCACCGGGTGGACCGCGCTGGCCGGCCCACTCAAGTTCTACGTCGTCTATCCGGAGCAGGTGAGTGGCAACAACTCGACCAACTGCTTCAACTGGTTCGAGCCTGGGGACACCGCGCGCGGTCAGGGCGAGGCGCTCTCCATCAAGCAGATGGTGGACCACATGAAGGCCACCTACTCCATTGATCCAAGCCGGGTGTTCGTCACCGGCCTGTCGGCCGGCGGCGCGATGACGCACGTGATGGCCGCCACCTACCCGGATGTCTTCTCCGGCGCCGCGGTGATGGCGGGCATTCCGTACCGGTGCGCCACGTCGATGACGGGTGGCTTCAGCTGCATGAGCCCGGGCGTGGACAAGACGCCCACCGCGTGGAGGGACCTGGTGCGAGGCGCCTTCTCCACCTATACGGGCGCCTACCCGCGCATCTCCATCTGGCACGGCACCTCCGACTTCACCGTGAAGAACACCAACCTCACCGAGGGGGTGGAGCAATGGACCGCGGTGCACGGCATCGACCTGACCGAGGACGTCAGCGAGACGGTCGCCGGCTACCCCCACAAGGTCTACAAGGACGCCGCGGGCAGGGCGCTGGTGGAGTCCTACTCCCTCACTGGCATGGGGCATGGGACGCCCATTGATCCGGCGTTCAGCTTCCCCGGAACCACCGTGGCCTGCGGCACGGCGGGCGCATACGTGCTGGACACGGACATCTGCTCCACCTGGTACGTGGCGAAGTTCTTCGGGCTGGACAACTCCGACTCGGTCGCGCCCACCGTGAGTCTCACGGCGCCGGGCAATGGCTCCACCGTGAGCGGCGCGGTGCAGGTGACCGCCACCGCCTCGGACAACGTGGGCGTCGCGCGGGTCGAGTTCTTCATCGACAACGCGCTGGCAGGCACCGACCCGGCCTCGCCCTACGCGTACACCTGGAACAGCGCCACGGCGACCAATGGCACCCACGTGCTGGTGGCCAGGGCCTACGACGCGGCGGGCAACACCGCCGCCTCGAGCACCGTCACGGTCACTGTCACCGGCGGCACCTCCGACACGACCGCGCCCACCGTGAGCTTCGCTTCTCCTACCGGCGGCGCCACCGTCTCGGGCGCGGTCACCCTCGCCGCCAACGCGGCGGATGACCGGGGCGTGACGAAGGTGGAGTTCCTCGTCGACGGCGCCGTGGTGGGCCAGGGTGTGTCGGCGCCGCAGGCCGGGCGCTTCGAGCTCAGCTGGGACACCGCCCCCTACGCCACCGGGACGCACACGCTCCAGGCGCGCGCCTACGACGCGGCGGGCAACTCGGCCGCCTCCGCGTCGGTGCTGGTGACGGTGGCCCGGGCTTCGGTGGGCTTCACCGAAAGCTTCTCGGCCAACGGGCCGGACAACGCCGGTTGGAGCCTCACCACGTGGGCGCTGGACGCCAGCGACCAGACGGGCAGCACCGGCAGCAAGTCCATCCTCGGGGCGGCCACCGCGTCCTTCAACACCGTCACCCGGACGGCCAGCGTCAGCGTGGCGCTGCCGGCCAACCCCCGGCTGACCTACTGGCGCAAGCTGGACCTGTCCTGCGCCAACACCACCGCCTCGGCTGCCTTCCGCGTCATCGTCAATGATGGGGTGGACACGGTGGTGGACTCGGCGGTGAAGAGCGGCCTGGGCACCCTCACCGAGGCCAACTGGACGCAGCGGGCGGACCTCGACTTGTCGGCGTTCGCCAACAAGACCGTCGTCCTCAAGTTCGTCGTCACCGTCACGGACACCAGCACCAACAACCTCAGCCGGTCCAAGGCGTGGGTGGACAGCATCCGTGTGGGGCCGCCGGGCGCATTCGCCGGCACCACGCCCTCCCCACGGTGAGGGCCCGGGCGGAGTCGCCACCTCGCGAGCGGCCTTCCTGCTGGTGCGGGAACCGACGCAACTGGCCCGGACGCTGGTGGGAATGGCAAGACACGTCGACTCGGCCCGAGGAAGCCCCTCCGTTTATTTCTGTGCGCCGACTTCGCCGCAAGGGTGCCCTGGCTGGCATGCGCCGGGGCCGCGCAGCGACTCGGTTGCTTGCAGCCGTTCCTCGCGCTGCCGGGCGAAGAGCTCTTGGGCCTTCGCCTGCTGCTGTGTGTCCAGGAGCGGCTCCACGTCCTTCCAGGCGGCGTTCTCGTTGTCCTCCACCGCGCGCAGCAGTGCCTGCCGCTGCTTCACGGCCTCTTCACCCTCGGGTTGGGGGGGCTCCGCTGGCCAGGCGCTGGGGCCCGGGCTGCTCCGGGTTCCGATGCCGGGCGGGTTCCTTCGCGGCGGCGGGCGTGGGCTGCTGATCTCCCTGAGCCGGTCGTGTAGCGGCCGGTTCTTCGCCGCGAGGGCTTCGTCCCGCTGCCCCAGCTGGATCATCTGGTTGGTGGTGAGCGCCAGTTCGTCGTGACGCGCGAGCAGCAGGGCGATGGGGGATTGGAAGAGGACCTGGGGCAGCAATGCCACGGGGCGCTCGGACGGCGACGGGCTCGCACATGCGCCCAGGAGGACGGTCAGCAGGGACCACCACACGAGGGACTTCAGGGGCATGGCTTCTCCGGGAGACATGACCGCATCGCCTCTTCGCGCGAGTCTACCCCAGGCAGCGGCCAGCAAGCAGCCCGGCGAGGCTACGAGCAGGAGTTGCCGTCAGGGCAGGACCCATCCGCCCCGCAGCACGTCACGCCGTCCGAGCACTTGCCGCGCTTCACCGCGCCCACCAGGTCATTCCAGGGATGGGGCGGCGCGGTGTCTTCAGCCCGCGCCGCCGGGCCCTGGAGGAACGACTCCCGCTGGAAGGCATGCCGGCCGGAAGTTCCCGACCCGCCGATACCCTCCACCCTGCAATGACTTCCAGTGAGGACCGATATGCCGCCCCAGGTCCCCGGGATACCTCAGGTATCCCTTAGCCTTTCCGACAGGGATGACTCAGGGGCAGAGACAACCGCCAGTACACGCGTAGTCCTTGGTGCAGGGCGAGCCGCCACAGGCCGCTACACAGTTCGCCTCGGTGCTATGCCAGCGGACGTAATTGCACGTCCACTTCTGCGTGCAGATGGCCAGCTGCGTGACAGTGCCTTCCGGGAGCTGTTCATCGGCGGAGACCGACTCGGACGCCGGTGCCTGCTCCGGCTCGTACCCTCCGCCGCAACCCGCGGAGACGGTGAGGCCCACGACAACAGCCAGCAGGGACAGGGTGATTCGCATGGGACAGGCTCCTGGGTTTCACGAGTTGGGACTTCAACGGCGCCTCCTGATCCGAGCGAGTACGCATGCGCGGTACCGGATGCGCCACACGAGCATGGAGGTACTGGGGGAGGTTAGGAAGACCTGATTTGCGTGCTCTCACGATCGGGTCGGTGGTGAGGTCCCGCCTCCAGCGACCGCACCCCGTGTCCCCAGACCACCTGGTTTTCATTTTCTGGGAGCACTAATAATGCGTGTTTGTCTTGATTTCACTTCCGGTGTGTCAGTCTTCATGCCAGAAGCGAGGCCCGTCGCGCTCCGTGGAGCGGTTGGCCATGCAGGCCCCGTCCCGGGGCGGACCCAAGAGGGGACACCATGTTCACTGACAACACGCATCGTCTGGGAATGGCGCTGCTCGCGACGCTCGGGCTCGGGTCGCTGATGGGCTGTGGCGGCGCGCCGGACGCGTCCATGCCTTCCGAGCAGACGCCTCCGGGAGCGCTTCGGGACAGCGAGGCCGACCTCTACGTGGCGTCCTCCACCCTCTGGCGGCCGCTGGCCATCCCCGTGTGTTGGGAGAACCCGGCCACCGGCAACGCCACCCAGCGGCAGTGGGTGCGCGACGCGGTGACGCGCACGTGGGAGGCGAACTCGAGCGTGCGCTTCTCCGGCTGGGGGACGTGTCCGGCCTCGTCCAGCGGCGTCCGCATCAACATCAGCGACGTCGGCCCGCACGTGAAGGCGCTGGGCAAGGGCCTCCGCGGCATGGCCCAGGGCATGGTGCTGAACTTCACGTTCGCCAACTGGAGCCCGTCGTGCGCCAGCAGCCTCAAGTACTGCATCGACGCCATCGCGGTGCATGAGTTCGGCCACGCGCTGGGCTACGCCCACGAGCAGAACCGTCCGGACCGGCCCTCCACCTGCACCGAACCCGCGCAGGGCTCCTCGGGTGACTGGCTCATCGGGCCGTGGGACCTGGCCTCCGTGATGAACTACTGCAACCCGGCCTGGAACGGGAACGGCGACCTCAGTGCCACGGACGTCCAGGGTGCGAAGGCCACCTACGGCATCCCCTGGGAGTCGCTGGGCGGCGGGTTCACTTCCGGCCCGGCGGTGGCGTCCTGGGGCGCGAACCGGCTGGACGTGTTCGGCCGGGGCCTGGACAACCAGCTCTACCACCAGGCCTGGACGGGCTCGGGCTGGACCGGCTGGGGCCTCCAGGGAGGGGGCACCATCACCTCCGACCCGGCGGCGGTGAGCTGGGGCCCGAACCGCATCGACGTGTTCGCGCGCGGCACGGACAACTCCATGCTCCACAAGGCGTGGGATGGCACCGGCTGGAGCCTCTGGTATTCGCAGGGCGGCGTCTTCAACTCCGGCCCTGCCGTGGCGTCGTGGGGCGAGAACCGGCTGGACGTGTTCGGCCAGGGTCAGGACAACCAGCTCTACCACCAGGCCTGGACGGGAACGGGCTGGACGCAGTGGACCCTGATTCCGGGCACCGTGACGTCGGAGCCGGCCGCGGTGAGCTGGGGTCCCAACCGCATCGACCTGTTCGCGCGCGGCACGGACAACTCCATCCTCCACAAGGCGTGGGATGGCGCCGGCTGGAGCCCCTGGTACTCGCTGGGCGGCAGCTTCACCTCCGCTCCGGCGGCGGTCTCGCGCGGCGTCAACCAGCTGGAGGTGTTCGGCCGGGGCGGGGACAACAGCCTCTGGGTGAACGCGTGGACAGGCTCCAGTTGGACCGGCTGGCAGTGGCTGGGCGGTGAGATGACCTCCGCGCCCGACGTCGCGAGCCGGGGTCCCGGTGGGATGGATGTCTTCTATCGCGGCACGGACAACACCCTTCGCCACTCCTCGTACAGCAACGGCTGGTAGCAACCCCGCCGGCGCCCGGGGGCACCCAGTGCCCCTGGGCAGAGATGGAAAGAGTCTCAGCGCTCGTTGTCGAGCAGCTTCATCTGCTGCTCGGGGTAGGCGTGGGGAATCTTTGCGTTCCCGTCGCGGAGGTCGGCCCCGGCTATTCTCGGAGGATGGTCGACCTGCTCATCGATGGGCTGCGCTACGGCGCGCCGGCGGCCGCGCCACCCGCAGCCAGACCAGCGAGACCATCAACCACGACGCCGTGAGCGCGCTCCACGCCGGGGGCGCGCTGGCCCCTACCAGCCACAGCGTCACCCCCACGCCCATGGCGAGCACCCGTGCGAGCTCCAGCGGCTCGCTCCAACTTTTCGACTCCAGCATCCCGCTCCAGGCGGTCGCCATCGCCCAGAGCAGCAGGCTCAACGCGACCTTCTGCCAGCCCGACAGCGGTGAGGCATGGTGGCTCACCAGGAGCATGAACGGCATCGACGCGAACAATTGGAAGACGAGGTAGCCACGGACGCCGGACAGCTCCCGGGAGTGGTACTTCACCTCCGCGCCCTCCTGCTTCCAGTACCCCAACGCGCGCGGAGGAAGGTCCGCGGGCCGCCAGCCGGTGGGCATCCCCCAGATGCGCAGCCGGTCCCACAGGCTCTTCGTGGCGACGGCGTCCGCGACGAGCCGGGCCCACGCCTGGAAGTTGATGACCGTCGGGTCCCAGGTGTTCGCCGGGGTGGTCAGGCCGTAGGAGCACGGCTCGGTCTCCTCCGCGTAGGTGCCGAACATCCGGTCCCAGATGATGAGGAAGCCCGCGTAGTTCTTGTCGATGTACGCGTCGTTGCGCGCGTGGTGCACGCGGTGGTGTGACGGCGTGTTCAGCCACGACTCCACCCACCCGGGGAGCTTGGGGATGACGCGCGTATGGGGGATGAACTGGAGCACCAGGTGGAAGGCCACCATCGCCAGCACCGCCTCCGGCGGGAAGCCCACCAGCACCAGCGGCCAGTAGAAGAGGAACGAGAAGAGGCGCTGCGTCACGCTCGCGCGCAAGGCCACCGCGTAGTTGAGCTCCTCGGTGGAGTGGTGCGGCGAGTGGGCTGCCCAGCCGATGTTGGTGCGGTGCCCGAAGCGGTGGAACCAGTAGAAGAGGAAGTCGACGCCCAGGAAGAGCGCCACCAGCGACAGCGGCGACGAAGCGTCGAGCCGCCACGGTGCGTACTGGCCCAGTTGCGTGAAGAGGGGGAGCACCAGCAGGGCCACCGCGACGTTGACGCACTGGTTCATCACCGCCGTGCCCATGCTCGCGATGGAGTCCTGGAAGCTGTAGTAGCCGTTGCGCCGCGCCACGCACCAGGCGAACTCCGCCAGGGCCAGGGCGATGACGAAGGGCGTGGCCACGGCATAGACGTTGAGGGACATGCCCCCGGTATATGTTTCCCGAAGCCGCCTCCGCCTTAACCCAGGTCAAGCCCAGGTCCCCGCGACGTGAGATTCCCGAAGCTCTTCGAGCGCCTCGCCACCCTGGCCCCGCTTCCTGCCGAGGAGTGGGTGAAGGCCGAAGCCGTGGCGAAGGAGCAGTCGCTCGCGAAGCGGGAGCTCTTCATGCGTCCGGGAGACGCGGCGGACCGGTTCGCCGTGGTGCTCCAGGGTGTCTTCCGGGGCGTGCGCGTGTCGCCACGCGGGGGCGAGTCCATCAAGGCCTTCCGCGCCGAGGGAGAGCTGATTGGCGCCTATGCGGAGATGTTGCAGCGGCTGCCGTCGATGACCGCGATTGAAGCGCTCGAGCCGAGCCACGTGCTGGTGTTCCAGACGCAGGACTTCCAGCAACTGGAGCAGGGCCACGTGTGCTGGGAGCGGCTGGCGCGCCGGGTGGCGGAGCAGCACTTCGTCCTCAAGGAGCGCCGTGAGCAGGAGTTCCTGGAGCTGTCCGCGGAGGAGCGCCTCGTGAAGTTCTGGGAGGAGCATCCCCACCTGAAGGGAAGGATTCCCCAGCGCGACGTGGCGGCCTACCTCGGCATCACCGAGGTGGCCCTGAGCCGCATCATGTCACGGCGCCGCAAGCGGGCGGAGTGAGCGGGCCCAGGCATCAACCTCGCGGACGGTGTATCCATCGCAGTCGAAGGGGGAATCATCATGCGTTCATGTCTCATCGCCTTGGGCCTGCTGACCCTGCTCGGGTCCTCGCGGGCCGGGGCCGCCGGCAAGGCCGTCGCGATCATCTGGAAGGGAGCCAAGACCCAGGCCGACGCCGAGGCCAAGAGGGTTTCCTGGGGCGAGCTTGGCAACGTGCTCGAAAAGACGGGCCTGACGCTCAAGGACGACCCACCCAAGCTCGTCCAGAGCAAGACCGTGCCCGGCCTCAAGCCCGGCTTCTGGGTGTGGCTCCTGGGCGTCTGCGCCCCCGATGAGGCCTCCCCCATCGTCGAGCACCTCAAGCTGCTCTCCCCGGAGACCTACTCCCGCGAGGTGAAGGTCCCCGCGAAGAAGCGGTCCTGCCCCCAGCGCGAAGGCGCCGCCCTGGAGGCCCGGGAGGAATCCCTCAAGCGCCCTTCCGGCGAAACCCTGCGCGTGTTCACCCGCGAGGAGCGCGAGGAAGACGCCGAAGAAGAGGAAGGGAAGTGGAACCACGGCTCGCTGACCCGGTACCACTTCGTCCTCTTCGGCAAGGACGGCGAAGTGCTCGGCTCCACGGACGCCGTGGGCGAAGAGGATGTCGACAAGAGCACGGGCGAAGGCCCCACGGCCTACCGCTGCGACGTCACGAGCCTGGAGGCGTCCAAGGACGGCACCTTCATCCTCACCCGCAGCTGTCACGCGCGAGCCGGCGAGTGCGGGGCCCTGATGTCCGCGGACGAGGTCGTCACCGTGGAGGTGAGCGGAAGCTCCGTCTCCGCCAGCGCCCCGAAGCGGCAGAACGAGCAGTACGCCGACTGCGGCTGACCGCCCTCAGGGGAGCCGGTAGACGGTGACGGAGCCGTCCCGGTGACTTCACCCTCCAGCAGCTGACCTCGCGGGGTGTCAGGGGCCGGAGTGGATCCATCCCACCCGCCCGGGAGGCTTTGACTGGCGACGGGGCAGGGCGGGACGTAGCTTGAGCGCCAACCCCATGGGTGCCTCCAACGAACAACCCGCCCCGGACGCGGGGGACGAGCGGGCGCGGGTGCTGGCGCTGCTGCGGCACCACGGCTGGAACGCGACGTCCTTCCAGGTGCTGCAACCGGGCTTCCGCTACTGGTTCGCGCCCGGGGGTAGCGGGTGCGTGGCGTACGTGGACACGGGTGGCGCGTGGGTGGCGGGAGGCGGCCCCATCGCCGCGCCGGAGCGCGTGCGGGAGGTGGTGGAGGCCTTCCATCAGGCGGCCCGGAGCGCGGGCCGGCGCGTGAACTTCTTCGCCACCGAGGCGCGCTTCTCCCAGCTCGTCCCGTTCGAGGAGTTCCCCATCGGAGAGCAGCCGGTGTGGGACCCGGCGAACTGGGACGCGGTGGTGCGCGGCAGCCGCAGCCTGCGTGAACAGCTCCGCCGCGCCCGGGCCCACGGTGTCCGTGTCCGGGAGGTGCCCGCCGAGGTGATGGAGACGCCGGGCCACCCGCTGCGCGCCG
The DNA here is from genome assembly GCF_003612055.1 of Corallococcus llansteffanensis. Classification (GTDB taxonomy): domain Bacteria; phylum Myxococcota; class Myxococcia; order Myxococcales; family Myxococcaceae; genus Corallococcus; species Corallococcus llansteffanensis. The sequence continues at coordinate 13,576 of NZ_RAWB01000055.1, forward strand.
CGGTGGAGGTGCTGATGGAGCACTGGCTGGCGTCGCGGCGGATGGCGACCATGGGCTTCCTGGTGGGGCTGGCGCCGGGTGCCTTCGCCCGCGAGCGCCGTGCCTTCGTGGCGGAGCGGGAAGGCCGCGTGGTGGGCTTCCTGTCGGTGACGCCCGTGTTCGCGCGCGACGGCTGGTTCCTCCAGGACCTGCTGCGCGAACCCTCCGCGCCCAACGGCACCGCGGAGACGCTGGTGGACGCCGCGATGCGCGCCGCGGCGGCGAACGGACGCCGGTACGTGACGCTGGGGCTGGCGCCGCTCGCGGGCCCGGTGCGTCCCTGGCTGCGCTTCGCGCGCACGGCAGGACGGCCCCTGTTTGACTTCGAGGGCCTGCGCGCCTTCAAGGCCAAGTTCCGCCCCGACGCCTGGGTGCCCCTCTTCCTCTCCCACCCCGCGGACGAACCAGCCCCGTGGGCGGTGTACGACGCGCTGCGCGCCTTCGCGCGGGGCAGCCTGGTGAAGTTCGGGCTCGTCACGCTGCTGCGCCGGCCCCGCTTCTTCGTGCGCGCGCTGACCGCGCTGCTGGTGCCGTGGACGATGCTGCTCGCGCTGCCGGTGAGCACGCCCTGGTTCCCCTCGCCGTGGGTGCAGGGGGCGTGGGTGCTGTTCGACGTGGGGCTCATCGTCGGGCTGCTGCTTTTGATGCGTCGCTGGCGTGACGGACTGGCCACGCTGCTGGGCGGGCTCACCAGCGCGGATGCCTGTCTGACGTTGGTGCAGGCCATCACCTACAACGCCGCCCGCGCGCGGGGCCCGTGGGACTGGGGCATCATCGTCGTGTCGGTGCTCGCCCCCGCCACCGCGTCCGCGATGCTGCTGCGCTCGCGCGACCTCCGTGTCCCCGAGCCGTAGTTCATGGTTTAAAGGTTAAGTGATATATCCGGCTTGCCGTCAATCATTGGCGGCATCCGCGAAGTCCTTGCCTGAAGTGTCCCCATGGCCTCTTCCCGTTCGATGACGTCCCCTGTCCGCGCGTTGTCATCACACCGCTTCCTCAGGGGCCTGGGGACCGCCGCGGCCCTGGCGCTGGTGGCGGGGTGCGGTCCGGAGGGTGACGGCGCGGAGGCTCGGCCGGTGGATGCAGTGGCGCAGGAGATCGCCGGTGGCTCCAATGCGCTCATCACGGACTTCCCCTGGATGGTGTCGCTCCAGGACGTGGACGGCACGCACCGCTGCGGGGCGGCCGTCGTCGATGCCAGTTGGCTGCTGACCTCACGTCAGTGCGTCCAGGGGGCGACTGCCCTGGCGCTCAAGTCCCCCACGTTCCTTCGGATTGGCGCGGGCAGCGCCTCCCGCAGCACCCTGGCCTCCGCGGGGCAGCTCCGCTGGGTGCTGGATGTCATCCCGTTCCCCGGCTACGTGGGCGCGCAGCAGGGCAAGGATGTGGCGCTCTTGCGGCTGTCCACGCCGCTGACCCTGAACGCCACCACGCTGAAGGCCATCCCGCTGGCCACGCCCGCGGACGAGGCGGCGGGCCTCACCAACCCGGGCGTCACCGCGACGCTGACGGGCTGGGGCATGTTCACTGCGGGCTCCGGCGTGTTGAAGGACGTGCTGCAGAAGATGGACGTGCCCATCGTCACCAACCTGTCCGCGTCCATGTCCCACGGGATGACCATCTCGGCGGATCAGCTGCCCACGTTCATCCCCAACAGCTTCCGGTTCTTCTGCCCGGGTGACCTCGGGGGCCCGCTGGTCGTCAACGGTCCGTCGGGGAAGCTGCTCGCGGGCGTGGCGAGCTGGTCCAGGCCGGGGAGCTGCATGCGCCCCACGGCCCCGGAGATGTATGCCCGCGTCGCGTCGTTCCAGCCGTGGGTCTCCGACCTGCTCGGAAGGACGCCTGGCGTCCTCCTGAACAATCCGGTCGTGGCCGTCCCGCAGGGCACGTGGAAGCACTCCACCGTCACCGTCCCGGCGGGCGCCCTGTCGCTCAACGTGTCGCTGGCGAATGGCTCGGGTGACGGCAACCTCTACGTCCACACCGCGCAGCCCACCACGACCGTCTACACGTGCCGCTCGAACGGCGGCGACGTCACCAACGGCAACGCGGAGTACTGCGCCGTTCCCAACCCGGCCGCCGGCACCTGGTACGTCTCCGTGTACGGCGCCGGGTCGGTGTCCAACACCTCGCTGCGCGTGACGACCTACTAAGCCGGCCCAACTCAATCCGTTCCGGGGGTAGCAGCAGCCCCTGCATGTGCCGCGCCTGCGAAGGTGGCGCAGGCAGCGGCGCTGAAGCCAGCCGCGCGGCTCCCCGGTCAGCCCGTGGGTGGGTGCAGGGCTCCCCTGGTGCGGAGGAGCGCTCCGCTCAGTCCTGGCACTGCCACGCGCTTTCCCGTCCTCCGTCGCCGGTCGACACGCTCTCGGGCAAAGCGTCCCGGCGACGAAGCGGATGAACCTGTCCGACTGTCGGACAGGTTGGTGACCAGCGCGCCCGGCAGACGCCCCCACCGCTTCACCAGGGAACGGGCCGGGGCCGTCCGGCGACAGCCTCCCGCGTGGCACGCAGCCCACCTGTCCGCCACCCCTCCGGGTGGGGTGGCGGTTCGACTGGAGGGACTCCTTGGAGTGGGACGCGCCAGGTGCGGTGCGAGAGGGTGCCTGCGTTGTCCCGTGCCGGAGTCTCCCCTTGAACGGAATGACTTCGGCTGGCTTCGCGCTCCGTCTCAAGGTCCGTCGAGGGGACATTCTCGCCGCTTCGCGAACAGGCATGGCGAACCGGGGTCACCTGGCGGAGCGAACAGCCTTGTCGGTGGCAATGAGGTCAAACGCGTCAGGGTCGAAGGATCCGCCGACCCATTCGAGCACTTCTTGGTGCTCTTCGTGCTTGGGGTTTCGAAGAACCTCAAGCAGCCGTGCGTAGCCAGGGGGGCCGCCGCAATCATCGGGTGGCGATGCTCGCGCCCCTGCTGTGCACGCGGGGTACCGTCTGCCGACTTCGGCGGGCTGCACCTTCTTCACGCGGATGCGGTGCACCCAGTCATCACCGAAATCATAGATGTAGCCGAAGATGTGACGCGCGCGCGGAGCGATATCCGAGACGGTGTATCTGCGCTCATCTTGCAGCGGAGTGTCGCTGAAGCCGAAATCGCTGGAGTCCCCCGCTGCCCGGTGACCGTATTGCCGCCTCGAAATGTCCTCGAACATGTGCAGATGGCTGTTGCTCCAGCCAAAGGCTGCTTGCAGGACTTCATGCAGCTTTGAGAGAGGCGTGTCGCTGCGCACGTGAAGCTCTCGCCAGATGGCGGGCTGGATTCCCATCAACTCGACGTGCAACACGTGAATGGAGGGTTCGGCCTGCGTCTTCTTTCGGGAAGCCATGGATGGGGCGCGTGTACCCGCTCCCAGCATGGAGAGGTAGTGTCCTGCCGGGTGGGTCGTGCACAGCGGCAGTTCAGCCTACGGCCTCCTTGCGAACCTCTTCGGTCCGAGCAACCTCCTGCTCCTTGAGTTGCTGCTGAATCCACGCGCCCTCGTCCAGGGACTGGCTCCGCATGGCGCGCTCGACTGCTTGCGTCTCGCGGAACTCCCGAGCCTCGGCGGTCATCGTCCACTGGGTCTGGAGACCCATTCCGTCCACCACCTGCCGGAGGTTCTGGATCGCCAGTCGGAAGAACTCCTTGCGTGGGTTGACCTTGTTCACCTGCTCGCGCACGAAGCGCTTGTGCAGTTCACGCTCAAGGGATGGCGCATCCTCACTGTGGATGAGTGCGTGCACGTCAAACTCGAAGGGCACGCTTGCGTCGCCCAGTTCCTTGATCCGGTCAAGCGGCTCGAGGCGTCGGGTGAGACCGACCTTGAAGACGTTCTCGCCGAAGGAGCCCACGTTGGAGATGACGTAGACGTGGCCCGTCTTCGTCTGCTGCGCCATGGAGATGGCGCGTTGGTTCTTCTCCTCGGCCTCCTTGAGCTTCAGCGCGAGTTGGGTGAGCTGCTCTTCGTACTTTGACTTCTGTTCATCGCCTGCCTTCTCGAACTCGCGCCGGGCCTTCTCCATCGCCTTGCGCAGCAGGTCTTCCTCTTTTTCCGCTTCGCGCTGGGCGCGTTCAAATTCGCGCTGGGCCTTCTCTTCCTCGCGGATGCGTTCCTTGATGATCCGCTGTTCTTCGCGCTCCTTGAGCTTCAGCTCGTTGGCCACCACCGCCCACTTGAGTTCCTCCAGGCGGACCGCGAGGTAGGCCGGCAGGATGCGCGCGTTCCGGAAGGCCTGCCCGTTGTTGTTCACCACGCTGAAGGCGTCCTTCACCTTCTGTTCGAGCGTGCCGAAGTTGTCGTGGCGCACCCCCGCGAGGATGGAGTCCACCTTTCCGTTGAAGGCATCGAGAACGAATTCGATGGCCGTGGTACGGCGGTTCGCTTCGACGTAGTCGCAGCTCGCGGCCTTGCCCCCACGAATCATCTCCCGCATTCGCTCACGCGCCGCCTTGAGCCTTGAACCGGCCTCCGTGAATCCGAAGTGGTCCGCGAGCTCATCGAGTACCCCTTGCGTGGGCACCACGTAGCGGTCCCCATAGCCCTCGATGATGTTGCGCATCGCGGCGGCCGTTTGTTCCAGTTGCTTTGTGTTCTGCATCGCAGCGAAGGCCTCGCCCGCGATCTCCTGTGCGCGCTTGTTCGCGGATTCGATGGTGCGGCGGGCCTCCGCGGCAGCATCCGCGAGGAGCGCATCGGAGCGCTTGCGCAGCTCCGCTGCATCCGCGACTGCGCTACCGCGCAGGGCTTCCGCCGCCTCCACCGCGTTGTTGCGCAGTGTCTCCGCCGCTGCCGCCGCACGGGCGCGCACGGCCTCAGCCTCTGCCTCCGCGTCCACGATGCTCTGGTACTTGTCGAGCACGCGGTTCCGCGCTTGGAGCGCGGCGACTTCCTGCTCAAGTCGTTCGCGCAGCGCATTCGCTTCGCGAAGCGCGCGCTCTGCAGCGCGCCGCTTGACGAGCACCACACCTAACATCACGGAGACGATTGCCAGGAGAAGCAGGCTGGTCAGAAGCATGGATGGACCGTCCTCAGGTCATTCATTCCCAGGGGCGAGAGTCTCCCAGCCAGGCAATCCCTTCCCATCCCCCATGGGGGGGATTGACGGTCGTCATCCGGTGAGCCTTCAGATCGGGCTCGTTGCCGCTTCGCCTCCCGGCCAGGGCCTGGAGCGCGCGAACTACTTCGCGCGCTTCAGCGCCACCTGGAGCTCGGTCGGCAGGTGGGTGGCGTCAGGGTTGCAGCCCCCGCTGGCGGGCCGGGCTCCGAAGAACAGCTCGTCCCCCACGACCTTCACGACGTCCTGCTCCCAGGGGCAGGTGTTGAAGGAGAAGACCGCCGAGCAGCCATTGGTGCTCGTGACGTCCTGCTCCTTGCCCACCGCCCACTTCTGGGTGCCGCACGTCCCGGGGGCCGCGCTGTTGAGGTACTGCGCGAAGCCGTCCGCCAGGGGCGTGAGCTTCAGCGTCGAGAAGATGAAGTGCGCGGGCGACGCGCCCTGGGTCGCGCCCGCCGTGGCGATGGGCTGCGAGCGCACGACGTAGGGACCGGTGATGACCACGCGGGACATCTTCTGGGCCTCGTTGCAGGTGCCATCCATGTAGAAGGTGATGACCGCCTTGGAATCCGACTTCGAATACGTGAAGTCGCGCTTCACGTAGTACTTCTGGTCGCCCCCACCCGGCCGGACCTCGCACTGCGTGGACTTCCAGTGCCCCACGATGCTGGGAGGCTCGGCGGCGAGCGCCTGGGTGGCGAGGCACAGCGTGGCAATGGCGGCGAAAGAAAGACCCTTCATGGTGGCTCCTGGGCTTGGGGACACGCGAAAGGTAGCCTCGGAATGTGATTGAACTGACTGAAACGTCGTCACCTCCCAGATGAACAACCTTCACATCGATGTCCGCGACCTCAACCTCTTCGTCTTCCTGGACGCCGTCCTCTCCGAGGGCAGCAACCGCGCCGCCGCGGCCCGGCTGGGCGTGAGCCAGTCCGCCGTGAGCCACGCGCTGGCCCGGCTGCGCCACCGGCTGGGAGACCCCCTGGTCATTCCCACGAGTGGGCGCATGGTGCCCACGCCCCTCGCGGAGTCCCTGGCGCCCGTGCTGCGCGCGGCCCTGGAGCAGCTCCGGGGCGCGCTGCACGGCGCGCGCAGGTTCGACCCGGCCACGGCGCAGCGCACCTTCTGGCTGTCGTCGGCGGACCTGGCCGGCATGGTGGTGCTGCCTCCGCTGATGCGGGAGCTGACCCGCGCGGCGTCGGGGGTGTCCGTGCGCGTGCGCGGGCCGGGCGAGGGGATGGAGGAGGCGCTGGAGCGGGGCAGCCTGGACGTGGCGCTCGGCGTCTTCGGCGACATGCCCGCGGCCTTCCGCGTCCAGGCCCTCTTCCAGGAGCGGTTCGTCTGCCTCGCCCGGGAGGGCCATCCCATCGCGCGAGGCCGGATGACGCTCGGGCGCTACCTGGAGCACGGACACATCAGCGTGTCCCCCTTGGGGAAGACGGGCAGCCTGGTGGACGACGCGCTCGCCCGCCTGGGCCGGTCCCGCGAGGTGAGGGTGGCGGTGCCGCACTTCTTCCTGGCCCTCTTCATGGTGGCGGAGACGGACCTGCTGCTCATCGCGCCGGAGCGCATGTCGCTCCTGATGGCGCCCGCGTTCCGCTTGAAGCTGCTGCGTCCCCCCATGGAGCTCGCGAACTTCACCGTGAGCCAGCTCTGGCACGAGCGCATGCAGCACGACCCCGCGCATGCATGGCTGCGCAAGGCCATCGCGGACGCAAGCCATCAGCCCGCCTCCACGGCGACCGCCAGGACGGTGGCTCCGTCTCCCGGCGAACCCTCGGCCGGAGCACGCGGACGAAGGTGACGCGCGAGCGGCTACGGTGCGCGCCGCTTCCATGGCCTCCCCCTCCTTCGAGAATCCGTCGCTGACCCTGGGCCTGTCGCTGGTGGCGGGCATCCTCGCGCAGCTCGTGGCCCGGCACCTGAGCGTGCCCGGCATCGTGGTGCTGTTGTCCGCCGGTGTGCTCCTGGGGCCGGAGGCGCTGGGCTGGGTGCGGCCGTCCTCGTTGGGCCCCGCGCTCCAGACCGTCGTGGGCTTCTCCGTGTCCGTCATCCTCTTCGAGGGGGCGATGAGCCTGGACGTGCGCAAGCTGCGCCGCGAGGCGCGCTCCATCCAGCGGCTCGTCACGCTGGGCGCCGCCATCACCGCAGTGGGCGGCATGCTGGCCGCGCGGGCCCTGATGGGCTGGGACTGGGTGGTGTCCGCCCTGTTCGGCACGCTCGTCATGGTGACGGGCCCCACCGTCATCAACCCGCTGCTGCGCCGCGTGCGCGTCACCCACCGCGTGCACACCGTGCTGGAGGCCGAGGGCATCTTCGTGGACGCCGTGGGCGCCATCATCGCCGTGGTGGCGCTGGACATGGCGCTGCACGCCGAAGAGGGGCCCTGGCTGCTGGTGAGCGCGCTGGGCTCGCGCTGGGGCGTGGGGCTCGCGGTGGGCGGCGTGACGGGGCTGCTCATCACCCTGGGCCTGCGCCAGCCCACGTGGGTGCCGGAGGACTTGAGCAATGTCTTCTCCCTGGCCCTGGTGCTGGGCGCCTTCCAGGTGAGCAACGCGCTGGCGCCGGAGAGCGGCGTGCTGGCCGCCATCTCCGCGGGCCTCGTCGTGGGCAACGCCAGCGTGCCCGCGAGGCGTGAGGTGCTGGCCTTCAAGGAGCAGCTCACCGTGCTGCTGCTGGGCATGCTCTTCATCCTGCTCGCGGCGGACATGCGCCTGTCGCAGGTGACGGCGCTGGGCTGGCGCGGCGTCGCCACCGTGCTCGTGCTGATGCTGGTGGTGCGGCCGGTGGCCGTGGCCGCGTCCACCACCGGCTCCGGCCTGTCCCGCAACGAGAAGGCCTTCATCGCCTGGCTGGGGCCGCGTGGCATCGTCGCCGCCGCGGTGGCGTCGCTGTTCGCCTCGCGCCTGGGCGCCGAGGGCGTGCAGGAGGGACAGGCGGTGCGCGCGCTGGTGTTCCTGGTCATCGGCGTGACGGTGGTGGTGCAGGGGCTGTCGGGTGGGCGCGTGGCCGGGTGGCTGGGCGTGCGCCGCGTGGTGCCCGGGGGCTACGTCCTCCTGGGCGCCAACGCCCTGGCGCGGCAGGTGGCGCAGGCGCTCCAGGCGCGCGGTGAACCGGTGCTGCTGGTGGACTCCAGCGACGCGACGCTGCGGCGCGCACAGGCGGAGGGCTTCCGCGTCCTCTTCGGCAACGGGCTGGAGGAGCGCACGCTCCTGCGCGCGGAGCCGGAAGGACGGCGGGGCTTCCTCGGCCTCACCCACAACGAGGGCGTCAACCTGCTCTTCGCGGACCGCGTGCGCGCGCTCCAGCGCTCCGCCCCCAACTACACCGCCCTGCACCGGGGCCACGTGGGCGTGTCGTCCACCACCGTGAGCGCCACCGGGGGGCACGTCCTCTTCGGCGCGGAGCGCGACCTGGACGCCTGGTTGGCGCGTTGTGAGCAGCAGGCCGTGTCCCGCGAGCACTGGCGCCTGGAGGCCCCGCAGGTGCAGGCCACCGTGCCCCCCGCCACCGGCACCCTGGAGGAGGCCCTGCTCCCCCTGGTGCTGGAGCGCCCCCAGGGCACCGTCCTCTTCGACGAGACCGCGGTGCCCGTGGCCGGCGACCGCGTGGACTTCCTGGTCGCCCACGCTCGCCGTGAAGAGGCCCACGCCTGGCTGAACTCGCACGGCTGGTCGCTGTTGCCCCAGGAGCTTCCAATCCCAAACACTTCCGCCACCCTGGCGACGGAGTGACATTGATCGGATGACGTGACTTGCGTGAAATGCGCGGCATCCGGCAACAGGTCGCGCGGATGTCCCGCGTGGGCTCCTGAAGGCTGGCGGGAGGGGTGTCATGCGGCTGCCTTCGGGCGTCGTCACGGTGCTCGCCGTGGTGCTGAACACCGGTGTGGGGCACGCAGCGCCCACGCCTTCGCAGGCCTCCCCGCCTCCGCCGCTGCCGCCGGGCGTCTCCGCGACGCTGTGGCGGCTGGCGGTGCCTCCGGGCTCCGAACCCACGCCGGAGAAGGTGGCGCTGGGGGAGAAGCTCTTCCGGGAGAAGCGCCTGTCGGCGGACAACACCGTGGCGTGCATGACGTGCCACGAGCCGGAGCTGGGCTTCACCGACGGCAAGGCCCTGTCGGAGGGCATCGGCAACCAGAAGGTGACGCGCAACAGCCCCACGGTGCTCAACGCGCTCTTCAACGCCACCCAGTTCTGGGACGGCCGCGCGGGCACGCTGGAGGACCAGGCGAAGCTGCCCATCCTCAACCCCCGGGAGATGGGCATGCCCAGCCCGGAGGCGGTGGTGCAGAAGGTGCGCGCCATCCCGGAGTACGCCGCCGAGTTCAAGAAGGTCTTCGGCCGCGAGGTGAACTACGACGACCTGGCGGCCGCCATCGCCGCGTTCGAACGGATGCAGTTCTCCGGCAGCGCGCGCTTCGACAAGTTCATCACCGGTGACGCCAAGGCGCTCACCGCGTCGGAGAAGAACGGCTGGGCGCTCTTCAACGGCAAGGCGCGGTGCAACTCGTGCCACGCGGGCAACGCCGTGTCGCCGCTGTTCAGCGACCAGAAGTTCCACAACATCGGCGTCGCGGCGCACAAGCAGGACTTCGTCACCCTGGCGCGCAAGGGCGTGCAGGTGGTGCGCACCGGGGACGAGAAGCAGATCGACGAGCTGGCGCTCCAGACGGAGTTCTCCGAGCTGGGCCGCTTCCTGGTGACGAAGCAGGAGAACGACGTGGGCTCGTTCAAGACGCCCACGCTGCGCAACGCGGGCATCACCGGCCCGTACATGCACGACGGGTCGCTCACCACGTTGTGGGACGTGATGGACCACTACAACAAGGGCGGCGTGCCCAATCCCTTCCTCGACGGAGGGATGCAGCGACTGGGGCTCACGGAGCCTGAAGTCGACGACCTGGTGGCGTTCCTCTTCGCGCTCACGGACACGAAGTTCGACAAGCTCAACAAGGAGCAGCTCGCGAAGCAGCGCGCCCGCAGGAACAACCGGCCGGAGCGGGACACGGAGGTCGCCATGGGGAAGAAGGGCAACCTGGGAGACCTGGCGCCCAACCCGGACCTGAACGTGAAGAATCCGGCGGACCTGGGCATCTACGGAGACGTCACCCCGGTGGCGCCTTCCACGCAGTCCAAGCCGCGGTAACGGAAGGGCGCCATGGCCAACAAGTTCCAGAGCATCGAGACGAAGCACTACGCCGAGCGCGAGGCCTTCTTCGAGGGTCTGAAGAAGCTGGACCGCCGCGCCTTCCTCCGCGTCGCGGGCATCTCCGCCGGCATCGTGGCGGGCATGGGCAAGCTCACGCCCAACAGCTTCCAGTTGGTCAACGTGGCGGACGCGGAGGGACAGAAGCCGAAGTTCTCCTTCGCGTACATCTCCGACACGCACCTGTACGAGAACAAGCTCAACGACCGCTTCGTGCGCGCCATCCTCAAGGCCGTGGACGACGTCAACGCGTTGGACCCGCAGCCGGACTTCGTCCTGTTCGGCGGGGACCTGGCGCAGCTGGGCCAGGCGGGTGAGCTCAAGCTGGGCGCTCAAATCCTCAAGGCCGTGAAGGCCCCCATCAAGATGATGGTGGGCGAGCACGACTGGTTCCTGGACATGGGCGAGCAGTGGCGCGACCTGTTCGGCGCGCCCAACTACTCCTTCGACCACAAGGGCGTGCACTTCGTGGTGCTCAACTCCATCCACGAGAAGGACTTCTGGACGGAGCGGAAGCTCACCCCGATGGAGCGGATGAAGATCGTCGCCGGCCTGGACAATGGCATCCAGTCCCGCTTCGAGGTGGGCGGTGAGCAGCGCCAGTGGCTCCAGAAGGACCTGGCGAAGGTGGCGAAGAACACCCCGCTCATCGTCTTCAGCCACTCGCCGCTCTACAAGTACTACAAGCCCTGGAACTTCTGGACCGACGACGCGGACGAGGTGCAGGCCATCCTCAAGCCGTATGAGAAGGTCACCGTCATCCACGGCCACACGCACCAGCTGCTCAGCAACCGCATTGGCAACATCCAGTTCCACGGGATGCTGTCCACCGCGTGGCCGTGGCCGTACGCGCCGGAGGGCCTGCCCGCGCTCACGGTGCCCATGAACCGCGCGGATCCGTTCAGCCAGTTCGACGGCTGCGGTGACGGCCGCATGGACGTGCTGGAGTCGGGGCTCGTGGACAAGGTCTACAACCTCTGGCAGCGCGACCCCATCACCGTGCGCGCCAGCTTCCTGGGCTCCGGTGGCAAGCAGGCCGCGCCCCCCAAGCCCAAGCTGCCCACCTACTAGGACCGGAAGAGGAAAGTCCCTCCCATGACCTTGCGAATGAAGCTGCTCGTGGTCCCGTGCGCGGCCCTGTCCTTCGCCGGTGGCGTGGCGCTCGCCACGTCTCCCGCCACGAAGCCCCCTCCGGAACCCTTGCCCAAGCACGTCGTGCCCGCGTCCAAGGACGGCAACCTGGTGCTGGGCCTCTGCGACGGCGAGACGTCCCTGGAGGTGGAGGGCGTGAAGGACGGCCAGAAGCTCACGCGCGAGCAGGCCGTGCGCGCCACCTCGAAGCTGATGGACGACTGGCGCAAGAAGAACCCGGACGCGCTCTGGGACGACGTGCCGGGCCCGGCCCTGGCGCAGGCCACCCCTCCCGACGCGAAGAAGTCCCCTCCACCCGCGCCGCAGCCGAACCCCGGCTCGAAGCCCGCGGGCAGCGCCGTGCAGCCGGGCGGCGTGGGCGCGCAGTCGGGCGCGAAGGCGGTGCCCAAACAGGAGCAGGTGAACCTCCAGACGGGCCACACCTACGGCGCGTACTCCGAGCGCGACGAGCAGGTGTGGGCGGACTCCACGCAGGCCTTCGTGAAGGAGGGCCACCGCGTGTTCCATGACGCGGAGGCGCTGGGCGGCACGGTGGGCGTGTCGTGCGACATGTGCCATCCGGACGCGGCCAACACCCACCCGGAGACCTATCCGAAGTACCAGGTGCAGCTGGGGCGCGTGGCGCTGCTGCGCGACATGATCAACTGGTGCATCGAGAACCCGCTGCGCGGCAAGCCACTGGCGGACGGGGACCCGAAGATGCGCGCGATGGAGGCGTACATCTACGCGCAGCGCAAGGGCACGAAGCTGGAGTACGGCAAGCACTGAGGCCCGGGCCGTGGGCGCCTACATCCGGTGGATGAGCAGGCGCACCACCATGGCCAGGACCATGACGTAGGCGAAGCCGAGCAGGACCCGGGCGGTGAACCGCATCCGGGTCGGCTTCTGGGGGGACGCTCCCGCGGAGGGTGCGCGGCGTTGGTCGCGCATCAGCAGGAACCGCCCCAGCCCGAGCGCCACGAGGGCGATGACGATCCCGATGTCCGTTGCATCCATGGCGGGCATCATCGGGTGCCCGCGGGACGCGATCCAATCCGTGCCAGGGCTTGCCCCCACCCCGCCCGTGGCGGGTTGAATGCGGCCCATGTCCCTCACCCCTGCCTCCGACCCCAGCGGCCTGCTGGAGCGCGCCCCGCGGCTTGCGCAACTGCTGCCGGACGAAGCGCTGACGGCCGCGCTCGCGCGGGGTGACGCTTGGACGGTGCACGCGGTGCTGGTGCGCAGGCTCGAGCGGGAGCCCCCCGGGCCCACGCGGGAATTGCTCGCGTCGCTCGTGGAGGACCGCGCGGCCTTCGTCACCACGGTCCGCGCTCCCCGGACGCACTCCGTGCTGGGCACCGGCGTGCGGTGGCAGGGCCGGCCCGCGCCCGAAGCGCCCCAGGCTCCCTTCGTCGCCGCGCGCACCGTGTCGGTGCTGGGGCTGCCGGTGTGGCCGCTGAGCGACTACCTCGTGCGCGCCAGCCCGGCGGCGCCGCTCCAGGTCATCGGCCAGGTGCCACCCCCGGCGGGACGGGCATGGCGCCGCCGGGCTGGCGCGCACGAG
>NZ_RAWB01000560.1 GCF_003612055.1 Corallococcus llansteffanensis
GGCCCCCGCCGCCATCGAGCGTCCGGCGCCCGCGCCCCCGCCGGCGCGTCGCAGCACGGGCTCCCAGTCGTCCCGCGCGGTGGCGCGCAGCTCGTCGCCCCGGGCCGGCACCAGCGCAGGGGGCCTGTCCGCCGCGGACCGCGCCCGCATCCGCCGCGAGACGCCGGGCCTGATGGCCAACCTGCGCCTGTTCTGGGCGGAGGCGAACTCCAAGGTCCGCGCGGGCGTCATGGCCGGCGGTGGCGTGGTGGTGCTGGGCCTCTTCGGCCTGCTGTACTGGCTGGTGCTGGGCGGTGGCGAGAAGGTGCAGAAGGGCGAGGAGCCCGTGCGCCTGACGAACCAGCCCATCAACGACTCGTTCGGCCTGGGCGACGACGTCACCTGGAACCGGCCGGACATGAAGGTGTTCGAGTGGGAGTTCATCGCCGCCACGCGCGCGGTGGTCATCCTCCACTACCAGGCGCAGGGCATCTCCAAGGACGAGATCGTGGTGAGCGTCAACGGCGTGGACGTGGGCAAGGTGCCCCCGGACACGCTGGCCAGCCAGGAGCGCTCGCTGGAGCTGATGATCCCGCCCCAGCAGCTGCGCAAGGGTGAGCCCAACCGCATCATCTTCGACAACACCCGCAACCCGCCCGGCGAGGACCCCTGGCGCATCTGGAACGTCTGGGTGGAGCGCGCGCTGCTGCCGGAGGACCTCTCCACGCAGCAACTGCTCCAGCAGGCCGGGGAGTCCTTCAAGAAGGGCCGCAAGAACTTCGAGACGCCGGACATCGGCGCGCGCAACCGCTACGAGGCGTGGAAGTCCTTCCGCGAGGCGTGGCTGATGCTGGAGGCCCACCCGGACCCGAAGCCGGACCTCTACTTCGAGGCCCAGGAGCGCATGCGCACCGCCCAGCAGGAGCTGGACAGGACGTGCTCCAAGCTGCTGCTGGAGGTGGAGGGCTACTACAACCAGGGCCACTACAAGAAGGCCGCGCTCACGCTGGACCACATGCGCGACTACTTCCCGGAGTACGACCAGCCGTGTGCCACGCGCGCGGAGAACAAGCGCGCCGAGTACGGCCTGTAGCACCCAGGCATCCCCGTCCGGTAGCCGACGATGCAACCCCGCCTGAGAGGCGGGCAGGGCCCCTCCTGGTTGCCGGTCACATCTTCCGTTCCCACCCTCAATGAGTGATGCGCGAGCGGCGGGGGGAGGAGATCGGGGTGGTGGAGCAGCAGATCCCAGCGGGGCTTCGGCCGGTGCGTTCACCGGAGCCGGCTCGGAGCCCGGGGCCGGTGCCGGAGCATGGCCCGGTGTGGAGCCCCGGGGTGTCCCGGATGCTGCTCGCCCGGTACTACCTGCCCCGCCGCCACACCACGCTGCAGGGCAACGCGTGCCGCCTGTTGCGCGACGGCGTGGAGGCCTATCCGGAGATGCTGGAGGCCATCCGCCGGGCGCGCCGGTCCATCCGCCTGGAGACGTACATGTTCGTCACCGACACGGTGGGCGAACTCTTCGGCCAGGCGCTGGCGGAGGCCGCCGAGCGCGGCGTGCACGTGAAGGTCCTCTACGACGCGGTGGGCTCGTGGACCAGCCGCCGGAGCTTCTTCGAGGGGCTGCGCCAGCGCGGCGTGGACGTGCGCGCCTTCAAGCCCTTCAGCCTGGCGCGCGGGCTGCGCTACCTCATGCGCCGCGACCACCGGAAGATTTTGGTGGTGGACGGCACGGTGGCCTTCACGGGCGGGGTGAACATCGCCGCGCACTGGGCGCCTGAAGGGCAGGGCGTCGCGTGGCGCGACGACGTGCTCCGGATTGAAGGCCCCGCGGTGCACGAACTGGAGCGCCGCTTCCTCGCGACGTGGCGGATGATGTTCCAGGACCGGCTGAGCCGGCTGCAGCGGCGCATCCGCGGCACGCACGTGCCCGTCCCCGGGCCCCGGAAGGGCGACGTGGGGCTGGCGGTGCTGTCCAGCCGCCGCAGCATCCACCGCGCCTACCTGCACGCCATCCAGCGCTCGCGCAGGAGCGTGCTCATCGCCGCGGGCTACTTCGTGCCGGACCGCCGCATGGTGTCCGCGCTCAAGGACGCGGCGAAGCGGGGCGTGGAGGTGAGCCTGCTGCTCAACGGCGGCAAGAGCGACCACCCCTTCCTGGAGCACGCCACGCGCGCCTTCTACGAGACGCTGCTGGGCGCCGGCATCCGCATCTTCGAGTGGCAGCGCGGCGTGCTGCACGCCAAGACGGCCGTGGTGGACGGGGTGTGGGGCACCATCGGTTCGTTCAACCTGGAGCGGCTGAGCCTCGCCTTCAACCACGAGGTGAACGCCGTGTTCGCGGACCCCCGGCTGGGGCGCGACCTGGAGGACTCGTTCCGCACGGACTGCGGCGACTGTCGCGAGGTGGACCTCGTCGCGTTCCGACGCCGGCCCCTCTGGCAGAAGGCCGTGGAGCGGGTGCTGTACTTCTTCCGCAAGGTCCTCTGAAGCGGGGCCGTCATCCCCGGGTTCCAGGCAACCGTCCACCGCCTTCAACGCGGTGCAGGAACCCTTTGCATGCCGGGTGCGACGCGCCTAGAAGTTGCCCCATTCCGGCACGGAAGGACGGCAACGCACATGACGGACAGTTTCGGCACCAAGGGCAAGCTCAAGGTGGGCTCGGCCACCTACGACCTTTTCAGCCTGGCCACCCTGGCGAAGGCCCACCCGGCGGTGAACCGCCTCCCGTTCTCCCTCAAGGTGCTGCTGGAGAACCTGCTGCGCAACGAGGACGGCCGCGTCGTCAAGCGTGAGCACATCGAGAAGATGCTCGCGTGGGACCCCAAGGCCGCGCCGGAGACCGAGATCTCCTTCCACCCCGCGCGCGTGCTGCTCCAGGACTTCACCGGCGTGCCCGCCGTCGTGGACATGGCCGCCATGCGCGAGGCGCTCGCCACCATGGGCGGGGACCCCGCGAAGATCAACCCGCGCAACCCCGCGGACCTCGTCATCGACCACTCGGTGCAGATCGACTCGTTCGCCACCACCGCGGCCTTCAAGGAGAACGCGGAGCTGGAGTTCGACCGCAACCGCGAGCGCTACGCCTTCCTGCGCTGGGGCCAGAGCGCGTTCAAGGGCTTTGGCGTGGTGCCGCCGGACATCGGCATCTGCCACCAGGTGAACCTGGAGTTCCTGGCGCAGGTGACGTTCCGCCAGGGCACCACGGTGTACCCGGACACGCTCGTGGGCACCGACAGCCACACGACGATGATCAACGGCCTGGGCGTGGTGGGCTGGGGCGTGGGCGGCATCGAGGCGGAGGCGGCGCTGCTGGGCCAGCCCATCACGATGCTGATTCCGCAGGTCGTGGGCTTCAAGCTCACCGGCAAGCTGCCCCCGGGCGCGACGGCGACGGACCTGGTGCTCACCGTCACGCAGATGCTCCGCAAGAAGGGCGTCGTCGGCAAGTTCGTGGAGTTCTACGGCAACGGCCTGAAGAACCTGTCGCTGCCGGACCGCGCCACCATCGCGAACATGGCCCCGGAGTACGGCGCCACCATCGGCTTCTTCCCCGTGGACGAGGAGAGCTGCAACTACCTGCGCTTCACCGGCCGCCCGGATGACGTCGTGGCGCTCACGGAGGCGTACGCGAAGGAGCAGGGCCTGTGGCGCACGGACGGCGCTCCGGATCCGCTCTTCACCGACTCGCTGGAGCTGGACCTGGCCAGCGTGGTGCCCAGCCTCGCGGGCCCCAAGCGTCCGCAGGACCGCGTGCCCCTGAAGGACATGAAGGCGGGCTACGAGGCGTCGCTCGTGGAGATGCTGTCCGCCGGCAAGAGCAAGGGCGAGGACGACGAGGGCCCCAAGGGCGGCGCGAAGGCCCCCGCGGCCCCGGTGCCTCCGGAGCGGCTGGCCCAGAGCGTCACCGTGAAGGCCGGCAGGCAGAGCTACCAGGTGGGTCACGGCGCGGTCGTCATCGCGTCCATCACCTCCTGCACCAACACGTCCAACCCGGCCGTGCTGGTGGCCGCGGGCATCCTGGCGAAGAACGCCGTGGAGAAGGGCCTCAAGCCGCAGCCGTGGGTGAAGACGAGCCTCGCCCCCGGCAGCCGCGTCGTCACCGAGTACCTGCGTGACGCGGGCCTCCTGCCCTACCTGGAGGCCGTGGGCTTCCACGTCGTGGGCTACGGCTGCACCACGTGCATCGGCAACTCGGGTCCGCTGCCGGAGGCGGTGTCCAACGCCGTGGTGGAGGGCGACCTGGTGGTGGCCGCGGTGCTGTCGGGCAACCGCAACTTCGAGGGCCGCATCAACCCGCACGTGCGCATGAACTACCTGGCGAGCCCCCCGCTCGTGGTGGCGTACGCGCTGGCCGGTGAAGTGGGCCGCGACCTGAACAACGAGCCGCTGGGCACGGACCCCAACGGCAAGCCGGTGTTCCTCAAGGACATCTGGCCGTCGGACCAGGAGATCCGGGAGACCATCCGCACGGCGGTGAAGCCGGAGCAGTTCCGCAGCCAGTACGCCAACGCGATGGAAGGCGACACGCTGTGGCAGCAGCTCCAGGTGAGCAAGGGCTCCACGTTCCAGTGGGACCCCAAGTCCACCTACGTGCGCAAGCCGCCCTTCTTCGAGAACCTCCCGAAGGAGCCCAAGGCCACGCAGGACATCAAGGGCGCGCGCGTGCTGGCGCTCCTGGGTGACTCCGTGACGACGGACCACATCTCGCCCGCGGGCAACATCGCGAAGACGAGCCCGGCCGCCAAGTACCTGATGGCCGAGGGCGTGGAGCCCAAGGACTTCAACTCCTACGGCGCCCGGCGCGGCAACCACGAGGTGATGGTGCGCGGCACCTTCGCCAACATCCGCCTGAAGAACCTGCTGGTGCCCGGCGTGGAGGGCGGCGTCACGGTGCACATCCCCACCCGTGAGCGGATGAGCATCTACGACGCGTCCATGAAGTACCAGGCGGAGGGCATCCCGCTGGTGGTGCTGGCGGGCGCCGAGTACGGCACCGGCTCCAGCCGCGACTGGGCGGCCAAGGGCACGCAGCTGTTGGGCGTGAAGGCCGTCATCGCCAAGAGCTTCGAGCGCATCCACCGCTCCAACCTCGTGGGCATGGGCGTGCTGCCCCTGCAGTTCGAGGCGGGCCAGGACGCGCAGTCGCTGGGGCTCACCGGCCAGGAGACGTTCGAAATCACGGGCGTCGCGGACGGCCTGGCGCCGCAGAAGAAGCTCACCGTGAAGGCCACCGGCGGCGAGAAGGGCCCCATCGAGTTCACGGCGGTGTGCCGCATCGACACGCCCAACGAGCTCGACTACTACCGCAACGGCGGCATCCTCCAGTACGTGCTGCGCCAGCTCGCCAAGGCGTAAGGCGCTTCCGGAGTCCGTCGTTCCCGGCCCGGCCGCCCTCGCTCCACGGAGGGTCGCCGGGCCGTTGTCTTTTCGCGGCCCGCCGGGGACTACTCGGCGCGCAGGCGCGTCCACGCGGCCACGTAGCGCGACAGCCTCTCCGCGTCCTTCGGCGTGACGGCGGACAGCCGCCGCACGTCCATGTTGTCCTCCAGGTCCGCCAGCTTCACGCGGCGGGCCACGGGGTGGGGCCGGAGCCTCTCGATGAAGGCCTCGTAGGACTCCCCCTCGCGCTTCGTCAGGCAGTCCAGCGCGGAGAGGACGTCCTCCGCGTAGCCCAGCCCGCGCAGTCGCTCCAACGTGTACGGCGTGTCCTCCACCACGTCGTGGAGGATGGCCACGGTGCGCTCGGTGTCGTTACCCAGGCGCAGCATCACGCGCAGCGGGTGGAGGATGTAGGGCTGGCCAGCCTTGTCGCGCTGGCCCTGGTGCGCGGCCACCGCGAGGGCGATGGCGTCTTCGAGCGTGGGCATGGCGGACAGCTTGTCACGCCCGTGCCCCGGCCGGCTCGGCGCGAAGGCTCAGCGGTTCAGGTTGCCGGAGCCCGTGCCGCCCGCCGACTGCGCGGTGTAGGCCTGACCGCCGCCGTTGTACTGGAGGATGCCCTCCACGGCGAGGGCGGACGGGTCCAGCTTGTTGGTGTCACCCCGGCGCGGAATCAGCGTCTCGCTGATGCACATGGCGCCCACCACCACCTGCTGATCATTGTCCCGCGCCCAGTCGGAGGCGAGCGGCTTGAACTCGTCCTCGTTGTCGCGGATGTACAGGTACACGTCGTCCTTGGCGTCCCCGTCCAGGTCCGCGAACAGCGCCGGGTTGACGAGCTTGATGGCATTGCGCCCGGTGGGCCCGGTGAGCTCGCGCGGCCTGGCGGGCGCGGTGTTGGTGGGCGAGGCGACGGGGTCGTAGGTGGACGGCTTGCTGAGGAAGGTGTCCCACTGCGCGTAGTTGCGGCCGAAGTAGCCGCGCGCCAGTTGCAGGCCGCTCTCCGCGCAGCTCTGCCGCTGGCCCACGCGGCTGGAGGACACGGCGCGGGTGCGCTCGCTGCTGGCGTAGGCCATGACGCCCGCCACGAGTCCCAGCAGCACGGTGACGAGCAGCACCACGAGCAGCAGCGTGGCGCCACGGGTGGAGCGGGAGGAGGGGCGCGGGGACATGG
>NZ_RAWB01000561.1 GCF_003612055.1 Corallococcus llansteffanensis
GCCGTCGCCGCGCCCGCCGGCATCGCCGCGCCGAAGACGGTGGCCCCCGGGGCGCGCAAGCCGCGCATCCTCATCGTGGACGACAGCGAGATGACCGCGCGCATCATCGAAGCGGACCTCGTGTCCAAGGGCTTCGAGGTCCACATCGCGGACTCCGCGGACAAGGCCACGAAGATCATCCTGAAGAAGCAGACGCGCCCGGACCTGGTGCTCCTGGACGTGCGCATGCCCAACGTGAACGGCGAGCAGTTCTGCCGCTTCATCAAGAGCAACAGCCTCTTCAAGGGCATCAAGGTGCTGCTGTGCTCCGGTGAGAACGTGGAGGAGCTGCAGCGCATCTGCCGCGAGGCCGGCGCCGACGGCTACATCCCGAAGGACGCCGTGATGGGCAACCTCGTCGCCAAGGAGCTGATGCCCCCCGGCGCCGAGTAGTTCCCCGCGCCCGTGTCCTCAGGGCGCCGTGGCCGCGTCGGCGGAGCCGGCGTCCGCCTCCGCCGCCGGGCAGGAGGTCTTGAGGGCGAGCGCCTCCATGGCGTTCTTCACGTCGGCCTTGTTCGCCTCCGCGGGCTTGGCCTGCACGTAGCGCTGATACGCAGCCAGCGCGTCACAGGGCCGGTTGAGCGTCTCATAGGCCTTCACCACCGCGTTGAGGATGGGGCGCTGATCCGGCTGGAGCTCCAGGGCCTTCTGGTAGTCCGCCGCCGCCCCCTCCGTCTGGCCCAGCGCCTCCTGCGACAGGCCGCGCCACACGCGGTAGCTCGCGTTCTCCGGCTGCGCATCCACCAGCGCCGTGGCGGCCTTCAGCGCCTCGGCCTTCTGACCCTGGCGCGCGTTCGCCGTGTAGGAGAGCTGGAGCAGGACGACGTTCGGGCCGCACGCGGCGGTGAAGTCGTCCGCCGCCTTCGTCACGCCCTTCAGGTCCCCGGTGGTCATCAGGAGCTGCGCGTACTCCTGCGCCTTCGCCTTGTCACACGGCGTCTCCTTCAGGGCCTCGCGCAGCTTGCGCACGATGGGCTTCTTCAACCCGTGGTCGAACTCCGGCTCCTCGGGCGCCTTGCTGCACGCGCCGAGGACGGCCACGGCGCCGGAGGAGAGACAGAGGACGGCCAGACGGAACGGGACGCGTGGGGAGACGGACATGCCCGGCTCTGTAGCCGCCCGTCACCGGAGGGTCAAACCCCTGGCGTGCTCGCGGCGTTCTCCCGCTCGTCCAGGCCGCGCGCGAAGTTGCCGATGATGAGCCCCGGCCGCGCCGCCTTCAGTCGCTGCAGGAGCGTGCGGATGCCCACCGGCTCACCGCCCGCACCCACCCCTCGCGCGACCTCCAGGTACTGGAGCGGGTCGATGCACAGCGAGCGCGTCTGCACCTGATCCACGCGGTACTTGCGCACCAGCTCCTCCAGCGCGCGCACCTCGCCCTCGCGGTCGGTGACGCCGGGGAACAGGAGCAGGTTGAGCGCCAGGTACGCGCCGCGCTCGCGGGCCAGCGCGATGGAGGCCTCGACGTCCTCCCAGCCGTACTTCACCGGCTTGTAGTAGGCCTCGTAGAGCCCCTTGGACGCGGCGTTGAGCGACACGCGCACCGCGTCCAGCCCGGCATCCAGCAGCGCCCTGAGCCCGTGCGTGAGACTGGCGTTGGTGTTGATGTTGATGGAGCCCTTGTCCGTCTTCGCGCGCATCATCCGGATGGACTCCGCGATGTACTTCCAGCGCGTGAGCGGCTCGCCCTCGCACCCCTGGCCGAAGCTCACCATGGTGCGCCCCGGCGCGTGCTCCAGGTGGTAAAGGCCGATGGCCGCCATCTCCTCCGCGGAGGGGCCGTCATCCATGCGCTCGTGCGAAGCCGGGGGGCCGTCCGCGGGCTGATCCGAGATGCAGCCCACGCAGCGCGCGTTGCACATCACGGACGCGGGGATGGCGCCCTCGTCGCGCGCGTAGAAGATGTTCTGCGACGTGAAGCACCGGTACAGCAGCGCGCACGTCTTCAGCTGCTTGAGCACGCGGCTGTCCGGGAAGCGCTCCAGGTGCGCGGAGACCAGCCCCTTCAGCTCCGGCGTGGAGTACGCCTCCGGCTCCCAGTGCGAGCGCCGGTCGGTGTGGATGGCCCACGCGAGCGGGCCCTTCTCCCCCCACGCCGCCGCCGTGTACGCCCACTGCGGGAGCACCGGCCCGCTGCCCTTCACCTCCCCGGGCAGGAACGTGCGCGTGTAGCCGGGCGGCAGGAGCGCGCCCACGGCGTTGGGCACGAACGTCTTGCCGCCGACCTTCATCTCCCGCACCAGCTCCAGCTCGCCCGTTTCCGGGTCGAGCCCCACGGGCAGTCGGCCGGGCAGGTGCACCAGGCGACCGGCCGCGGGCAGGGCGATGGGCTTGTCCTGCGGCGGCACGAGCTCCTCCCCGCTGCGCAGGGTGGCGATGAGGTACGGATGCTCCATGACCCGACCCTTGGGGTCCGCGAAGAGCAGTTTTGGCGCGTGCGTCATGTCCGTTTAACTACCACGGGCCGAGCGCCATGCGTCCAACGCCTCGCGTCATGTGATTGGGCGAATGAGGCCCATCACACCCGACGCTGCAGGCTGTCCGTGCGCGCCTTGAAAGCGCTGGGGCGCTGGTTTATGGGTCCGCCACGTTTTCCGTAGTCCCCTATCCGGAGGCAGTCGTGATCGTCGGAGTTCCCAAGGAGATCAAAACCCGCGAGTACCGTGTCGGCATGGTGCCTGCGGGCGTGCGCGCGCTCACCAGCGCGGGCCACACGGTGCTGGTCGAGACGAACGCTGGCGTCGGCTCCGGCATCCCGGACTCGGAGTACCAGCGCGTTGGCGCGCAGATCATCTCCAGCGCGGATGAGGTGTGGAAGCGCTCGGAGATGGTGGTGAAGGTGAAGGAGCCCATCGCGCCGGAGTACGAGCGCATGCAGAACGGGCAGATCGTCTACACGTACTTCCACCTGGCCGGCGTGGATCCGGAGCTCACCAAGACGCTCCTGAAGAAGAAGGTCACCGCGGTCGCCTACGAGACGCTCCAGCTGGACGACGGCAGCCTCCCGCTGCTCAAGCCCATGAGCGAGGTGGCGGGCAAGATGGCCATCCAGGTGGGCGCGGCGTGCCTGGAGAAGGCGCACGGCGGCAAGGGCATCCTGCTGGGCGGCGTGCCCGGCGTGCGCCGCGGCCGCGTGGCCATCATCGGCGGCGGCGTGGTGGGCCTGTGCGCCGCCAAGGTCGCGGTGGGCATGGGCGCGGAAGTGACCATCCTCGACGTGAACCTGGAGCGCCTCACCTACCTGGACGACGTGTTCCTCGGCCGCGCGCAGACGCTGGCGTCGGACACGGAGTCCATCGCGCGCACCGTGCGCGAGTCGGACCTCGTCGTCGGTGGCGTGCTCATTCCCGGCGGCAAGGCGCCCAAGCTCGTGTCGCGGGAGCTCATCGCGGAGATGGAGCCCGGCTCCGTCGTCGTCGACGTGGCGGTGGACCAGGGCGGCTGCATCGAGACCTGCAAGCCCACCACGCACGACAACCCCACGTTCACCGTGAGCGACGTCGTCCACTACTGCGTGGCCAACATGCCCGGCGCCGTGCCCCAGACGTCCACGTTCGCGCTCACCAACACCACGCGCCCGTACTCGCGGAAGATCGCGGACCTGGGCCTCGTGGAGGCCGTCAAGGCCGACCGCGCCCTCCAGCGTGCCATCAACACCTACAACGGCCACATCACCTACGAGGCCGTCGCGAAGGACATGGGCTACGACTACGTGCCCCTGATGGACGCGCTCGGCGGCAAGCGGTAGCCAGGCCGTTCAGCAGCCGGCCAGCCGCGTTCTGGCCGGGTTGCCGGAGGGGAAATCCGTCCAGGTGTCCCCTCCGGTTCCCACCTTGAGGAATAAATGATCCCGCCGGACGTCTCCGCACTCCAGAAGCGGGCATGCGTGCGACGCGGCAGGGGAAAGCGTTGTTGACCCGCCTGCTCCGGTGCATAGATTGACCGTTAGGCAGGCGACGCATTCCCCTAATCATTTCGGGCCCCTGGAAGGCGGGAGCATGATGCTGGACTTCAGGCAACCCAACCGGACGAAGCAGGAATTCGAAGAGCTGGCGCTGGCGCACCTGGACCCGCTCTACTCAGCGGCCCTCCGGCTGACCAAGAACGAGCGCGACGCCGAGGACCTGGTGCAGGACACCTGCATGCGGGCCTATCGCTTCTTCGACAAGTTCGAGCGCGGCACGAACATCAAGGCCTGGCTCTTCAAGATCCTCACCAACACGTTCATCAACCGGTACCGGCGCAAGGTGAAGGAGCGCACGGTGGTGGAGGGCGTGGAGCGTGAGGCGGTGCACGAGCGCTTCGTGAGCCGGGACGCGACGGACTTCGCGGCCAACCCCGAACAGTACTTCTTCGACCGGCTGCTGTCGGACGACGTGCTGCGCGCCATCGACTCGCTGCCCATCGACTTCCGGCTGGTGGTCATCCTCGCGGACCTCCAGGAGTTCTCCTACAAGGAGATCGCGGAGATCCTCGAGTGCCCCGTGGGCACGGTGATGAGCCGGCTGTTCCGCGGTCGCAAGCTGCTGCAGAAGACGCTGCGCGAATACGCCCAGGGCCAGGGGGTCTTCCGGCATGATGGAGATCCGGTCCCGGCGCCCGCGGACCTGGAAGAGTACCGCCGCAGGAAGAAGGCAGGCTAGACAGAGGTTGGAGTCCATCGAGCCCCTATGACCTGCCAGGAACTCGAGCGATTGTTGTACCCGTACCTCGACGGCGAGTTTCAGCCCGAGGAACGCCACGACGTGGAGTCGCATCTGGAAGGCTGCTCCGCGTGCGTGGCGCGGGTGGACGAGGAGATGCAGCTGCGCCAGGCGCTCCGGCGCGCGGCGAAGCACACCGTCTCCTCCCAGGGCACGCGCGCACCGGCGTCGCTGCGCGCGGGCATCCAGTCCGGCCTGCACCGCGAGCAGCGCCGCGCCCAGGTGAGCCAGTGGCTGCGCGCCGGGGCGGTGGCCCTGGTGGTGGTGACGGTGGGCGGCGGCTGGATGACGTACCAGTCCGGCCAGGCGCAGCGCGCCTCCATCCTGGAGGCCGTGCAGCGGCACACGCGTCAGCGGCCCCTGGAGTTCGTCGCGGGCACGCCGGAGCAGATCGAGGCGTGGTTCAACGACAAGGTGGAGCACCGCATCACCCTGCCCCGCCTGCAGCAGGCCCGACCCGTGGGCGCGCGCTTCTCCACGCTCAACGGCCAGGAAGTCGTCTACGTCAGCTATGAGACGCAGCCCCGGCTCACGAACGAGGCCAAGCGCAACATCGGCGTGTTCGTGTATCCGGCGACGGGCCGGCGGGTGACGGTGGAGGAGGCTCCCACGGTGCAGAACGTGGCCGTGGAGGACTCCAGCCAGGCCTACAACGTGGTGACGTGGCGTGATCAGGACATCACGTACGAGCTCGTGACGGACCTGGACGACGCCGCCATCCTGCAGATGCTGAGGGATCAGGAGCACCGCTCCAACGGCACGCCGCGCCCCGCGCAGGTGAAGCCCGCGGTGAGCGTGCAGCCTGTCTCGCTACAGCCCTGAGCGGCCCCGCGACGCGGGGCCTGAGTGGTCGCCTGCTCAACTGAATACCGGGCGTTGCACCCGGTGTGAAGATTGACGGTCCCAGACATGGCCGATAGCCTCGACGGCGTTTCTTCTCTTCGCGCGCCGCCGCTCTGTTCGTGGTGATCCACCGCGCGCCGCACTCCCAGGACGGCCGTCCCTTCATGTCCAAGCGAATCCTGATCGTCGAAAGCGACGCCACCCTCTCCGCCACCCTGCAGCAGGCGCTGGAAGCCCGGGGCTTCACGGCGCAGACGACGGGGGACGGCAAGGGCAGCGTGGAGCTGATCCGGCGTGAGCGCCCGGAGCTCGTGGTGCTCGCCGTGGACCTGTCCGCCGGACAGAACGGCTACCTCATCTGCGGCAAGCTGAAGAAGGACGACGAGCTGAAGACGGTGCCCATCGTCATCATCGGCAGCCCGGACGGCTTCGCGGCGCACAGCAAGCTGAAGGCGCGCGCGGATGAGTACGTGGCGAAGCCCGTGGACACCGACACGCTGGTGGATCGCGTGGGCGGCCTGATCGGCTTCCCGGAGATGCCCGTCAGCGACGAGGTGGTGGACGACAGCCTCACGCTGGACTCGCTGGGCGAGGAGCCGTCGCCGGACTTCGGCGAGGAGATCGCCGTGGACACGGGCGAGGAGCCCGCCGTCCCGGGTGAAGACCTGGACATGCTGGATGAGGCCTTCAGCGACATGTCCGAGCCCGTCACCGGCACGCCCGAGGAAGAGGCCGTGGTGGCGCCGCCGGACCTGGACGCGTCCTCCGAGGAGGAGGGCTCCGCGCTCGATTCGCTGGGCTCCGACAACGACGACTCGCTCGACGTGCTGAGCGGGCTGGACGACGAGCCGGAGGAGAAGACCGTCATCGGCTTCATGCCGGCCGCGGAGCCGGAGCCGGTGGCGCCCCCCGCGCCCGTGCGCGCCGTCCCCTCGCCCACGC
>NZ_RAWB01000562.1 GCF_003612055.1 Corallococcus llansteffanensis
ATGCTGCCGAGCAGAGGCTGGCGGAGCGGTTGGATCGGCTCGTCGCGGAGCTGCGCAGGCGCACGGAAGGCCTGGACGTGGCTCCGGACCTCACGCGGCAGCTCGTGCAGATCTACACCTCCGCCACGGGGGAGCAGACCGCGACCCAGCGCATGGACGTGAACCAGGCGCTGGACGCCTGGCAGGAGAAGCTGAAGAAGCGCTTCCCGAAGTGAGCTGAGACAGGCATTCCCCGGAGAGCGCGCGGACAGAGGTGCTTCCGCAGCGGGGAAGCGGTGGGATGGGTGGACGCCGGCACGAGGCCGTGCCATGGGGAGAGGTGTCCCCGTCGAGCGGCAGGCAGCCGAGCGGGGCCAGCGCGGACCGGGTTGTTTCAAACGACGGCGGTGCGCGCGGTACCCTCACCCGATGGCCGGCGCCCCCATGAGC
This sequence comes from Corallococcus llansteffanensis, assembly GCF_003612055.1. Classification (GTDB taxonomy): domain Bacteria; phylum Myxococcota; class Myxococcia; order Myxococcales; family Myxococcaceae; genus Corallococcus; species Corallococcus llansteffanensis. Next base: position 430 of record NZ_RAWB01000562.1, read on the forward strand.
ACTCCAGGAATTCCCGACCCGGCGCCGGAGCGCGGCACCCCGCCGGTCGTGGATCCGCTGGTGTCGATGCGGCTGGGCGAGTTCGTCATCGAGGAGCGCATCGGCGCGGGCGGCATGGGCGTGGTGTACCGCGCGGTGCATCCGCTCATCGGCAAGCAGGCAGCCGTCAAGGTGCTGCGGGCGGAGCTGATGTCGCCGGAGCAGGAGCAGCGGCTGCTGGTGGAAGCGAAGGCGGTGAACGCCATCCGGCACCCGGGCATCCTGGACATCTTCAACTGCGGCGCGCTGCCGGATGGGCGTCCGTATGTCGTGATGGAGCTGCTCCAGGGCCGGTCGCTGGAGGACGTGCTGCGCGAGCAGGGCCGGTTGAACATCGGGATGACGGTCTGGGTGTTGGATCAGCTCCTGTCGGCGCTCGCGGCGGCGCACCGGGCGGGCGTGGTGCACCGGGATTTGAAGCCGGACAACGTGTTCCTGGTGGAGGTGCCGGACACGGCGCCCACCCTCAAGCTCGTGGACTTCGGCATCGCGCAGGTGATGCAGGAGGAGCCGCCGCCGCCGTCCGGAGCGAAGCGTCCGTCCGGAGCGAAGCGCCCGATGACGGGCACGCCGGAGTGCATGTCCCCGGAGCAGATCCGTGGGGGCCCGGTGGGTCCGGCGGCGGACCTCTACGCGGTGGGCATCCTCGCGTTCCAGATGTTGACGGGAGCCCGTCCGTTCCAGGGCGAGCACATGCAGGTGATGTTCGCGCAGGTGGAGCAGCCGCCGCCTGCGCCCTCCACGCGGGCGGAAGGCATCGCGCCCGGGCTGGATGCGCTGGTGCTCCAGTTGCTGGAGAAGGACCCCGCGCGGCGTCCGGCGTCTGCCCAGGCCGTGCGCGAACAACTCCATCAGCTCGCGCGGGAGCTGTCCCTGGAGGGGCCGAAGGGAAGCATCCTCGCGTTCACGCCGCCGACCTTCGCGGCCCCCCTGCCGTCCGTCATGCCGCAGCCGACGACGCGTTGGGGCCGTGCGCCCATCGCGATGGCGGCCGTCGTGGCGCTGGCGTTCCTGGGCATGGGAACGGGCGTGCTGACTTGGGCGCGGGAAGATGCGCCGGAGGCACCTGCTGCAGTGAAGGCTGCTTCCGACGCGGTTCCGGAGACGCAGCATCCGGTGCGGCCGCTCGACACGTGGGAGACGGTGCTGATCCGAAGCCGTGCTCCGGCGGTCCTGCGCCCGTCCGCCGTCATGCTTCCCGCGGGTGGGCCTGAAGCGGCATTGGGTCCCGTCCAGTAACTGCATTCCAAGATGTGGGTGGCGGTCCTTCCTGGAAAGTCGGAGCGCAAAGGTTGCAGTCAATGCCGACCCTTGCGCCTCGCAAGCCGCTCAAGACCTTTCGCCTTATCTGCACGAGCACGAGAGGTTTTGTCGCTGGGTATGCAAGGGCATGGCTATGGTCCAGCGCCCGCGCGGGCGTCCCGCATGAAAACCAACCGCCCTTCCAGTCCAGAAGGAGTGGAGACCGCCACGATGAGGCCACCGGCCACCGCGAGGTCTCGCTCTTCCATCACTCCGCTCTCGGATCCCCTGCTCTCCTCCCAGTTGGGAGATTTCGTCATCGAGGAGCGCATCGGCGCCGGAGGCATGGGCGTCGTCTATCGGGCCACGCACTCCCTCATTGGCAAACAGGCGGCCATCAAGGTGCTGCGGGCGGAGCTCGTGTCTCCGCAACTCTACGAACGGCTGTTGGTGGAGGCCCGTGCGGTCAATGCCATCCGCCATCCGGGCATCATCGACATCTTCGGATTCGGCACCCTCCCGGATGGGCGACCCTACGTCATCATGGAGTTGCTGCACGGACGGCCGCTCTCCGACTTCGTCCACGCACAGACACGGCTGGACGTGCCCACCACCCTCTGGGTGTTGGATCACATGCTGGCCGCGCTGGGAGCGGCCCACCGGGCGGGCGTGGTGCACCGCGATTTGAAGCCGGCCAACGTGTTCCTCGTGGAGCTGCCGGGCGCCGCGACCACGCTCAAGCTGGTCGACTTCGGCATCGCCAAGCTGCTGGAGTCCCGCGACAGTCCCACCACCGTCGACGGCACCATCCTGGGCACTCCGGAGTTCATGGCGCCCGAGCAGATCCGCGGAGGCACCATCGGTCCGGCGACGGACCTCTACGCGGTGGGCATCATGACGTTCCAGATGCTCACCGGCGTGCGGCCGTTTCAGGGTGACCCGATGCAGGTGCTGTTCGCCCACGTCGATCAGCCACCGCCCCTGCCGTCCACGCGCGCGGAGGGCATTCCCCCGGAGCTCGACACGCTGGTGCTCCACCTGCTGGCGAAGGATCCCGCCCTGCGGCCGGCTTCCGCGGAGGCCGTGCGGCAGCAACTCCGGCGCATCTCTTCACTTCCGCTCCCGGGCTCTCTGCCGGTGCCCGTTCGCGGTGCGCGTCACGCTCCAGCTCGTGCGTCCGCCAGCGCCTCGCCGCACACGGAGAGCTTGAGCACCGTGAGCCTCGCTGCCTCACTGCGCACCGGAAGTCGCGGCTGGATGGTGGGCGGCGCCGTGTTGCTCGCGGGGCTGGGGGGAGGAGCGTTGTGGCTGGGCCGCTCGGCTTCGTCGACGGAAGTCACGCCCATCGCGAAAGAGACTCCATCCACGCCGCCTACCGATAAGGAGGCCCTGGCGGCCCAGGAAGCCCTGGCGGCCCAGGAAGCCCTGGCGGCCCAGGAAGCCCTGGCGGCCCAGGAAGCCCTGGCGGCCAAGGAAGCCCTGGCGGCCAAGGAGGCCCAGGCGGCCAAGGAGGCCCAGGCGGCCAAGGAAGCCCAGGCGGCCCAGGCGGCTAAAGAGGCCCAGGCGGCTAAAGAGGCCCAGGCGGCCCAGGCGGCCAAGGAGGCCCAGGCGGCCAAGGAGGCCCAGGCGGCCAAGGAGGCCCAGGCGGCCAAGGAGGCCCAGGCGGCCAAGGAGGCCCAGGCAGTCAAGGAGGCCCAGGCAGTCAAGGAGGCGCAGGCGGCCAAGGAGGCTCAGGCGGCCAAGGAGGCTCAGGCGGCCAAGGAGGCTCAGGCAGCCAAGGAAGCCCAGGCGGCCAAGGAGGCTCAGGCGGCCAAGGCGGCTCAGGCGGCCAAGGCGGCCAAGGAGCCCACCGTTGCCGCGTCTCCGAGCACCGCGACACGCCCCGCGCGGCCAGTGCTTCCCCGGAGCACTGACTCCGAGCGGCGCTTGGCGACGAGGCTGGATTTGCTCTACGACCGGCTCTTCGACCGAAGCCCTGGAGGGAATCCCCCGAAGGATCTTCTCGCTGGCCTGCTCCGGCACCACCAGTCAGCCGTTGTCGCGAGCAACGAATACGAGCGGGGGACGATCCGAGATGCCCTCGGCAGGTGGGAAGAGGACTTCAATCGACGTCTGCCGCGTCCCGCGCCCGAGGTTGTCGCCCCGCCTCCGGCAATTCCCGCCGAACCACCACCAGTCCCCGTCATTTCGAAACCGGCGCCACCCCTGTCTACCGCCACGCTGAAGGCGCTGAAGGATGTACGGAGGGGCACCAAGGCGGAGCAGAAGCTGGCCCTGCGGCTGGAACAGCTCACCGGAGAGTTTCAGGAACGAACCGGAGGAAATGACACGTCCGGCCTCGGCAGGCAGCTCCGCGAGTTCTATTACCGCGCAGCCCAGGAGCAGACGGCCAAAGAACGCATGGACCTGAACCTGATGCTGGATGCCTGGCAGCAGCAGCTGAGAACGCCCTTACCCAGGTGATCAACGCGGGCCGCAGCTCGCGCTGCCCAGGAAGTCAGCCACGACCCTGGATGGGTCATCCCATCGGATCATCGGCGTCCGGTGGAAGCGTTCTTCGTGAGGTTTGAATGCTCCGCGAACGCGTGGCTATGTTCGCTGCGCCCGCGCCCATGAAAAGCACTCGCTCCTCAAGAATCGATTCCGAGAAGTCCGTGCGCCCGGAGTCGCGGTCCGCCGCTCCCGTGGATCCGCTGCTGGGCATGCAGCTGGGTGAATTCGTCATCGAGGAGCGCATCGGGTCAGGCGGGATGGGCGTGGTGTACCGCGCCGTGCATCCCCTCATTGGCAAACAGGCGGCCATCAAGGTCTTGCGCCTGGAACTCGTCTCCCCGCAACTGGTGCAACGCCTGCTCGTGGAGGCCCGCGCGGTCAATGCCATCCGGCACCCGGGCATCATCGATATCTTTGGATTTGGCAGCCTTCCGGATGGGCGTCCCTACGTCATCATGGAGCTGCTGCAAGGGCGACCGCTCTCCGACTTCGTCCGCGCGAAGAGCCGGATGGACGTGGAGAGCGCGGTCTGGGTCCTGGATCAAATGCTGGCCGCGCTGGGCGCCGCGCATCGGGCGGGCGTGGTGCACCGCGACCTGAAGCCCGCGAACATCTTCGTGGTCGAATCGCCGGGGACTCCAACCGCCATCAAGCTGGTCGACTTCGGCATCGCCAAGTTGCTGGAGTCGCGAGAGAGCCCCCTCACCTCGGATGGCTCCATCCTGGGCACCCCGGACTTCATGGCGCCGGAGCAGATCCGCGGAGGCACCGTGGGTCCGGCGACGGACCTCTACGCGGTGGGCGTGATGCTGTTCCAGCTGCTCACGGGTGAGCGTCCGTTCCAGGGCGACTCCGTCCAGTTGATGTTCGCGCACCTGGATCAGTCGCCGCCGATGCCCTCGTCGCGCGTCCCGGGCATCCCACCGGAGCTCGACACCCTGGTGCTCCACCTGCTGGCCAAGGACCCCTCCCTGCGGCCCGCTTCCGCAGAGGCAGTGCGGGAACAGCTGAAGCGCCTCCCGCTGCACGTGGCGCCCCATGCACCGGACGTCACGAGGCGCGACGCAGCTCCCTCGCTACCGCCGACCACTACGGGCGCCGACACGTTCACTCCCGACACACTCGAGGCCCTCAAGGCCTTGCGGAGTCCGCGAGGACTCGGAGCGTGGGTGGCCGGGGCGCTGTTGCTCTTGAGCGTGGGCGTCGCGGCCGTCTGGCCCAGGCACCCGGGCTCGGAGCCGGCGCCCCCTGATCCCCCCCGCTTCCCCGTCAAATTGGGCGACGCGGGCATTCAGACTGACGCGGGCATTCAGACTGACGCGGGCATTCAGACTGACGCGGGCATTCAGACTGACGCGGGCATTCAGACTGACGCGGGCATTCAGACTGACGCGGGCATTCAGACTGACGCGGGCATTCAGACCGACGCGGGCACCAAGACTCCCATCGGGCACAAGCAGGAACAGAAGAAGCTTCTCTTGCGCATCAGTAGGCTCTTCACGGAGTTGAACCGCCGCAGCAAGGGAAAGACGCAACCTGCGGATCTGCAGGAAGGATTGGTGCAGCTCCGCCGCTCCGCCGCCCGTACAACCACGGTGCAGGAGTGCAAGTACATCCACGACGCGCTCAACGGGTGGGAAGCCCGCTTCAACGAGCATCTGCCCCCGCCCTAACCCCGGTCGTCCTCGTCCTCGTCGTCCAGACCTTCGGGCGACTCCAGGAGCCGACGCGCACGCTCCATCATCTCCACGACGATCTGCCCCGCGGGCTGCACGGTGTCGATGCGGGACATGCTCGCGCCCCCCGCCGGCAGGCTCATCTCCTCGATGTCCCCCTGCGTGTCCGGCGTGGGCAGGAAGGCGCTGAACTTCGGCATCACGTACTGCACGTCCAGCACGCCGGGAAACAGCCGCGTCGTCCCGATGGCCTCCGGCGCCTGCGCCGGCTTCGGCACGCGTGACTCGCGCCCCGCCCACTCGCGCACCACGCGGTTGCGGATCACCCGCATGCGCGTGCCCGGCCACTCCGGCCCGAACAACGTCGTCATCGTCGTGTCGCCCGCATCCCCCTCCACCAGTCGCTGCTTGTAGAGCGGGTGCGCGTACGCCTCCACCGACGCGACGAGCCGCGTGCCCACCCAGACGCCGTCCGCGCCGTGGTACAGCGCCCGCGCCGCGCTGAAGCCGTCCGCGATGCCTCCCGCCGCCAGCACCGGCACCTCCGCCGACAGCGCCCGGAGCTCGCGCACGAGCGCCAGCATCGGCGTGCTGCCCAGGTTGCGCCCTCCCGCCTGCCGCCCCTGGGC
>NZ_RAWB01000563.1 GCF_003612055.1 Corallococcus llansteffanensis
GGGCTCCTGGGGGGCATGGCCCTGGGGCTCGCGGTGGTGACGCGCTATCCCTCCGCCCTCTTCGTCCTGGGGGCGCTGGGCTGGCTTGTCGGCGCGCGCAGGTGGCGCGTGCTCGCGTTCACCTGCGTGGGCGGCGTCGGTGTGGCGCTGGGCCTGGGCCTGCTCGACTGGCTGACCTGGGGCACGCCCTTCCACTCGTTCCTGGCCTACGTGCGCTTCAACGTCCTCTCCGGAGAGGCCGCCGCCGCGTTCGGGGCCTCCCCCGCGGAGTTCTACGCGCAGCCGCTGCTCCGGGCTGTGCCCCTGTGGGCCTGGGCCGCCGTGCCGCTGTCGGTCGCATCGCTGCTCCGGTGGCGCACGCTATCCCTGCCGCTCACCTGCGCGGCCATCTACACCGCCGTCCTCCTGGCCACGCCGCACAAGGAGGAGCGCTTCCTCTACCCGGCGCTCGTGCTGGGGCTGCTCGCGGCCGCTTCCCAGTTGTCCGCGGCCCTCATGGCCATCCAGCGCCCGGGGCTCAGAGGCGTGCTGACCTTCTCCTCGCTGTGGCTGGGCTTCGTGCAGACGGACGGCTACCCCTCCCAGGACCTGCGCCGGGACCAGTTCCGCGCCATCGTCCAGGCCACCCGGGGGGACGCGAAGGGGCTCCTCATCGTCAACGAGGGGCTGTGGGGCTCCGGAGGCTTCTTCTACATCGGCCGGAACATCCCCTGGCGCACCTGCGACTGGCCCCGGGACGCCGCCTTCCAGGCCTCCATGCGCGACCCCTCCTTCAACCGCGCCGTGACCTTCGAGGGCCGGGCCCTGCCGGAGCTCCAGGCGGCCGGCTTCCGCGTCGTCCGCCAGGTGGAGCGCGAAACCATCCTCGTCCGCGACTGAGCAGCCGGGCAGGGGAGGGGTTGCCCGCAAAGCAGAAGCGCCGATGTCCCTCGAAGGGGACATCGGCGCTTCATGACAAAACAGAACGGCCGGGACACACGCGGAAGTACGCTACCGTTGCTTCCTTCCGGACCTGGCGGGGTTCGCGCCCCCACGTTGTCCCGACCACAAAATCAGTGCTGCTAGCGCGAAGATAACAACGGAGAGGGTGGGATTCGAACCCACGATACCCTTTCGAGTATGCACGCGTTCCAGGCGTGTGCCTTCAACCGCTCGGCCACCTCTCCACGGACGATGGAGCGGAGAGCGTAGGATTCGAACCTACGGTACCGTTACCGGTACGCCTGATTTCGAGTCAGGTGCCTTCGACCACTCGGCCAGCTCTCCAAGTATTCAGTTTTCACGTCGCTTCGTGCGCAAGCGCTCGAAGAACGTCTTGAGAAGCTGGCGACTGTCCTCCGCCAGGATGCCGCTTGTAACCTGGAGCCGGTGATTGTGCCTGGGCTCCTCCGCGAGATTGTACAGCGAGCCGACCGCACCCGCTTTCGGGTCCATCGTACCAAAGACGAGCCGGGTGACACGAGACTGAACCAGCGCCCCGGCGCACATGGCGCACGGTTCCAACGTCACGTACAGGGTGACGCCAGAGAGGCGCCAGGCACCGCGTGCTTTCGCAGCGGCATCCAGCGCGAGCATCTCGGCATGGGCGAAGGGGTTTCGGTCGCACTCGCGCCGGTTGAAGCCCGTGCCCACGACGTTTCCGTCCAGCACCGCTACCGCACCGACGGGTACTTCTCCGAGTGAAGCTGCTTCCCGCGCGAGCACAAGGGCCTGCTGCATGAAAGCGATGTCGTCACTCATGAGACCTGCGCCACAAAAAGAAGATGGCGCTCCCTGGAGGATTCGAACCTCCGGCCTTCGGATTCGTAGTCCGACGCTCTATCCAGCTGAGCTAAGGGAGCAATTTCTTCCGGTGCTGCTTACGACAAGTGGCGGAGAGAGAGGGATTCGAACCCTCGATACCCTTACGAGTATGCAGGTTTAGCAAACCTGTGCCTTCAGCCTCTCGGCCATCTCTCCAACGTTTCTCTGTCAAAGAACCGCTAAGTTCAAGCTCAAAATCGGAGGCGGTAGGATTCGAACCTACGGAAGGCTTTCACCTTCTGCGGTTTTCAAGACCGCTGCCTTCAACCGCTCGGCCACGCCTCCACACCTTGTGCCGATGGTCCCCCGCAGGCCGACAGCGCCCGTGGGGCCGCCCTTCTACATCATTTCGGTTCCGGTGCAAGTGGATGTTGGCCCCTTTTCACGTCGGGGGCCCCCCTCCACCGCGGACTACAGGGGGCGCAGCTCCTTGAGGCCGCCCATGTACGGCACCAACGCCTCCGGGATGGCGACGCTTCCGTCCTCCCGCTGGTAGTTCTCCAGGATGGCGATGCTCGTGCGCCCCACGGCCAGCCCGCTGCCGTTGAGGGTGTGGACCATCTGGGGCTTGTCCCCCTTCTGGGCGCGGAAGCGGATCTTCGCGCGGCGCGCCTGGAAGTCGCCGCAGTCCGAGCAGGACGAAATCTCCCGGTACGCGCCCTGGCCCGGCAGCCAGACCTCGATGTCGTACGTCTTGCGCGCGCCGAAGCCCATGTCCCCGGTGCACAGCAGCATCACGCGGTGGTGCAGGCCCAGGCGGCGCAGGATGTCGCACGCGTCGTCCGTCATGGCCTCCAGCTCCTCCAGGCTCTTCTCCGGAGGGGCGAACTTCACGAGCTCCACTTTATGGAACTGGTGCTGGCGGATGAGGCCGCGCGTGTCGCGCCCCGCCGCGCCGGCCTCCGCGCGGAAGCAGGGGCTGAAGGCGCAGTAGCGGATGGGCAGCTGGTCGCCCTCCAGGATCTCGTCCGCGTGGTAGTTCGTGACGGGCACTTCCGCGGTGGGGATGAGGAAGCGCTCGGGCTCGCCGGACGTCTTGAACGCGTCGTCCTCGAACTTGGGCAGCTGGCCCGTGCCCATCATCGTCTCGCGCAGCACCAGGTAGGGCGGGAGCAGCTCCGTGTAGCCCTTCTGCGTGTGCACATCGATCATGAACGTGACGAGCGCGCGCTCCAGCCGCGCGAGCGCGCCCTTGTAGAAGGTGAAGCGGCTGCCGGACACCTTCGCGGCGCGCTCGAAGTCGAGCATGCCCAGCGACTCGCCCAGCTCGAAGTGCTGCTTCGGCGTGAAGAGCAGGTTCGGCTTCTCACCCCAGGCCTTCACCTGGACGTTCTCATCCGCGCTGGCGCCCACGGGCACCGACTCATGGGGCACGTTGGGGATGAGGAGCAGGATGCGGTTGAGCTCCTCCTCGACCTCCTTGAGGCGGGTCTCCTTCTCCTTGATCTCCTGGGAGACGGCGCGCAGGTCGCCGCGCAGCTTCTCCATCGCGGACGGGTCCTCCTTGGCCTTGCGCTTCATCTCCTCGTTGGCGGCGTTGCGGCGCGCGGCCAGTGCTTCCACGGAGATGTAGAGGTCGCGGCGCTCCAGGAACAGCGCCTGGAAGGGGCCAAGGTCCAGGCTGCCGCCCCGCGTCTTCAGTCGGGCGACGACCGCATCGAAGTTCTGCGCAACGTTCCGGAGGTCCAGCATAGGGGCCCGCCTTGTAGTCATCCCGGGCGTGGGCCGGCAAGGCTCACCACACCCGGCGTGCTCAGGGCCGGACGCCGCCCGGCCCCGGAGACTGACCACCGCCCCGGCCTTGTCAGGCGGGCCCGGAGGCCCGCCCGGGGGGCGGGAGGTCAGTGTTCGAGGTCGTAGATTTCATCCTCGATGTCCTTCTTGTCCGCCGCGTCCGGCTTCTTCACCAGGTACTCCTTGAAGGCCGAGATGGCGTCCTTGCGCTTGTTGCGCTCCTTGTAGGCGAAGCCCAGGTAGTAGAAGGGCTGCGGGTTCTGGGGCTCGGCGGTGGTGGCCTTGCGGTACCAGTCGATGGCCTTGGCGTGCTGGGCCTGCTCCGTGAAGGCGCGCGCGACCTTGTAGTAGACGTACGTGAGCTTCGGATCCGCCTTGAGCGCCGCCTGGTAGCGGCGCACGGCGTCGTCCCAGCGCGCGGCGTTGAAGAGCGCGTCACCGATGGCGCCCATCACCCGCGTGCGCTGCGGATCCGCCTTGAGGCTGGCCTCGAAGGCGGCGATGGAGCCGTCGAAGTCACCCTTCTCCAGGAACGCGTGGCCCAGGGCCTCGTGCGCGTCCGCGTAGTTGGCGTCCAACGCCACGGCCGCCTGCCACTGCTCGATGGCCTCCGGCAGCTTCTTCGCGTCGCGCAGGATGACGCCGTAGGCGTAGTGGTAGTCCGGGCGCTTGGGCGCGCGCTCCACCGCGCTCTTCATGCTGTCGAGCGCCTGGGTGTACTCGGAGCGCTTCGCGCGCACGAGGCCCAGGTAGTAGAGCGCCTCGGCGTTGGAGGGCTCGTTGCGCAGCGCGAGGCCCAGGTTGCTCTCCGCGCCGGCCAGGTCCCCCTTCTCCAGGAGCACCGCGCCCAGGGTGATGGGGGTGGTGGTGGAGCGCGGGTCCTCCTGCTTGGCCTTCTCCAGCTCACCCACGGCCTCGTCCAGCCGGTGCAGCCGCCAGAGCACGAGCCCGCGCTGCAGCCGTCCGTCCTTCAGCAGGTGCGGATCCAGCTCCAGGGCGCGGTTGGCGCTCGTCTCCGCGCGGACCGCGTCGCCGCCCAGCAGGGCCACGCGCGACAGGCCCAGGTGGGCGTCCGCCAGGTTGGGATCCAGCTGGATGGCGCGGTCGAACTCCTGCTGCGCCAGCAGGCTGTTGTTCTCCGCGAGCGCCAGCTCTCCCAGGCCCGCGTGCACGCCCGCGTGCTCCGGCGCCTGCTGCGCGGCGGTCTCCAGCAGGGCCCGGGCATCCTCGTTGCGGTGCTGCCGCAGGTACAGGCGGCCCAGGTACAGGCCCGCGTCCACGAGCTTCGGATCCGCGGCGGTGGCGCGCTTGAAGTGGCCCTCCGCCTCCACGGGCTTGTCGAGCGCGTCCTCGATGCGGCCGTAGAGGTACGCGATGCGCGCCTCGTTGGGGAAGCCCTTGCTGGCGGCCTCCACGGCGGTGAGCGCGTCCTGCATCTTGCCCGTCATCACCAGCGAGGTGATGTGGCCGTCCACGTACTCCAGGCTGTCGCTGCTCTCCGCCGCGAGCGACGCGTAGAGCGGCAGGGCGCCGTCGTAGTCGCGCTGCGCGCGGAGCACCTGGGCGAGCTGCGCCTTGATGAAGGTGGACTCCGGGTTGTCCTTGAGGGCCTCCTTCAGCTCGGTTTCCGCCTCCTTGGGCTTGAACTGCTGGAAGAGGGCCACGCCCCTGAGGCCGCGGGCGCGGGCGCGCTCGGCGGGCCCCAGCGCGTCCTGGAGCTTGAGGGCGCTCTCCACGGCCTGGGCGCCCTGCTCGATGTTCGACTTGCGCACCAGGAGCTCCACCGCGGCCAGCTCCACCGCGGACGCGGCGTGGCGGGGGTCGGCCTCGAGCGCGGCGGCGTAGGCCTGGGCGGCGTCGTCGGCCTTGCCCGCCTCCTGGTACAGGTTGCCCAGGGCGTGGTGGGCCTTGGCGGACTTCGCCTCCCGCTCCAGCACCTTCTTCAGCGTGGTGATGGCGTTGGCGGTGTCCTTCTGCTGCGCGTAGGACTCCGCCAGGAGGAAGGCGAGCTCCAGGTCACCCTGGTTGCCTTCGCGGCTGTACGCGTCCTGCAACCGGGCCTGCACGTTCACGGCCTGGCGGGACTGGAGCGCGAGCGCGGCGGCGGTCTTGATGACCTCCACGTTCTTCTCGCCCAGGAGCTCGATGGATTCCATCTGCTTCTGGCACTCGCTGAGGTCGGCGCGCTCACCGTCGGCGTAGCGGCGCTGCAGGTAGGCCACGGACTGGCACCACAGGGCGCGGACCTCGGGGTACTCCTTGGAGGCCAGCACCGTCTTGCTCTTTTCGCGCGCGTCCTTGTAGCTGGCGTAGGTGTCCTCCAGGAGGCCCTTGCGCGCCTCGTCCACGAGCTTCGCCTCGGGGGAGCCGGCGGACACGCGGGCGGGGAAGAACTTGTGGCGGCCGAAGGCGCCGTAGCGGCTGGCCTCGAAGCTGATGCCGGTGCCCAGCACGAGCACCGACACGCCGGCGGCCACCAGGACGGGGATGCGCTTCTTCCACTTGAGGTCGGCGGCGCTGCGGTCCACGACGGACACCGCGGCCATGCGGCCTTCGTAGAGCTGGCGCAGCCGCTCCATGCTGGCCTGGCCGTTCGCGGGCTCCGCGCCGGACGCGTCCGGGTTGGCGGCGGCGGCCGAGGCCGCGAGGGGGACCGCCTTGGACGGGCCCTCCATCAGCCGCTGGATGGCGGTGGCGAAGATGGGCACCGTGCCGATGGCGGACCAGCTCTCCGAGTCGGGCGACACGTCCTCGTTGCCCAGGAGCTGGCCGTCCTCGAGCATCTTGACGATGACGCCTTCCTCGAACGGGCCGAACATCTTTCCGGAGCGGCGGCGCACGTGGAAGCGCTTCACCGGCACGCGTCCGCCGGCGTCCTTGCCGGCGGTGTCGTCGATGAAGCTGAGCATCTCCAGGCCGTCCGCGGGGCCCGAGGCGGGCGGGGGCGGCAGCGGCGCGGAGAGG
>NZ_RAWB01000564.1 GCF_003612055.1 Corallococcus llansteffanensis
GCCCCAGCCCCCGGAGCCGGACGAGGACGACCGCTTCGTGGAAGCGAAGCTGGCCCAGGCGAAGCAGCTGATGGACCAGTACCTGAACCTGCGCAAGTAGGGGCGGGCAAACAGGGGCGCCCCATGGTACAGGGGCGCCCATGCCCAAGATCCGCAAAGTGCTCGTCGCCAATCGCGGCGAGATCGCCATCCGGGTAATGCGCACCTGCAAGGAGCTCGGCATCGCCACGGTGGCGGTGTTCTCCGAAGCAGACCGCTCCGCGCTCCACGTCCGCACCGCCGACCAGGCCTACCTCGTGGGGCCCCCGCCCTCCCGGGAGAGCTACCTCGTGCAGGAGCGCATCCTGGAGGTCGCGAAGCAGTCCGGCGCGGACGCCATCCACCCGGGCTACGGCTTCCTCTCCGAGAACGCGTCCTTCGTGCGCGCCTGCGAGAAGGCCGGCATCACCTTCATCGGTCCTCCGGCCGCCGCCATGGACGCCATGGGCGAGAAGACCCGCGCGCGCGCCAACATGATCCAGGCGGGCGTGCCCGTCGTCCCCGGCTCCACGGAGCCCATCCAGACGCCCGAGGAAGCGCGCGAGTACGCGCAGAAGATCGGCTTCCCCATCATGCTCAAGGCCGCCGGCGGCGGCGGTGGCAAGGGCATGCGCCGGGTGGAGGGCCTGCACGACTTCGACTCCGCGTGGCGGTCCGCCAAGAGCGAGGCGATGAGCTCCTTCGGCAACGACTCGGTCTACATCGAGAAGTACCTGGAGAAGCCGCACCACGTCGAGATCCAGGTCTTCGCGGACCAGTACGGCAACACCGTCCACCTGAACGAGCGCGAGTGCTCCGCGCAGCGCCGCCACCAGAAGGTGGTGGAGGAGACGCCCAGCCCCATCCTCACGCCGGAGCTGCGCGCGAAGATGGGCGAGGTCGCGGTGAAGGCGGCCAAGGCCGTCAACTACGTGGGCGCCGGGACGGTGGAGTTCCTGGTGGACGTGCACCGCAACTTCTACTTCCTGGAGATGAACACCCGGCTCCAGGTGGAGCACCCCGTCACGGAGTGGGTGACGGGCCTGGACCTCGTGGCCATGCAGATCCGCGCCGCGGAAGGGGAGAAGCTGCCCCTCTTCGAGGCCCCCACGCCGCGCGGCCACGCGATTGAAGTGCGCGTGTACGCGGAGGACCCCGCGCGCAACTTCATGCCCAGCCCCGGGAAGATTACGCACCTGCGCGTGCCGGGCGGGCCGAACGTGCGGGATGACTCGGGCGTGTTCGCGGGCTTCACGGTGCCCAACTTCTACGACCCCATGATTTCGAAGCTGTCCGTGTGGGCGCCCACGCGCGCGGAGGCCATCGCGCGGGCGAAGCGCGCGCTGTCCGAGTACGTCGTGAAGGGCATCACCACCAACATCCGCTACCTGCACGGCATCCTGTCGCACCCGGAGTTCGTGGGCGGCGACTACGACACCAGCTTCCTCACGCGCGAGCACACGGCGCTGCTGGGCAGCGAGGACACCCAGCTGAGCGAGGTGGCGATGCTCGCGAGCACGCTGCACGCCTTCCAGCGCGACCAGAAGCGCGCGAAGTCGCTGCCCTCGGCCGCGGGCGCCGGAGACACCGGTGGCCGCATCAGCCCGTGGCGTCTGGCGCTGAAGAACCGTCGCCGCTGATTGTCTTCCTGCCGCAAGCCCCCGGAAGGACCTCTTCAATGCGTTACTTCACGAAGCAGCAGGGCCAGAAGGAAGCGGTGCCGGTGGACCTGGAGTCCCTGGGCCAGGGCCGCTTCCGGCTCACGTTGAATGGCAAGACGTTCCAGGTGGACGCGCTGCCCCTGGAGAACGGCTCGCTGTCCCTGCTGGTGGACGGCCAGTCGTACAACGTCGAGTTCGAGGAGAACGGCGACGAGATTGGCACGCTCGTGCGCGGGCAGGTGAACCGCACGGACGTGGCGGACGAGCGCCGGCTGCGGATGCGCGCGGCGGCCGGCGGGTTCACCGTCGAAGGCAAGCAGGTCATCCTGGCGCCCATGCCCGGCAAGGTGGTGAAGGTGGGCGACGAGGTGACGGAGGGCCAGGGGCTCGTGGTCGTGGAGGCCATGAAGATGGAGAACGAGCTCAAGAGCCCCAAGGCCGGCAAGGTGACGGAGGTGTTCGCCAAGGAAGGCACCCCCGTGGAGAACAACGCGAAGCTCATCGTGGTGGAGTAGCTGGAGCAGCCCGCCCGTTTCCCCGAGCTTCGTCAGTGCCCCGAGGTCGACGCCCCATGGACATGCTCTGCACGCTGCGCAGTACCACCGAGGCGCAGCGCCTGGCCCTGCGCGAGGCCCCTCGCAAGTTGGAGGCCTTCCTGGAGGATGAGGAGGACTTCGGCGACGCGAAGGGCGCGGCGTTCCTGGAGCTGGACATTGGCGAGGCGTGGCACGGCCTCCAGTTCCTGCTCACCGGCACGGCGTGGGAGGGCACCCCGCCGCTGGACTTCCTGGTGCGCGGCGGCGAGGACGTGGGCGACATCCCGTCCGACGAGGGCACCGCGCGCGTGTTCACCCCCGCCGAGGTGAAGGCCCTGGCGGAGGCGCTGAAGACGGTGCCGGAGGCCACGCTGCGAAAGCGCTTCGACCCGGCGACGCTCCAGGCGGAGGACATCTACCCGGGCACCTGGGAGGAGGAGGAGCCGGCGGAGGTGGATCCGCTGGAGGAGTTGCTCTCCTACTTCGTGGAGCTGCGGAAGTTCACCGCCGCCGTGGCGAAGCGTGGCCACGCGTTGCTGGTGCACATCGGCTGAACGAAGCACCCGCGGAAGGCGCGTTCACGCAGCCCAGTTGAACCACACGTCGCGCCCCAGCTTGAGCACCAGCGCGGCCACGACGCCCAGCACGACGATGCGCACCAGCCGGTCGCCGCCCTTCACCGCCACGTGCGCGCCCAGCCACGCGCCGGTGAACTGCGCGGCGGCCATGGGCAGCGCCACCTTCCAGAGCACCACGCCCCGGAGCGCGAAGAGCGTGATGGAGGCCAGGTTGGAGGCGAAGTTCACCACCTTCGCGTCCGCGGACGCCCGCGCCAGCCCGTGGCCCAGCAACGACGAGAACGCCACGATGAGGAAGGTGCCCGTGCCCGGGCCGAAGAAGCCGTCATAGGTGCCGATGCCCAGCGCGATGAGCGCGCCGATGGCCTGCGCGCGGGGCCGGGGCGAGGGCTCCACGCCGTCCTGCCGGGGCGGCGCGCGGCGGAAGGCGAGGAACACCGCCACCGCGATGAGCAGCACCAGCACCAGCGGCTTGAGCACCTCCGGGCTCAGCAGCAGCACCAGCGCCGCGCCGCCCAACGCGCCCAGCAGGCCGAAGGGGAACGTCACCCGCGCGAGCTTCCCATCCACCAGCCCCGCCCGGGCGAAGCGCACCAGGGCCGCGCCGGAGCCGAACACGGACTGGCCCTTGTTGGTGCCCAGCGCGACGTGCGTGGGCAGGCCCGCCGTCAGCAGCGCGGGCAGCGTGATGAGCCCGCCGCCTCCCGCGATGGCATCCACGAAGCCCGCGCTCAACGCGGCGAGGCAGAGCAACCCGAGCTTCAACGCGCTGACATCCAGGTCCACGCAGGGCCCGCCTCCCAGCGGGTGCGCCCGCTTATCACCCTGGCGACGCGCCGTCCTGGCCGGTTGCTTGCGTCGCGCTGAAGCTTGGGGGTCAATGTGGCCATGCTCGCGACCCTGATGACCGTGCTGGCGCTGACGCTGGCCGCGCCGCCCTCGACGCCGGACGCGTCCACCGCGACGTGCCGCTCCATCGACGGGCACGTGTCCTGTGGCTATGCGTGCAAGTCGGACGGACAGCGGGTGCGGTGCGCGCAGACGCTCCAGGGGCGCTGTACCGTCATCGACGGGCAGGCCGTCTGCTTCGACCCGCCGGCCTACGTGGTGAAGGCCTACGGCGCCGCGCTGCCGGAGTCGGAGTGCAAGACCATCGACGGGGTGGTGGGCTGCGGCTACGGGTGCGTCACCGACTTCGGCAAGGTGAAGTGCGCGAGGACGCCCGCTGGTGTGTGCCGGAGCCAGAGCGGCAACGTGACGTGCTTCGATCCGCCGGCCGCGGTGTTCGCGGTGTTCGGCAAGCAGGTGCCTCGCGCCCAGTGCGTGAGCAACGGCATGCAGCTGGCGTGCGGCTTCAACTGCGTGAACGCCTCCGAGGGCGTGCGCTGCGCGAAGACGCCCGCGGGCGTGTGCAAGGCCCTGAACGGCACCGTCACCTGCTTCGACCCGACGCCCGCAGCGCTCTGCGCGTGGGGCAAGGGCCTGCCGGCGCCCCAGTGCAAGCTGAGCGAGACGGGCCCGGTGTGCGGCTACAACTGCACCACGGCCTACGGCAAGGTGGCGTGCTCGGGCACCCCGGCGGGCATGTGCAAGGTGTTCGACAGCGAGGTGTACTGCTTCGACCCGCCCGCCGAGCAGCAGGCCGACGCGGCGTGTCTGGCCAGCGTGGGCCTGGCGGCGCTGGATGGCGCCACGCCGTGATTCGACACGCCCGGAGGACCCCGGAGGGCGCGTCTGCTTGGACCTTCGTGGGCGCGGCGGTTAAATTTCGTCATCCCGGAAGGCGCGGGAATGGGAGCAGGACGGCACATGGCGGAGGGTGAGGTCCGGCAGTACTGGGTCCGCAACGATCGGGGCACCATGTGGGGGCCCCTGACCGCGCCTACCATCGAGCTGCTCATCGACAGCGGCGCCATCCAGGGCAGGATCCAGGTCTCCAACGACGGCCTGCAGTTCGCCTTTCCGTGGCGCTTCCCCGAGGTGCGCGACGCGTTCCCCCGCGAGCTGTGGGGGGACGGCGCGCCCGCGTCGCTCCTGCAGTCCGCGCCCGGGGCTCCTCCTCCGCCCGGTCCCTCCGCGCCCGTCGCCGCACCCACCGCGGGTCCGGGGGCCGTGAACGCGCCGCGTCCGGCGGGGCCTCCACCCACGGCGGGACCCGGCGCGATGCGGGCTCCGGCACCGGCGGTCCGCGCGGGCGTCGATGCGTCGGGGCGTCCCATCGCCACGCAGGCGGCGGGGCCCGGCGCGCCTCCCCGGCCGGGGGCGCCCGTGGTGGGGCCTCCGCCCGCGCAGGCCCGTCCGGCGGCGCCGGTGCCGCAGGCTCCGCAGGCGGTATTGGATGACGGGACCAATGCCGTGCCGCCGCAGGGACAGCTGCAGCAGTACTCCCCGGTGCAGCTCTACGGGCGCATCGCCGCGGGCGAGCACACGGGGCTGCTGACGCTGGGGCTGTCGGACCGCACGCTGTGGGTCCACTTCCGCAAGGGCAATCCGGAGTTCGTGGACTCGTCGCACGCGGAGGATTCGCTGGGGCTGTCGCTGCTGGGCGCGCGGCTGCTGACGGCCGAACAGCTCCAGCAGGCGGAAGGCTCGCTCGAGCGCTTCGGTGGAGACCTGCTCGCGGCGCTCTTCGGACTGGGAATCCTCCAGCCGGCGACGGCCTTCACGCAGCTCGCGCAGCGCGGAGGGGCGATCCTGGCCCGGGTGCTGCGCGCCGAGTCCGGCACCTTCACCTTCGAGGTGCGCGACCTGCCGTCGCAGAAGGCGATGCCGCTGGGCAACCGCTGGGCCGTGCTCAGCGACCAGGTGCGCCGCATCCCGACGTCGGACCTGAAGCGGCGGCTCGCCCAGGTGCTCGCGCTGCCCATCATGAAGTCCGGGGGCCGGGTGCCGGCCAGTGAGCTGCGCCTGACGCCGCACGAGGTGCGCGCGCTCGCCTTCATCGACGGGGTGCGCTCGCTGGGACAGCTCCTCCAGGACGTCCCGCAGGACGCGGATCACCTGCTGCGCCTCGCGTTCCTGCTCAAGGAATTGAACGGCGTCTCGTTCGCGTCGGCCTCTCGCACGCAGACAGGGCCCACGGCCGCTGCTGGAGCCACGGCCGCCGCGCCTCCGCCGGCCGCCGCGAGGCCCGCCGCTCCTGGAGCGCCCACCGCAGGTCCGGGTATGGCCGCTGCGGGTTCGGGTGTGGCCGCTGCGGGTTCGGGTGTGGCTGCGGCCGGGCCTGGAGCACCTGCTGCCGGTCCGGGTGTGGCCGCTGGCGTGCCTGCTGCCGGTCCCGGTGTGGCCGCTGCCGGTCCCGGCGCCGCGCCACGTCCTTCGGGAGCCCCTGCGGGTGCGGCTCCGACGGCGGGCCCGGGTGCCGCGCCTCGTCCTCCGGGTGCCCCTGCGGGTGCGGCTCCGACGGCGGGCCCGGGTGCCGCGCCTCGTCCTCCAGGCGCCGCTGCGGGTGCAGCGCCCACGGCGGGCGCTGGTGCCGCGCCTCGTTCTCCGGGCGCCCCTGCGGGTGCAGCACCCACCGCGGGCCCGGGTGCCGCGCCCCGTCCTCCGGGCGCATCTGCTGGCGCGGCCCCCACCGCGGGCCCCGGTGCCGCGCCCCGTCCTCCGGGTGCCCCTGCGGGTGCAGCGCCCACCGCGGGCCCTGGTGCCGCGCCCCGTCCTCCGGGCGCGAACCCCACGGGTGCCGCACCTACCGCCGGTCCCGGTAC
>NZ_RAWB01000565.1 GCF_003612055.1 Corallococcus llansteffanensis
CCCATCCCCCCGGAATCTGGAGCCTTCCCGCCCGGGGGACAGGCGGGCGTCCGTCCGCGCCTCCCGTGGCCGGTTTCTAGCGGGGGGAATGTCAGTGGTGGATGCTATGGGCTGAAGGACCTGTCGGGGCGTGTGTCCTCGCGGGTTGTACCTGGCCCTTGGTGGGCCAGGTCTCGGTAGGGAGGAACCATGGCTGGAGGCGTGAACAAGGTCATTCTCATCGGCAATCTCGGCGCGGACCCCGAGGTGCGCTTCACCCCGGGCGGTCAGGCCGTGGCGAACTTCCGCATCGCGACGAGCGAGAGCTGGAACGACAAGAACGGCCAGAAGCAGGAGCGCACCGAGTGGCACCGCATCGTCGTCTGGGGAAAGCTCGCGGAGCTGTGCGGCGAGTACCTCAAGAAGGGACGGCAGTGCTTCGTCGAGGGTCGTCTGCAGACGCGTGAGTGGATGGATAAGGAGAACAAGAAGAACTACACCACCGAGGTCGTCGCCACCTCCGTCACCTTCCTCGGCGGCCGTGACGCCGGTGAGGGCTACAGCGGCGGCGCGGGTGCGGGTGGTGGCGGACGCCGGTCGCAGGGCAACGGCGCGCCCTCGCGCGGCGGGGACGACTACGGTCAGCCGTCGCCGCCCATGGGCATGGACGATGGCATGGGTGGTGGCAGCCATGGCGGCGCGGACGAAGACATCCCGTTCTGACGCCGGGGCCTACCGCCCCTGAAAAGCGAACCGGCCGCTCCTGGAAGTCAGGGGCGGCCGGTCGTGTTTTCGGGGATGGGAACCGCGGGCTTGCTTCAGCCGACGTCCATCGCCTCCGGGCTGAAGGCCGCGCCCGCCGTGTAGAGGGCGTAGATGGTGCCCCAGGCCATGGCCAGCAGGACGAGGAAGATGATGATGGAGACGGGCTCGAAGCGGCGCATGGAGCGGTCGCTGGCGAAGATGCCCCAGCCCATGGCGAAGGTCTGCAGGCCGTTGGCCAGGTGGTACGCGGTGCCCAGCGTGCCCAGCAGGTAGACCAGCAGCGTGGGGCCGTGGTGGTGCATCTCGCGCGCGATGTCGGCGAACGGCTCCGGGCCGCCCTCCATCAGGCGCGGGTGCAGGAAGGCCAGCCAGATGTGGGCGCCCAGGAACGCGAGCACGCCCAGGCCCGCCACGCGCTGCACCAGGTACTTCAGGTTGCCGTAGTTGTTGTAGGCCTTGTTGTTGGGCTTGAAGCTGAAGATGCGCACCAGGCCCCAGGCCGTGTGGATGAGCAGCGGCAGCATGACGATGAGGAACGTGAACGCCTGGGCGAAGGGGTTCGCGTACTGCGTCACCGACTCCTGCCAGGCCGCCGCGCCGCGGAAGGCGGACAGGTTGTCCCACAGATGGTTGATGACCCAGATGCTCAGGGGCACCACGGCGAGGAACGAGCCCAGCCGCGACTTCAACAGGGGCGTCCGGTCGGTGATGGCTTCGGCGGTGGCTTGGGTGCTCATCGAGTCTCCAGCGCGGGCACGCGGAAGGGGTGGGGTGTGGAACCCCGCGCGCGCCCAAGTCAGGCCCAGGTGATGACGGCCAGGGGCGGTTTATAGCCGTTCCACCGCGCGGGCTGGATTTCTTCCGCACCCATGCGTGCCAGCCGGGGAACACCGACTCATAAGCCCTGGCGATGCCAGCCCCCTGTCCCGGCTGCTGGCCGCCGGGCGGGCGGCCCAACCCCGGCCCTCTTCCGTTGGCGGGCGCGACCGGGTGGGGCACGCTAACAACCACCCTTATGCCCGATGAGCTCGTCAGTGGATTGTTGAAGGCGTCGGACCTGCGGCTGATGCTGGCCACCACCAGCGTCCTGTCCCGCCAGGCCCGCGCCGCGCACCAGAGCATGCCCGCCTCCGCGGCCCTCCTGTCCCAGGGCCTCACCGCCGCGGCCCTGATGGGGGCGCTGCGCAAGGGCACCGACTCCCGCATCAACCTGCAGCTGGAGTGCGACGGCCCCCTGCGCGGCCTCTTCGTGGACGGCGACGCGAACGGCGTCGTGCGCGGCTACGTGAAGAACACCCTGGTGGAGTACGTGGGGACCGAGGGCAGCTACCACTGGCGCCCCGTGCTGGGGAACCACGGCTTCCTGTCCGTGCTGCGCGACCAGGGCGGCGGTGAGTACTACCGCTCGTCCGTGGAGTTGGAGCACTTCGACCTGGTGGCGGACCTGGAGCGCTACTTCCACCAGTCGGATCAGGTGCCCTCCCACCTGCTCATGGTCCAGCTCCCCGGCGAGGTGGACGGCCAGCCGGACGCGCTCGCCACCGTCGCCGGCCTGCTCGTGCAGCCCCTGCCCAACGGGGACCGCGAGGCCTTCCGCGCGCTGGGGCCCCGCCTGCGGGCGCAGTTCCAGACGGCGGTGCAGGCGCACGCGCAGGACGGGGCGCTGACGCTCCTGCGCTCGCTCGTGCCGGAGGCGGACCTGGAGGTGATGTCGCGCTACCCGCTGCGCTTCACCTGCTCGTGCAGCCGCGACCGCGTGAAGCTCGCGCTGCTCGCCATGGGCCGCGAGGAGCTGCAGGACCTGCTGGAGAAGGAAGGCCAGGCGGAGGCCACGTGCCAGTTCTGCACGACGCGCTATGTCATCCCGGGCGTGGAAATCCAGCAGATGCTCACCGAAGGGAGCGTCTGAGCCGCCGGCCGGGACGGCGCGCAACGGCCGTCCCTGGTGAAGACAGACATCCTCCGCGTCCAAAGGATGTTGCGATGCTTCACACACTCCGAGGAGGCAGGCGCCGCGGTTGTGGCGAGGGCGCGATGCCCGGGATATGACAAGGCCGCCGCACCCCTCAGCCGGAGCTTTCGCCGTGGCCACCAAGCGGGCAGCGCCTGGGCCGAAGTCCCAGGACCAGCGCAACCCTTCCCCGAAGCAGCCCACCCCGTCCGCCGCCCAGAAGCTGGAAGCGGAGAAGCTCGTCTCCATCCCCAACGACCTGGTGCTCGCGCCCCAGGTAGAAGCCCCGCGCCAACCCACCGGCCGCGACCAGTCCCGGCAGAAGCCCAACGGGGTGGTGGAGCTGTCGTGGGCGGAGTTCGACCGCTCCGTGCAGAAGCTGGCGCGCACCATCCGTCAGGCCTGGGAGCCGGAGATGGTGGTGGGCGTGGCCCATGGTGGCGTGTACGTGGGTGGGGCGCTCGCGGGCGCGCTCGGCTGCCAGTTCTTCCCCGTGCGCATCAGCCGCCGCAGCCGCGACAAGACCGAGCGCACGAAGAACCGCGCCCAGCAGCAGGTGAGCGACGAGATGCCCCCGGCGCTCAAGGGCCGCCGCGTGCTCATCGTGGACGACATCGCGTCCAGCGGGGACACGCTGGAGCTGGCGACGGCGCTCGCGCGCAAGATGGGCGCGAAGGAAGTGAAGACGGCGTGCCTCGTGGCGCGGCCGGAGGGCTTCACGCCGGACCATGCGGGCATGTCCACCGACGCGCTCTTCGTCTTCCCGTGGGACTACGAGCCCGTGATGGCCGAAGCGCACTTCGACGACGACCCCGACAAGGCCGGGGCCTAGGCTCCCGGGCAGCACCGGGATGCTGAAGCGGCGATGATCATCGGGACGGCGGGGCACATCGACCACGGCAAGACGTCCCTGGTGAAGGCGCTGACCGGCATCGACACGGACCGGCTCCCGGAGGAGAAGCGCCGGGGCATCACGCTGGAGCTGGGCTTTGCCCACCTGCCCCTGGGCGATGGACGGGTGGCGGGCGTGGTGGACGTGCCCGGCCACGAGCGCTTCGTGAAGGCCATGGCCGCAGGCGCGGGCGGCGTGGACCTGGCGGTGCTGGTGGTGGCCGCGGACGAGGGCGTCATGCCCCAGACGCGCGAGCACCTGGACATCTGCCGGCTGCTCGGCGTGAAGGCGGGCGTCGTCGCGCTCACCAAGTCGGACCTGCTCGAGGCGCTGGGCGACGACTGGCGCGCGCTGGTGGAGGCGGACCTCGCCGCGCTCACCACGGGCACCTTCCTGGAGGGCGCGCCCGTGGTGCCGGTGTCCTCGAGGACGGGCGCGGGCCTGGGCGAGTTGAAGACGGCGCTCGCCCGCGCGGGCACCACGCTGCCGGAGCGCCCCGCGGAAGGGCCCGCGTTCCTGCCGGTGGACCGCGCCTTCAGCATCAAGGGCTTCGGCACGGTGGTGACGGGCACGCTCCTGTCCGGCAGCCTGGCGGTGGACGACGCGGTGGCGCTCCTGCCGGCTCAGCCGGGCGGAAGGTCCGGTCCCTTCCGCGTCCGGGGTGTGCAGGTGCACGGTCAGCCGGTGGCGCGCGTGGAGGCCGGGCAGCGCGCGGCGGTGAACGTGACGGGCGTGGAGACGGAGGATGTGCATCGGGGCATGGTGCTCACGCGCGCGGGCGAGCTGCCGGAGACGTCCATGCTGGACGTGGAGCTGACGCTGCTGCCCGCGGCCGAGGCCCCGCTCGCGAAGCGTCGCAAGCTGCTCCTGCACCTGGGCACCGCGCAGGTGGAGGCCACGGTGGCGCTTCTGGACCTGGACACGCTGGCGCCCGGGGAGACGGCGCTCGCGCAGCTGCGGCTCCAGTCGCCGGTGGGCGCGCTCGTGGGGCAGCGCTTCATCCTGCGAGGCTCGCGCGCGCTGCCGGGCCGGGGCGCCACGGTGGCGGGAGGGCGCGTGCTGTCCATCACCCCGCCGCGCCGTCGCCGGGGCGCGTCCGCGGTGGTGCGGCCGCTGTTGGAGGCGGACGCGGCCGGGCAGGTGGCGTGGCTCTTGCGGCAGGCGGGCTACGCGGGGCTGACGCAGACGGAGCTGTTCGGCCGCTCGGGGTTGGGGCCGAAGGTGCTGGCGCGCACGCTGGAGCTCCTGGGCGCGAAGGGCCAGGTGCTGCTGGTGGACCGCGAGAAGCGGCTCTACGTCTCGCACGACGTGTTCGAGGGCCTGCGCCAGCGGTCGCTCGCGCTGCTCGCCGCGTTCCACGAGCGCGAACCGATGCGCGAGGGCCTTTCGCGCGAGGAGCTCCGCCAGCGGCTCTCCGCGCAGCTGGATGCCCGACTGTTCCAGCGCGTGGTGCAGGCGCTGGTGGACGCCGGGAAGGTGGAGTCGGAGAAGGACGTGGTGCGCCTCCAGGGCCGGGGGCGCACGCTCACGCTGGGGGACGAGGCCGCGCGCGCACGCCTGTCGGCAGAGCTGTCCGCAGCGGGCCTGGCGCCTCCCACCGTCACCGAGCTGGCGCGCAAGCTGGGGCTGTCCCCGGAGAAGCTCCAGGAGCTGTTGAAGGTCCTGGTGGCGCAGGGGACAGGGGTGCGCGTGAGCGAGGAGCTGTGCTTCGACGCGAACGCGCTCACGGCCCTGCGCGAGCGGCTGGTGGCCTACCTGCGGGAGCAGAAGGAGATCACCACCCAGGGCTTCAAGGACCTGGTGGGCCAGAGCCGCAAGTTCATCATCCCCTTGTCGGAGTACTTCGACCGGGAGAAGGTGACGCTCCGGGTGGGTGACAAACGGGTGCTGCGTCGCGGATGAGTCCCAAGACCTACAGCCAGAGGGATCTGCGGGCCCTCGTGGAGCCCTTCTCCAACCCCGTGCTGGTGTTGGACGGTGCCGGCCGCGTCTGGGTGGCCAACGACGCGTACGCGGGGCTCCTGGGCCTGTCGCGCGAGGAGGTGGAGGGCCACTCCTTCCTGGACTTCGTGCAGGCGGAGGAGCGCAGCCGGCTGGCAGAGCGCTACCAGAAGCTGGCCCGGGGCTCACCGCTGGACGGGCGCACGCAGCTCTACCGGGTGACGAGCCTCCAGGGACGGATGAGCGAGGTGGCCGTGCAGGCCACGGAGCTGCAACTGGAGGGTGGCGGCTACGGCCTGCTCCTCAACTGCCTCCTCCAGGCGCACCGGCCGCTGGAGCTGGCGGTGGCGGAGCGACTGGTGGACACCTCCGCCGGGCTCGTGGCCGCGCGCTCGGAGGAGGCGGTGCGGCGCGTGGCGCTGGAGGGCCTGGAGCGCGCGGGCTTCCGGGCGCGGATCCTGCGCTGGGAGGGGACGCGGCTGGTGGTGCGTGACGGCGTGGCCCCGCCCGCGGACGCGCACCTGGCGCTGGAGGCGCTGTCGGACGGGCGCCCGGTGTTCGGCGGCGCGGACCAGGCGGAGCCCACGCACGCGTACCTGCCGGTGGGCGGGCCGCAGGCGGAGGTGCTGTGGGTGGCGGGGCCGTGGGTGGCGCCCCGGCACGGCTCGGTGCTGACGCTGTTCGCGAAGGTGGTGGGCGCGGCGCTCGCGGACGCGCACCTCCAGGCGGACGGCGCGCGCAGCCGCTGGGAGGTGGAGGCGGTGGCGGAGATGGCGCGCTTCGTGGCGCAGCCGGTGCCCCCGCCGCCGGAGACGTTCCTCGCCCGGGTGGCGGACCTGCTCCATGCCCGCGCGGTGGCGCTGCACGTCGCCCCGGAGCCGGGCCAGTCCCCCAGGCTCTTCGCGCACGTGGGCCTGGAGGAGGGGCGCCAGGAGGGGGGGGACCCG
>NZ_RAWB01000566.1 GCF_003612055.1 Corallococcus llansteffanensis
GGGGTTGAGGCTGTCGCGCCGGGAGCGGATGGAGGCGCCGCTGCATCCAACGGGGACGTGATGGATGACGGTGTCGCCGTCGGGAACGCTGTCTCTGTGGTCGTGTCGGAGACAGGCGGTGTCAGGGATGCCGAGGCTGCTTCCGCGACAGGTGCTGCCGTCGTCGTGGTCGAGACGGAGGCAGGTGTCGCCGTCGGGGAGGGGGAAGCTTCCTCCACGGGTGCGGTCGTGACGGAGGCAGGGGCTGTCGGTGAGGGCGCTCCTTCCTCAACGGGCGCCGTCGTGGAGGACGACGTTGCAGGGAAGGGCGCTGCCTCCGTTGAGGGAGTCACGGAGGCCGGTGTCGTCGTCAGGTCGGACGATGCTTCCTCGATGGGCGCTGTCTCCGTCGTGGTCATGACGGAGACAGGGAGGGCCGTCGAGGACGACGCTGCCGCGAGGGACGGTGCATTCGTCGTGGCCGTGACCGACGCAAGCGTCGTCGTCAGGTCGGACGCTGCTTCCTTGATGGGCGCTGTCTCCGTCGTGGTCGTGACAGGGGCAGGCGTTGTCAGGGAACGAGCGGGCTCCTCCAGGAGCTCCGGTACGCCCGTTGGCCCCGTGTGGGTTGCTTCAGTCGGGGCAGGCGTTGCGATGGTTTCAGTGACCGGCTGCCCGTCAATCAGCGCTGTTTCGAGAGCGCGTGGTGCCGCTGGAGCGGACGAGTCCTCTTGAGCGTTCTCCGCGCTTGCCTCGACCGCATCCGAAGCAGGGGGCGTGGCAGCGAGCGTGACTTCCACTGCATTCACGGACTCGATGGAGTCCGGACCCGACGTGGATTCAGTCGTGGAGGTCGCTTCGGCGTGCTCCAGCGTGGACACCACCGCCGTCGCCGAAGTGGGTGGCTCCTCTTCTGGAACCCAGAGCCCGCCTTCGTCCGGAGCTTCCGTGAGCGAGTCGTCGGCAGCGGGCTCCGATGCAGGGACATAGGGGACGTCGTCTTCCCTCGCCGCATCCTCGGACGAAGGCGTTCCCGCGAAGCCTCCCTCCCCGTGTGCTGCCTCCGCCTCCGGCGATGTCGTGAACCCGGACGGGACTGCTCCTGCATCCGGAGCCGCCTCGTAGGTCGCCGACGCAGCAAGGAGCGTGGTCCATGCGTCCTGCGTGCTCCCTGCGTCCGCGGGCTCGGACGTCGTGCTCGCAAGCTCGGCATCAGCCGACAATGCGCTGCTGTTTTCGACAGGGGACGGCTCGGTCCCGGAGGCGGTCGCGTGCTCCCACGTTGGCCCCTGCTCCTCGGTGAACGACCCGGGCGGTGTCGTGAGCGGAGGGGGAACAGAGGTTTCGAGCAGGGACTCGGCGGGACGGTCCTCCACGCTTTCCGTCGTGCCCGCGTCAGGCTCATTGAACCGTGGGGTGGAGGCGTCTTCGCCGTCAGTCAGTTCCGCCGGAGCATCCGTGGTGACGACCCGCTCCAATGCGGCTGCGAACGGATCCACGTCCTCTGGGAGTGCCCCCGCTTCGTGCGGGAAGGGCACCGGGGTGATGCCCCACGCGAGCAGGCGCTCCGCTTCCTGACTGCGCGGTGGCGCAGCCTCCTCCAACGACTCCGCCCCTGCTTCATTGCCGA
Organism: Corallococcus llansteffanensis; assembly: GCF_003612055.1. Taxonomy (GTDB): domain Bacteria; phylum Myxococcota; class Myxococcia; order Myxococcales; family Myxococcaceae; genus Corallococcus; species Corallococcus llansteffanensis. The sequence continues at coordinate 1,610 of NZ_RAWB01000566.1, forward strand.
CGGTGGCCGCAGCGTCCTCGTCTGGCTCCTCACTGAGGTCGACATCGACGTCGAAGGACTGCTCGATGTCGGTCGGAGCCACGGCCGAGGACGCCTCGACCGCACTCGCCGGTTCACCCTCGTGGGACGGGGCCTCCACCGCGCCCGTGAACGCAGGCGCCTCCTGCTCGGGGACCGCCTGCATGGCTGCGGTCGAGGCCGGCTCGACAGGGACCTCATCCCCGTCACCGCGCGATGCGGAGTCCCACTGCGGCGCCTCCGGGACCTGCGCATCCCCGAGGACGACGTTCGGATCAAATGCCTCGACCGATGCGGGCGCGAAGCCGGAAGCCGCGTGGGCATCGTGACCTTCGTCCGGCCCAGGCGCTTCCGATTCGAGCGCCCGCGCATCCGCGAAGGAGTCATCCCCGGACGGCGTCTCCGCATGCTCCTCGGGGGGCTCCGGCGCGGTGACCTCATCCGCTCCGACGTCATCCGGGCTCGCAGGCGACTCGAACGGATCCGGATCCGTCAGCGGTGGTGCTCCGTCCCGCTCCGCCCCCCTGGCTTCGACCGGCGGCAACTGGATGGCCGCGAAGGTTCCGGAAGAGGCAGGAGGCGTCTCCCAGGTCTTCGCCTCCGGCGACGTCGAGCGGAGGGTGAACATCTCCCGCGTCGACCGCTGCGGCATCCCCGGAATGGACGTGTTCCCCCGCGCATCGCGCGACGGGCCGAACACCTCCGGCAGCGGCGCAGGGGCCTCCTCGCCATCCTCCTCATGCTCCGGGAAGAGCGACACCGGTTCGTCGGGATCGGCGAGGACCGGGGGAGTAACAGCGGAGGACACGTCCGACGCGACCGGCTCCGTCACGGGCGCTTCCGGTGCGGCTTCTCGCGCGCTTCGCTCGTTCCCGGAAGTCGCCTCGGCTTCACGAGACGACAGCGCCGGGCTCACGGCCACTGGCGCGGTCCTGCCCGAATCCCGCTCCGGCGGCACCGTCTCCGTGCGGACCCGTGCAGCCCCCAAGGGCTGGGTCCGGCGGACCAACCCCGGCGGAAGCGGCGCCGTGTCGGTCCCCGGCGCAGGCGTGGGCGGGGGCGACACGACCGCCTCCGTGTCCTCGCGTCCCGCCTCCGTCCCGGTGCGCCGCGCGACGATGCGGTCGATGAGCGCCTTGCTCGTGGCATCCAGCCGCGTGAAGCGCACCGTCATCCCGGCCCGGGTGTTCCCCACGTCCGGTTGCGTCTTGAGCACCACGCCTTCACCGCGCAGCAGCCGCGTGCCGTCCGCGAGGACGAACTCGAACGCCAGGCCCGTGCCTTCCGGCTTGGGCGCCCGGGTGGCCACGAAGACTCCGCCACGCCCCACGTTCGAGCCGTACCGCTCGATGAACTCCTCCTCCGCGGTGTACGGGAGGCGGATGCGCAGGGGCAGGAGCTTGGGAGCCGGCCCGGTCATCGCAAGGGGATCCGCACGTCCCCGCCGGAGCCCTGCACCACGAGCGCCAGCCCATCGTCTTGCACGGCTTCCGCGGTCACCTCGAACAGCAGCACCACCTCCGTGCGCTGCTCGGGCGCCCACGTGGTGGGCAGGGGCTTCGTGCCGGCCACGGCCTGCGCATCACGCGCCAGCGGATAGCTCTGTCCCGCCGCATCCGTCAGCCGCGCGCCCTCCAGCGACAGCGGCGCGGGGGTCTTGCCCACGTTCTGCGTGATCAGCTCCACGCGCAGGAACAGGTCCTCCGTGGTGAGCCCCAGCCCGCTCTTGCCGGAGCCCTTCACCGAGTGCGAGGACGCAAGCCCGGTGATCTTCATCGCCACCGTGTCCACGTGCACGGTGTCGTTGCGCGCGGGCAGCCGCAGATTTCGCGGGCCTGACTCGTTCAGCCCCGCGGCCAGCCCCGCCAGCCGCGACTCCGGCTCCCGCTTCGGCTCCGGACGCGAGGAGGCCGCGCCGCCCTGCTTCACCCGGTCCGCCTCCGCGCGCAGCTTCTGGAGCGTGTGCGCGTCGGCATCCCGTCCGGTCCCGGGCGTGGCGGACTCCTGCGTACAGCCCCCCGCGAGGAGGGCCGCCGTCAGCAACGCCAGGGAGCGGGACGGAGCGGGGGGACTCACGCCGGGCTCGCGCCCTTCACCAGCTCATAGAGCTTCTCGAGCGCCGCGGGCAGGTTGGCCGCGTCCGGACCGCCGGCCTGCGCCATGTCCGCCTTGCCGCCGCCCTTGCCGCCCACTTCCTTGGCCATCTCGCGCACCAGGTTGCCGGCGCTGATGCCCTTGGCGACCACGTCCTTGGTGAGCGCCACGAGGATGACCGCGCGGCCGTCCTTCTCACCGCCAATGGCAATCACGCCCGAGCCGATGCGGTCGCGGAGCTGATCCGCCATGCCGCGGAACACCTTGTCGTCCGCGGGGTCCACGCGCGTCGCCAGCACCTTCATGCCGTTGACGTCGCGCGCCTGGTCCAGGAGGTCCTTGTTCGAGGCCGTCTGCGCCTTGACCGCGACCTCCTCCACCTTGCGCTCCAGCTCCTTCACGCGCTTCTGGGTCGCCTCCACGCGGAGGGCGGCCTCCTTGGGCGTCGTGCGCAGCAGCGCCGCGACCTTCTTGAGCTCGTGCTCCTGCTCGCGCACGAACTGGAGCGCGCCCACGCCGGTGACGGCCACGATGCGCCGCACGCCGGACGCGACGCCGCTCTCGCTCGTCACCTTGAACAGGCCGATGTCGCCGCTGCGCTTCACGTGCGTGCCGCCGCACAGCTCGGTGGACTCCGGGTGCACGGTGACGACGCGCACCGTGTCGCCGTACTTCTCACCGAACATGGCCACCGCGCCGGACTTCTTCGCGTCGTCCAGCTTCATGACGCGCGTCTCCGCGCCCGCGTTGTCGCGCACCCACGTATTGACCAGGTCCTCCACCTGCTCCAGTTGCTCCTGCGTGGCGGGGGAGAAGTGCGAGAAGTCGAAGCGCAGGAAGTCCGGCGCGACGACGGAGCCCGCCTGCTTCACGTGGTCGCCCAGCACGCGCTTGAGCGCCTTGTGGAGCAGGTGCGTGGCGGAGTGGTTCGCGCGGATGGACTTGCGGCGCTCCACGTCCACGGACGTCTGCACCATGTCGCCGACCTTCAGCGTGCCTTCCTTCACCTCCACCGAGTGGACGGTGAGCCCCTGCACCGGGCGCTGCGCGTCCTTCACCTGCACCACCGTCTTGCCGCCGTGGGCGAGGATGCGGCCGGTGTCGCCCTGCTGGCCGCCGGACTCGCCGTAGAAGGGCGTCCGGTCCAGCACGACCTCCACCGTGGCGCCCGCGGAGGCCTCCGGCACTTCCACGCCGTCCTGCACGATGGCGCGCACGCTGCCTTCGCCCTCGTGGCCCTCGCCCTCGTAGCCGAGGAACTCGGTGGGACCGGTGCGCTCCACGACCTTCTGGTAGATCTCCCCGACGGCCTTCTGGCCCGAGCCGGCGAAGCCCTTGTTGCCCTCTTCCTCCAGGAGCTGCTTGAAGCGCTCCAGGTCCACGTCGAAGCCGCGCTCGCGCGCGATGATCTGCGTGAGGTCCCACGGGAAGCCGTAGGTGCCGTGCAGCAGGAAGGCGACCTCGCCGGAGAGGATCTTCTGGCCCTGGAGCCGGGCCAGCTCCTCGTCCATGAGCTTCAGGCCGCGGTCGAGCGTGCGGCGGAAGCCCTCCTCCTCGTGCTTGGCCACCTCCATCAGGAAGCTGCGGCTCTCGCGCAGCTCCGGGTAGGCGTCACCCATGAGCTCGATGACGCGGTCCACGACCTTGAAGAAGAACAGCTCCTTCAGGCCCAGCAGGGTGCCGTGGCGGATGGCGCGGCGCATGATGCGGCGCAGGACGTAGCCGCGGCCCTCGTTGGAGGGCTGGACGCCGTCGGCCACGAGGAACGCGGTGGCGCGCGCGTGGTCTGCGACGACGCGCTGCGAGGCGCCGGTCTCCTGCGAGTAGGGCTGGCCGCACAGCTGGCTGATGGTGCCGATGATGCCCTGGAACAGGTCGGTGTCGTAGTTGGAGCGCTTGCCCTGCACGACGGACGCGATGCGCTCCAGGCCCGCGCCGGTGTCGATGGACGGCTTGGGCAGCGGGATGAGGGGCGCGTCCTTCTCCTTGCGTTCGAACTGCATGAACACGAGGTTCCAGATCTCCAGCCACCGGTCGCAATCACAGGCAACGCCCTGGCACTTCCTGCCGGCGGCCTCTTCGACACACGCGATGTCGTCGCCCTGGTGGTAGTGGATTTCCGAGCAGGGGCCGCACGGGCCGGTGTCGCCCATGGCCCAGAAGTTGTCCTTGTAGCCGAGCTTCAGGATGCGGTCGCGAGACACGCCCTGCTTCGCCCACAGCTCGAAGGCCTCTTCGTCCCAGGGGATGCCGCCCTCGCCGTTGAACACGGTGACGGCGAGCCTGTCCGTGGAGAGGCCGAGCGTCTTCGTCACGAACTCCCAGCCGAAGGCGATGGCCTCCGGCTTGAAGTAGTCGCCGAAGGAGAAGTTGCCGAGCATCTCGAAGAACGTGTGGTGACGGGCCGTGTAGCCCACGTTGTCGAGGTCGTTGTGCTTGCCGCCGGCGCGCACGCACTTCTGGGACGTGGTGGCGCGGCGGTAGTCGCGCTTCTCGCGGCCGGTGAAGACGTCCTTGAACTGGACCATGCCCGCGTTGGTGAAGAGCAGGGTCGGGTCGTTGGCGGGCACCAGCGAGGAGGACGCCACGCGGCGGTGGGCGCGCTCCTCGAAGAACTGGAGGAACGCCTCGCGGATCTGGGAGGCGGTGAGGGCGGAAGGCATGGTGTGGGTATATGCCACAAGAGGGCCGGGCGCAGCAGTTCCTGGACGGGTCATCCCCTGTGGGACGGGCCATGTAGGAGAGGCT
>NZ_RAWB01000567.1 GCF_003612055.1 Corallococcus llansteffanensis
GGAAGGGTGGGCGCGGGCTCCACCGGTGTAGGCCCTGGCGGACGGGGCTTGCCCACCGACGTCAGCCGGTCCGAGTCCCGACACCCGCTCATCCATCCCGCCAGCAGAAGAACACCCGTGAGGATGTGCCCGCGTCCCATTGCGCCCCCAGCCCGCGGCGACCCATCGGGTCCACCGCACCCCATTCGTCCTCCCCCGGGAGGACGTCGCCCATTGTGCGCAAGGAAGGTGGGTGCGATTGCCCGGCGAGGCAACTGTCGTGCACAGGTAAATCGCGGTTACACTGTTGGCACTTCTTTGCCCATCCCATGCGGCTGCCGACAGCACTCCTGCTCTTCCTCTTCCTGCTGCCGTGCGCTGCGCTGGCGCAGGGGGATACGCGCATCACCTTCCTGGGCCGTCAGCTGGAGAAGGGACGGGATCCGCGTGCTCGCTCACAAGCCGCGCTCGTGTTGGGCGCCACCGAGGATCCCGAAGCGGTGACGCCGCTGTGCGGCGCGCTGAAGGACCCCAGCGAGTTGGTGCGCTCGGCGGTGGCCAAGGGACTGGGGGCGCTCCTGGAGCCGGGCGGGCTCGACTGCCTCCAGGCGTACCAGGGGGAGACGGACGCGTCCGTGCAGGCCGCGGTGGCGGAGTCCATCAAGGCCATCAAGGCCTACCAGGCCCGCCGTCCACGCTTTTACCTGGCGCTGGATGCGCTGAAGGACAAGACGGGCGGCATCCCGGCGGACCTCGTGAAGGTGACGGAGGCGCGGCTGCGCTCGAAGCTGGTGCGCCGGGGCGCGCTGATGGCGCCGGTGAAGGAGACGAAGGCGGCGGCCAAGGGCGCGCTGAAGAAGATGGGCGTGCACGGCTACCGCATCACGGCGGAGATCCAATCCACGGACAGCGGAGGCCTTCGCATCGCGATCCTTTGCATGAGCTACCCGGAGCAGTCATTGATGGGGCAGGTGGAAGTCCATGCCGCGGGGGCACCGCCCGCGGATCTTCTGAAGGCCCTGATTCCCCGCGTGATTGATGAAGCCGCGGCGACCTTCGAGTGGAGCAGCGAGACATGACGACGACGACCGCGCCGGCCCCGGAACCGACCCCGGCCCCGGCTCCGACGAAGCGCCGCTGGCGCAACTTCCTCCTGGACGCTCCGTTCCAGCTCAAGCTCACCGGCTACATCGTGGGCGTGTCGCTGGTGCTGGCGGCCCTGCTCGGCATCTTCCTGGTGCGGGCCGCGAACACGCTGATGCACGAGACGGCGACGGCGGTGGATGCCCGCTCGCGCGCGGCGGAGGTGAGCCGCGAGCTGTCCGGGGCCACGCTCTCCAACGAGCTGTTGGCCCACATGGACGATCCGTCCTTCGAGGCGAAGTTCCGCGAGCAGGCGCAGGCCATCGACGCGGGCTACGAGGCGGAGCGCACCGCCATCGTCGCGCAGCGCGCGGAACTGGAGCGCCACCAGCGGCTGACGTGGTGGGTGCTGGGCCTGTGCATGCTGGGCTTCATCGTGGTGGTGGCGCTGGCCACCATCGTGGTGACGCACCGGATGGTGGGCCCGCTGTTCCGCATCAAGCGCATGGTGCGCGAGGTGGCGGACGGCCGCCTGCGCCCGCCGCAGCACGGCCTGCGCGAAGGTGACGAGCTGCAGGACGTCTTCGAGGCCGCGCGCGACATGACGCAGCGCCTGCGCAACCAGCAGGAAGAGGACGCGCGCGTGCTCGCGGAGGCGCTGGAGCAGGCGAAGCAGAAGGGCGTCACCGGGCCGTGGGTGGACGAATTGAGCGCCCTGGAAGCGCGCTTCCGCGAGCGGCTGGCGCGGTAGCAGGGCAGGGCGCGCCTCACATCCGCGCGGTGCCCGCGGCCAGCCCCAGCAGCATCCGCCCCGCTTCACGCAAGCGGGCGCGGGCCGGCTCACACCCGCGCGGTGTCCGCGGCCAGCCCCATCTGCATCAGCTCCGAGTGCAGCAGCAGCCGCGCCTGGGCCCAGGGCATCGCGACGACGCGGTAGCCCGCGAGCGCCTGGAGCAGCAGCGGCCGGTAGCTGGCGTGGCCGGGGTCCGCCACCACGACGATGCCCCGGTCGGTGGTGGAGCGGATGAGCCGCCCGACGCCCTGGCGCAGGAGCAGCAGTGCGCGCGGCAGCCGGTACTGGAGGAAGCCCAGGTACTCGTTGCCGCCCCGGGCGAGCGGCTCCTCGCGCGCGGCCACCAGCGGCCGTGACGCGGGCTCCAAGGGCAGCTTGTCGATGAAGACACACCCCACGCCGCGCCCGGGGATGTCCACGCCCTGCCAGAAGCTCTTGGTGCCCAGCAGCACCGTGCCCGTGTCGCGCTCCTGCCGCGCCGCCAGCGAGCGTCCGTGCCCGCGCGACTGGCGCAGCACTTCAATCCCGTGCGGCTCCAGCCGAGCCTGGACCTCGCGAGCCACCCGCTCCAGCCGCCGCGTGGAGGCGAAGAGGCCCAGCACGCGTCCGCCCATCACCTGCGCCAGCCCGGAGATGCGCCCGGAGGCCCAGTCGATGAAGGGCTCCTCGTGCGCGCGGGGCGCATCCGTGACGAGCACCACCAGCGCCTGCTGTCCCAGGTGGAACGGCGAGGGCGCGCGGAACAGCGGCGGCTTGAGCCCCAGCCGCTTCAGCACGAAGGGGACGTTGTCGCCCGTGCCCAGCGTGGCGGACGCCATCACCAGCGCGCGCTTGTTCGCGGCGAAGTCGCGCGACACCGACTCGGACACGTCCACCGGCTGCGCGCCCACGCTCCAGCGCCCCTTGCGAGGCTCCGCGCGCGCCGCGTAGCACCGCTTCACGTCCGGCTCTCCGGCCAGCTCCCCCGCGAGCACCGCCAGCTCTCCCAGCTCCGTGGTGGCGCCGGCCAGCTCCCGCTCCAGCGAGGGCTGCTTCACCGCCAGCTCCGGCAGCGCCGCCAGCGCCCGCACCGCGAGCAGCGTGTGGATGCGCTGCAGCGCGCCGCGCACCGCGTCCAGCCCCTCGCGCACGGGCTCCCACGCGGGCAGGGCGCGCACGGCGTCCGTCACCCGCAGCTCCGGCGCGTAGGCCGCGTCGTCCGCGTCCTCGCCGGGCATCGCCGACGCGGGCTCGCACAGCGCCGTCACCTGCTCACCCAGCCCGCGCGCCTCCTGGAGCAGCGTGCGCAGCGCGTCGTCCACTTCACCCATGAGCGAGCGGGAGTCGTCGCGGCGCGTGGCCGCCAGCGCCCGGCGCAGCTCCGCGAAGAGGCCCCGGCGTCCATCGCGCCCGTGCAGCCGCTCCGTGAGGCGCAGGAAGGCCAGGTCCGACAGCTCCACCGTGAGCGCGGTGGTGGCCACGTCCTCCAGCTCGTGCGCCTCGTCCAGCACCAGGTGATCCAGGCGCGGGTAGCGCGCGGGCCACGCGAACGCGAGCGACTGGTTGATGACCAGCACGTCCGCCTCGCGCGCCTGGGCCACCGCTGAGTGGTAGAAGCACTTGTGGTGGTGCGGGCACCGCTCGCCCAGCGTCGTCGCCGCCTCGGAGCGCACCGCCGGCACCAGCCCGTGCATCCCGGGGAAGCGCTCGCGGAACCAGTGGCTCAGCCGGTCCAGGTCCCCATCCTGGCTGCGGCGCAGGTACGCGCGCACGTAGGCCCGGGGGGCTCTCGCGGCGTGGTTCATCCCCGGCTCCACGCGCGTGGCCTCCAGCGCGCGGCGGCGGCAGAGGTAGTTCGTCTGCCCCTTCAGGAGCGCGTAGCCGAACCCGCCCCCCGTGGCCTGGTGAAGCCGGGGCAGGTCCTTCTCCAGGAGCTGGTCCTGGAGCGTCTTCGTGTGCGGCGCCACGCCCACCTTCAGCCCGTTGCGCGCGGCGAAGAGGGCCGCGGGCGTGAGGTACGCCAGCGACTTGCCCGTGCCGGTGCCGGCCTCCACCGCCACCTGCCCGCCGTCCGACAGCGTGCGCGCCACCAGCTGCGCCATCTCCACCTGCGCGGGCCGTGACATGAACCCGCCACTCTTCTCCAGCGCGCCGCCCGGCCCCAGCACCTGGGCCACCTCCTCCGGCCGCACCGGCAGCGGCGTCGCGTCCGCCTCCGGCTCGGGGGGAGGACGTGCGCCATGCGCCCGCCGACGCTCTGGCCGCGCCCGCAGGAAGCCGCCCGTCGCCTCCAGCCCCAGCGGCACCGGCGTCGCGCGGCACGCCTCCCACAGCCGGGAGAGCAGCTCCAGCAGCGGACGCGCCTCCGCGTCCATCGCCAGGTCGCGCGCGTCCTCCGGGGACAGGGCCGCGTCCAGGAGCGGCGTGGGCCCCAGCGAGGCGCGGGCGCGAGGGTCCATCGTGGAGAGCAGGTCCGCCACGTCCTCGGCGCGCCCGTCGCGCACGCAGCCGTCCAGCGCGTGCACCAGCACTCCGTGCACCGCCGCGCAGTCGTGGAGCGCGCGGTGCGGCTGCTGTGAGCCCAGCTTCGCCCACCGCATCAGCGACTCCAGCGAGTGGCTGGGCAGCTCCGGGTGCAGGTAGTGCATGAGCTCGCACGAGTCGAGCACCGGGGCCTGGATGGGGCCCAGCACGTCCGGCAGGAAGCCCTTCTCGAAGGGGGCGTTGTGCGCCACCACCGTCCACCCCTTCAGCCGCTCGCGCAGCTCGGCGCGCTCGGTGTCGAAGCGGGGCTGTCCGGCGAGCTGCGCGTCACCCAGCCCGGTGAGGCGGCGGATGGTGAGGTTCAGCGGGCGCGACGCGGAGTACAGGCGGCTGAAGCGGTCCACCTCGCGGCCGTGCTCGAAGAAGAGACAGCCGACCTCGATGACCTCGTCCACACGCGGGTCCAGCCCCGTCGTTTCGAGGTCGAGGAAGACATGCCGGGTGAAGAGCTCCGAGCTGCCCATGCAGGGCGTCGAGCCTACCCGGCCGGGGGGACATCGCCAGTTAACGGAGGGCCAGCGCTAGTCCACGACGAAGGTGCCGGCGATCATCTTCCCCATCGCGCACCCGTACCGGAGCGTCCCGGACTGACTCGGCGTGAAGGCGATCTCCACCGGCGTGTCCAGCGGCAGCTTCGCGTCGATCTTGTACTCGTCCATCACCAGCTCGGTGGCGCACGTCACGTCCGTCTTGCGCGTCACCACCAGCTTCACCGGCTCGCCCTTCTTGAGCTGCACGGCGCCGGGCTCGAAGCCCTTCTCCGTGACGGCCAGGTCCACCACGTGCACGCCGTTCTCCCGCCGCCCCGCCTCCACCGCGGCGGGGGCGTCCGGGGCCTTGGCCGTCGCGTCCTTGGTGCAGGCCTGCTGGGAGGCGCCCGCGAGGATCGCCGCCGCGGTGAGCGCCAGCCAGGGCTTGATGATGCGGGAGAAGAACGGACGCATGGTCAGGGCTCCGGAAGAAAGAAGAGAGGGCGGCCCGGCGTGGAAGCGGGGCCGCCCGGCAGGGACGACAACAGCGGACCTCAGGCCCCGGAGTCCGGCTCCGCGTCGTCGTCGGACGCGTCGTCGTCGGGCGCTGGAGGCGCGTCGAAGCGCAAGAGGGCGTGGAGCGGGATGAACAGCTCGTGGCCCGGCTCGCCCAGCAGCACGTCGAAGCGGCCCACCCGTGCGAGCGGCGCCTCCACCGTGATGCCGTTGCGCAGCACCAGCTTCACCGTCTGACCGATGTGCGGCAGGAACGGTCGCGGGTCCGAATACGGCCGCTTGTCCGGCTGCCGCGCCACCTGCGCCGGCTTCTGGGTGAGCTTCGCGTCCCGGTCCAGGGTCGGCATCAGCCGCTCCCAGTCACCCCGGCGCGCGATGAGCACCACCTGGAGCTTCTCCAGCCGGCCCGTGCGCTCGAAGGTGAAGGTGATGGCCTCCTCCGACAGCAGCGTGTCCAGCAGCGAGCGCTCCGCGAGCACCACCGACAGCTCGGTCTTCTGCTCGATGAACGCGCCCAGGAAGTCCGCCACGAGCGCGTTGTCCACCTGGCCACGCGCCTGCTTGATGGCCGCCTTGCGCTGGCTGCGCTCCTTGCGCGCCATGAACTCCGCCACGGTGAGGCCGCTCTGGAGGATGCCGAACGCGTCCCCCAGGGTGAGGCCCGCCGTCTGGCCCATCAGCTCGTAGACCTGGTCGAAGCGCTTCGCCTCCTCGGCGTGCAGCTTGCGCCAGATGCGCGCCTTCATCTTCCCTTCCAGCTCGCCCTTCGCGATGCGCGCCGGCACGTGCTCGCGCGTCGCCAGCGCCAGGATCTGCTCCGGCGTGGGCGGCGGGCGCGGCGTGGAGGGCCGGGCGCCGAAGCGGCCCGGAGGACCGCCCGCGCGCGGAGGACCGCCCAGGCCGGGCGCCCGGGGCGCGGCGGGCCGTGCCGCCGCTCCAGGCGTGAAGCCTCCGGGCGCGGCGGGCGCTGACGTCGTGGCCGCCGGCACCGGAGGCGCCCGGGGCGCGGGGGCGGACGCGCTCGAGGGGGACACGGGCGTCACCGGCCGTGGCGCCGTGGGCGAAAGCCCCGTGGGCC
>NZ_RAWB01000568.1 GCF_003612055.1 Corallococcus llansteffanensis
GCCTTGTTCCGGGCGATCATCGTCCGCACGGACGCGGCGCCAGCGCGCTGCTGCTGGAGTTCGGCGGCGACCTTCGCGTCGACGAGCAGCACGCGGCCGGCGTTCTCCTCCTGCCAGAGGAGGTGGCGGCGCACGTCCTGGAGCACGTCGGCCAGCTCCTGCGAGGAATCGAGCGTGTCGTCGTTCACGGTTTCGGATCGGTAGCGGAGGGCCCGCCCCGGCGCAAGGAAGCAGCCGGAGAAGTTGCCCGTACGCTTAGCCCAGGGTCGGGCCCTCCGCCACCTTCCGGGCGGAAGGCCGGGCCCGGGTCGGGTGCAGGACAGACCCACGGCCTTTCTGCTTTCCCCGGAGGCGCGCGCGGGAAAAGGTCGGGCGTCCCAGTCGTCCCAAGCCCGTTTCCAGGAGCAGAGCACACATGATCAAGGTGGCCATCGTCGTGGGGAGCACCCGGCCGGGTCGCAAGGCGGACGCTGTCGCCCGCTGGGTCCACGACATCGCGAAGAAGCGGACCGACGCCGAGTACGAGGTCGTCGACCTCCAGGACTTCAACCTGCCGCTGCTGGACGAGCCGTTCCCCCCGTCGATGGGGAAGTATACCCTGCCGCACACGAAGACCTGGGCCGCGAAGGTGGCCGGGTATGACGCCTACGTCTTCGTCACGCCCGAGTACAACCACAGCACGTCCGGGGCGCTGAAGAACGCGCTCGACTACCTCTACGCCGAGTGGAACAACAAGGCCGCCGGCTTCGTGGCCTATGGCAGCGCGGGCGGCGTGCGCGCGGTGGAGCACCTGCGCCTCATCGCGGCCGAACTCCAGATGGCCACCGTGCGCGCCCAGGTGCAGCTGTCGCTCTTCACCGACTTCGAGAACTTCGCCGTCTTCAAGCCCGACCCCCACAAGGAGAAGTCGGTGAACACGATGCTGGATCAGGTCGTCTCCTGGGGCACCGCGCTCCAGACGGTGCGCGCGAAGAAGTAGCGCGCCTCAGGCATCCTGGCGGGACCGCTCGGACGCGGCCCGCCGCAGCACCTCCGCCGTGTCGGGGTCGGCCGGGAAGAACGACTCGATGGCCAGCTCCGCGAGCGTGATGTCCACGGGCGTGCCGAACACGGTGGTGGTGCTGAAGAGCGACAGCAGCCCCAGGGACGTGCGCACTCGCAGCGGCACCACGACGCCCGCGAAGTCGCGCTCCTTCGAGGCCGCCCGCGCCTCAGGCACCGGGTAGCCGCGCAGCTCCTCCAGGAGCGCCGCGAGCGTGGGGTCCGCGGAGACGTCCACCTGTCGGCCCAGCCGTGAGAGGACGTGGTCGCGCCACTGGCGCAGGTTCTCGATGCGCGGCGCGAGCCCGGACGGGTGCAGGCTCAGGCGCAGGACGTTGACGGGCGGCTGGAGCATCTCCGGGGGCAGCTCCGCGAGGAGCACGCCCACCGCGCGGTTCGCGGTCACGAGCGTCCAGTGCCGGTCCACCGCGAGCGCCGGGTACGGCTCATGGCCCGCGAGCACCAGGTCCACGGCCTCGCGCGTGGCGCGCAGCGCGGGGTCGTCCAGGGAGCGCTCGGCGTACACAGGCGCGAAGCCCGCAGCCACCAGGAGGCCGTTGCGTTCACGCAGGGGCACGTCCAGTTCCTCCGCCAGGTGCAGCAGCATGTCGCGGCTGGGCTGGGAGCGGCCGGTCTCCAGGAAGCTGACGTGGCGGGTGGAGACCTCCGCGCGCAACGCGAGGTCCATCTGGCTCAGGCCGCGCCGCTGACGCCAGCCGCGCAGCAGTTCTCCCACGGGGCGGCTCTGCTGAAGGCTCGTCATGGCCCGAAGATAGGGGGCGCACGTCATCGCTTCCATTCCCTCGCAGGTAATCGACAGCGACAGGGCCGGCTCGCATCTTGTGCCCCGTCGTCACCCACCTCCTGCAAGGGAATGTTCGCCATGAGCGTCAAGAACGTGTCGGGAAGCCTGTTGCGTCGCTCGCTGCTGTTGGACGGGGTCGCCAGCGGAGCCATGGGCCTGTTGATGGCGGCGGCCGCGGGCCCGCTGGCGCCCCTGCTGGGCCTGGATCCAGGGCTGCTGCGCATGGCGGGGCTGGGCCTCATCCCCTTCGCCCTGCTGCTCGGGTACCTGGCGTCACGGGCCACCCTGCCCTCCTGGCCGGTGTGGTTCGTGGTCGCGGTCAATGCGCTCTGGGTCGTGGACAGCGTGCTGCTGCTGACGCACGGCCCGACGACGCCCACGGGGCTCGGGATGCTGTTCGTCGCGGCGCAGGCGGCGGCGGTCGCGGCCTTCGCGGTGCTGGAGTACGCGGGCCTGCGGCGCGGGACGCTGGCCCTGGCCTGACGTGCGCCGAAGTGTCGGGGTTCGCGCAGGCGCGCTCTCCGGTGCGCGGCGCGGACCCCGGGAGGGGGTTATCGTCAGGGGACATGGCCTCCTCCCTGCGCCCGTGGGTGTTCGTCGCCGTCCTGTTCCCGGGGGTCTTCGGGTGCGCCACGCTCGGCGGCTCACGAGGTGGGGACACCCTGACGCTGAGGTTCGCGTGGCCGGAGCAGGTGTCCATGCGCGTGGCCCACACGGTGGACATGCAGACGACCCGGCGCGGTCGGATGACGGCGCAACGCCGGTACATGATGACGCTGGGGCCGGTGGATCCCCAAGGACAGCGCCGGTTGATTCCCCATGACGTGGAGGTGTCCGGGTCCGGGCTCTCCGCGCTGATGGATCCGGTGCCCACGCTGATCATCGACGACCACGGCGCGTTCCGGGGCATCGACCCCATGGACGACTCGCCGGGGCAGGACTTCCTGGACGCGCTGCCGCTGAGCCCGGAGAAGAAGGCCCAGGTGACCGCGAAGGTCACCGCCGGGCTGGAGCAGGACGCCCGGGAGAAGTGGAACATGTGGGTGGGCAGCTGGAGCGGCGTGCGCCTGAAGCCCGGCGCGGAGGAGGTCGTCGAGACGAAGATGCGCGTGGAGACCGGGCGACGGACGCATGAGCAGGTGCCCGCCGAGGAGCGCACCCTGCTGCAGGTGGGCATCCCCTGCGGCGATGCGGACCCGGAGCCCCGCTGCGTGCGGCTGCGCGTCGTGCTGGAGCCCGTGGGACAGACGCCGGAGACGACGGGCCGCTTCGCGCGCCGGGAGCTGGAGCTGGTGACGGATCCGACGACGCTGCTGCCGTACTCCTCGCGCCTCATCCGCATGGACCGCGTGGACTGGAACGACAAGGGCGGCGAGCCCGACTACCGCGAGTCCGTGCAGGTGGAGCAGCACACGTTCATCTACGGCGCGGAGGCGGCGGCGGGACAGATGGCGCGGGTGCCGCCGCGTCAGCCGAGCCCCACCTGGGAGAAGTAGTCGAGGAACGCGCGGACGCGCGCCGGCAGGTGGCCCGCGGCATCCAGGAACACCGCGTGCACGGCCTCCATGTCGCCGGAGTTCTGCTCCTCGAGCACCGCGACCAGGCGCCCGGCCTTCAGGTCCTCGCGCACCTGGAAGCCCGCGAGCCTCGCGAGTCCGACGCCCCCGAGCACCAGGTGCCGCAGCGCTTCGCCATCACTGGCCTGCACGTTGCCGACGCAGGGCACGGAGACGGCGGCCCCGCGTTCGACAAAGGGCCAGTGCTGGACGGCGCGCACGTAGCTGAAGCCCAGGCGGTTGTGCTGCTCCAGGTCCGCGACCTTCTTCGGGGTCCCCACGCGCTTGAGGTAGGCGGGTGAGCCGACGATGGCGTAGCGGGTCTCTCCCAGCTTGCGCGCGATGAGGTTGGAGGGCTTCAGGGGGCCGGCGCGGATGGCCACGTCCGTGCGCTCCTCCAGCAGGTCCACCACCTGGTCCGTGAGCGTGATGTCCAGGGTGATGGCCGGGTGGCGCGCGAGGAAGTCCTGCACGCGGGGCAGCAGGATGTGCGTGCCGAAGGGGACGTTGGCGTTGATGCGCACGCGGCCGGACGGAGTCTCGCTGGTGGTGACGCCGCGCTCGGCCTCCTCCAGGTCCGCGAGCAGGCGGACGCTGCGCTCGTAGAAGACGCAGCCCTCGGAGGTGAGCTGGAGGCCCCGGGTGTTGCGGTGGACAAGCCGGGCGCCCAGGCGGTCCTCCAGGCGGGCGACGAGCTTGCTCACCGCGGACGGCGTCATCCGGAACGCGTGGGCCGCGGCGGAGAAGCCACCCAGTTCGACGACCCGGACGAAGACTTCCATCTCACCGGAGCGGTTGATGTCCAGACGCGCCATGGAATTGAACTCACAGGTGCTGTGCTCCCGGGCGCTCTACTCCACGCACCGGAGCGCGTCCATGGTGGTGGCCATACGCCATACCTGGAGGACAGCATGAACGCGCGCAAGAACGTGGCCCTGGTCGTCGGGGCCCATGGAATCATCGGACTCAACCTCATCGCCCACCTGGAGACGCTGGAGGGCTAGGAAGTGATTGGCCTGTCGCGACGCGGGGGCGAGGCCCGCGACCGGGTGCGCTACGTGTCGGTGGACCTGCTCGATGCGGAGGACTGCCGGAAGAAGCTGGGCGGCCTCACGCAGGTGACGCACATCTTCTACACCGCGTTCCAGGACCGGCCGACGCCCGTGGCGATGGTGGCGCCCAACCTCGCCATGCTCGTCAACGTGGTGGAGGCGGTGGAGCCCATCGCGAAGGGGCTGAAGCACGTCAGCCTGATGCAGGGCTACAAGGTCTACGGCGCGCACCTGGGCCCGTTCAAGACGCCGGCCCGGGAGACGGACGCGGCCCACATGCCGCCCGAGTTCAACGTGGAGCAGCAGGACTTCCTGGAGCAGCGGCAGCGGGGCAAGGCGTGGACGTGGTCCGCCATCCGTCCGTCCATCGTGGCGGGCTACGCGCTGGGCAACCCGATGAACCTGACGCTGGCCATCGCGGTGTACGCGGCGATGTCGAAGGAGCTGGGCATCCCGCTGCGCTTCCCCGGGACACCGACCGCGTACGACATCCTGCTGGAGGTGACGGATGCCGGGCTGCTGGCGCGGGCCACCGTGTGGGCGGCCACGGAGCCGAAGTGCGCCAACCAGGCGTTCAACATCAACAACGGAGACCAGTTCCGGTGGAGCGAGATGTGGCCGAAGATCGCGCGCTCCTTCGACCTGGAGGTGGCCCCTCCCCTGCCCCTGTCGCTGGTGGACGTGATGGCGGACAAGGGGCCGCGCTGGAACGCGATGGTGGAGAAACACGGGCTCGCGCGGAACTCGTACCAGGACGTGTCGGCGTGGCCCTTCGCGCAGGGTGTGTTCTCCACGGGCTACGACTTCGTCGCGGATGGCTCCAAGGCCCGCCGGTTCGGCTTCCACGAGCACATCGAAACGGAGGCGATGTTCCGCGACCTCTTCGCGGACTTCCGCCGCCGCAAGCTCATCCCTTGAGCGGCGGCCCCGCATGTCACCCGCGCGGTGGCACGAGCAACAGCGACAAGATCTCTCCCGCCACCGCGCGCTTGCTGCCCTCCAGCACGCGGTCCGGCCCGGTGCGGGAGATCACCGTCACCCGGTTCGTGTCCGTGCCGAACCCCGCGCCCGCTGCGGTGACGTCGTTGGCGACGATGGCGTCCAGCCCCTTGCGCTCCAGCTTCTCGCGCGCGTGCTCCACCACCCGCTCCGTCTCGGCCGCGAAGCCCACCAGCACCGGGCGCTTCGCCTTCCCCGCCACCTTGCGCGACGCCTCCAGCAGCACGTCCGGCGTGCGCACCAGGCGCAGGGACTCCGGGCTCTCGCCCTTCTTCACCTTCTGCGGCGCCCGCACCTCCGGACGCCAGTCGCTCACCGCCGCCGTCGCGATGAACGCATCCGCGGACTCCACGCGCGACAACACCTCGCGCGCCATGTCCTCCGCGCTCACCACGTCCACCACCTCCAGGCCCGTGCGGTCCACCGGCCCCACCGGCCCCAGCACCACCGTCACCGTCGCGCCCAGCGCTCTCGCCTCGTGCGCCAGCGCCATCCCCATCTTCCCCGTGGACGGGTTGGAGATGAACCGCACCGGATCCAGGAACTCACGCGTGGGGCCCGCCGTCACCAGCACCGTCCTGCCCTGCAGCGGCCCGCCGCCCAGGCGCGCGGCCACCGCGGACACGATGGCGCCCACGTCCGCCAGCCGCCCGGAGCCCACGTCGCCGCACGCCAGCATCCCCGCGCCCGGCCCCACGGTGGTGAAGCGCGGATCCGCCAGCAGCGACGCCACGTTCTCCTGCGTCCGGGTGTTCTCCCACATCGCCACGTTCATCGCGGGCGCCAGCACCACCGGGCCCTTGAAGGCCAGCAGCGACGTCGTCACCGCGTCCCCGCCGAAGCCGCCCCGGATCTTCGCCAGCAGGTCCGCCGTCGCGGGCGCCACCACGTAGGCGTCGCCCCAGCGGGCCAGGTCCAGGTGGCCGAAGTTCCCCTCCTGCGCCGGGTCGAAGTAGTCCGTGAGGACGGGATGCCCACAC
>NZ_RAWB01000569.1 GCF_003612055.1 Corallococcus llansteffanensis
GTGGCGGTGCCGGCGGGGGCGAAGGTGGTGGACGTGAAGGGCAAGACGCTGATGCCGGGCCTGGTGGACGTGCACTGGCACGGGCGCATGGGCGTGGACGGGCTGATGCCGGAGCAGAGCTGGGTGCAGGCGGCGTCGCTGGCGTTCGGGGTGACGACGTTGCACGACCCGTCGAACAACTCGGAGACCATCTTCGCCGCGAGCGAGATGGGCAAGGCGGGGATGCTCGCGGCGCCGCGCATCTTCTCCACGGGCACCATCCTGTACGGGGCGGCGAGCGCGGGCGCGCACGTGGAGATTGAGACGCTGGACGACGCGCGCCGGCACCTGCGGCGGATGCAGGCGTTGGGGGGCTTCAGCGTGAAGAGCTACAACCAGCCCCGGCGCGACCAGCGGCAGAAGGTGCTGCAGGCGGCGCGTGAGCTGGGGATGCTGGTGGTGCCGGAGGGCGGCTCGCTGCTCCAGCACAACCTGACGATGGTGGTGGACGGGCACACGGGCGTGGAGCACTCGCTGCCGGTGGCGCGCATCTACGACGACGTGCGCCAGCTCTGGAAGGGCACGCGGGTGGGCTACACGCCGACGCTGGGCGTGTCCTACGGCGGGCTGATGGGGGAGAACTACTGGTATCAGAAGACGAACGTCTGGGAGGACACGCGCCTGTTGTCCTTCGTGCCCCGGCGCGTGGTGGACGGCCGGTCGCGGCGGCGGGGGATGGTGCCGGACGACGAGTTCAACCACCAGAACGTGGCGCGCGGCGCGAAGGAGCTCAACGACCTGGGCGTGAGCGTGCAGCTGGGCGCGCATGGGCAGCGCGAGGGATTGGCGGCGCACTGGGAGCTGGCGATGTTCGTTCAAGGCGGCATGACGCCGATGCAGGCCCTGCGC
The DNA here is from genome assembly GCF_003612055.1 of Corallococcus llansteffanensis. GTDB lineage: Bacteria > Myxococcota > Myxococcia > Myxococcales > Myxococcaceae > Corallococcus > Corallococcus llansteffanensis. Next base: position 889 of record NZ_RAWB01000569.1, read on the forward strand.
GTGGGCACGCTGAACGGGGCGCGCTACCTGGGGATGGACGCGGACCTGGGCTCGGTGGAGGCAGGGAAGCTGGCGGACCTGGTGGTGTTGGACAAGAACCCGCTGGAGGACATCTCGAACAGCCGCACGGTGCGCTACACGATGGTGAACGGGCGGCTGTACGACGCGAACACGTTGAATGAAGTGGGCACGCGGCAGCGCACGCGCGGGAAGTTCTTCTTCGAGAAGGACGGCAATGAGGGCTGGAGTCCGAAGGCCACCTCGCATGCCACCGAGCAGGTGTGCGACTAGGACTCGTGCTTTTGCTGTGCGGAGGCATCGTGGGCTGCGCGGGCAGCCCACGACACTTCCGGCAATCCGTGGGATCAGGGCCGGGCCTGGAATGGAGCACAGCACAGATGCCCGGGAAGATAAGAAATGCGTTCGAGGATCCGCCCTACAAGGACCCGAGCTGGCACGCCTTCATCATGGACGTGCAGGAGACGACTGGACTTGCACCGAGGGACTGGCCGCGCTTCCGCGCAGGTCTCAAACGCGTGGAGCGGAGACATACCAGCCGGGTGCCATCGAACTCGATGAAACGCTATCTCGCGGAGACTGCGTTCTTCTGTGCCGCGCATTGGAAGCAGACGCCGCGTGTCGTGCGTGGCGCATTGCGCGACTACCTGAAACACCCGCTGGGGAAGAGAATGTACGCCTACACCGCCGCGGAGTACTGGCAATGGGCCGCCAAGGTCTCCCCCGAGGACCTGCCCGCCGCCGAGGCCATGGTCGCGGAGGTCCGCGCGTATCTGCCCTCCCTGGATGACCACGAGCGCTGGAACACGCAGGGCCTGCTGGCTTCCCTCAAGCGCTGAACCCCGGTGTGCGTCCGCGATGGCGGATGGCGTCCGAGGCAGACCCCACATGCTAATGAGCGGGGATGCGATGGGCGGTCGTGCTGATGCTGTGCTTCGGTGCCGTGGGCTGCGCGGGCAGCCCACGGCACTTCCGGCAATCCGTGGGACCAGGGCCGGGGCCGGGCTGTGTGGGCACGGTGGATTGCGCGTGCAAGAACGGTTCGGCGGCGGCCTGTGAGCAGTTGGAAACTGTGTCTCGTCCCCGACCGCCCAATCCGTTGCCACCGCCCGGAGCCACGGAGGAGGCGCGGAAGAAGGAGTCCGAGCGCGTCCGGGAGACTTGCATCGACGACTACGTCCGCTGTGTCGATGCCGGCGGGGAACACCTTGAGGGCCGCGTGAATGGAGAGAGTCGGTGTGACTCCTGCCGGGCCTACTGCATGGCCCATGGATTCTGGCCGCTCGCCATCTACTCTTGGAATGGGAAACCGCTCGAATGCCCGGGAAAATGAAAGAAGGGTTCGCTGATCCGACGCTCCATGACCCGCATTGGCTTGCCTTCGTGCAGGACAAGGAGCGCCTGGATGTAACCGAGGACTGGCGACGCTTCCGCGCGGCACTCAGACAGTTGGAGCGGCGCCATGTCGGACGGGTGCCGACGGCCGCGCTTCACCGCGCCCTCGACCAGTATGCATTCTTGTGTGCCACGCACTGGAAGCAGACCCCGCGTGTCGTGCGGGCCGCGCTGCGTGCCCTGCTGCGACATCCGCTGGGGACGAGGCGATACGCCTACGCGGCCGCGGAGTACTGGCAGTGGGCCGCCAAGGTCTCCCCCGAGGACCTGCCCGCCGCCGAGGCCATGGTCGCGGAGGTCCGCGCGTATCTGCCCTCCCTGGATGAACATGAGCGCTGGAACACGCAGGGCCTGCTGGCCTCCCTCAAGCGCTGAGGCTCAGCGCACCGCGGCCACCTGGGCCAATGCCTGTTCAATCTGTGGCAGCGCGTAGGGCTTGGGCAGCACCACCACGCCCAGCCACTGCCGCGGGTCTCCGTCCAGCGCCGCGCGGCCGTGACCCGAGGCGATGATGATGCGCATGGCGGGCTTTCGCAGCGCCACCTCGCGCGCCAGCTCCACGCCCGACATGCCCGGCAACGTCACGTCCGTGAAGAGCACGTCGAACGGACCCGCCGCCAGCGCCACCCGTGCCTCCTCCGCGCTCGCCACCGGCATCACGGCGTGCCCCAGGAGCCCCAGCAGCTCGCTCGCGGACTCGCGGATGTCCGCGTCGTCCTCCACCAGCAACACGTGCATCCGCTTCGCGGACTCCTGCGTCGCGGGCAGCTCCGTGCGCGGCTCCGGCTCAGGCCTGGGCTCCCGCGGCGGCGCCGGCGTCTCCAGCCGCTGCTTGCGTTGATCCAACAGCGCCCGCACCTTGCGCGCCAGGTCCTCGCGCCGGTACGGCTTGCTCAGCAGGTGCACGCCCGGATCCAACCGGCCCCCGTGCACGATGGCGTTCTCCGTGTAGCCCGATGTGAAGAGCACCTCGATGTCCGGGTGGATGAGCCGCGCCTGCCGCGCCAGCTCCGGGCTTCGCACCGGCCCCGGCATCACCACGTCCGTGAAGAGCAGGTCCACCGCCACGCCGCTCTTCAGGATGGACAGCGCGCTCTGCCCGTCCACCGCGCGCAGCACCCGGTAGCCCAGCTCCGTCAGGAGCTCCACCACCGTCGCCCGCACGTCCGCGTCGTCCTCCACCGCGAGGATGGTCTCCTGCCCGCCCTCCACCGGCCCCGTCACCACCTCCAGCACCGGCGCCTCCGCCTGGAAGGCGCGCGGCAGGTACACCTTCACCGTCGTGCCGTGCCCGACCTCGCTGTAGATCTTCACGTGGCCGCCGGACTGCTTCACGAACCCGTACACCATGCTCAGCCCCAGGCCCGTGCCCCGGCCCTCCGGCTTCGTCGTGAAGAAGGGCTCGAACGCGCGCTCCAGCACCTCCCGCGTCATGCCCCCGCCCGTGTCCGACACCGCGAGCAGCACGTACGCCCCGGCCATCACGTCCGGGTGCTGCTGCGCGTAGTGGTCATCCAGCGACGCGTTGCTCAGCTCCAGCGTCAGCTTGCCGTGGCCCCGCATCGCGTCGCGCGCGTTGATGGCCAGGTTCAGGATGACGTTCTCCAACTGGTGCGGATCCGCCAGCGTGTTCCACAGCCCGCCGCTGATGACCGTCTCCACCTCCACGTCCTCGCCCAGCGCGCGGCGCAAGAGGTCGTCCATGCCCCGCACCAGCCGGCCCAGGCTCAGCGAGCGCGGCTCCAGCGGCTGCCGCCGCGAGAACGCCAGCAACTGCCCCGACAGCCGCGCGCCCCGCTCCACCGCGCCCAGCGCCGTGCGCACCCGCTGCAGGCCCCGCTCGTTGTCCGCCACGTCGCGCTGCAGGAGCTGGAGGTTGCCGCCGACAATCTGCAGCAGGTTGTTGAAGTCGTGCGCCACGCCCCCCGTGAGCTTGCCCACCGCCTCCATCTTCTGCGCCTGCCGCAGCTGATCCTCCGTCTGCCGCTGCTCGGTGACGTCGCGCCCGCTGGCGTACAGCACGCCGTCCTCCGGCACCGGCACCGCCGTCCAGGAGATGCGGCGGTGGCCGCCGGTCTTGCACCGGTAGGCGCTCTCGAAGTGCATCGTCGGCCGGCCTCCCGCCAGCTGGGAGACCTCCTCGCGCGAGCGCGCATAGTCGTCCGGGGCCTCCATCCACTCGGAGGTGCGCCCCAGCAGCTCTCCTTCCGTCCACCCCAGCATCCGCGTCCAGGCCGGGTTGACGCTGATGAAGCGGCCATCCCGCAGGTCGCCCACCACCAGCAGGTCCTGGGACACGTTCCACACCCGGTCCCGCTCCCGCGTGCGCTGCGCCACCCGCTGCTCGAGCGTCTCGTTGGCCTGCTTCAGCTCCGCCAGCGCCCGGAGCCGCTCGATGGCCGCCCAGACGCGGTCGGCCACGTCGCGCGTGAACTCCAGCTCCTCCGCCGTCCACTCACGCGGCTTCACGTCGTGGAAGTACAAGAGCGCCACCAGCCGGCCGTGCTCCATCAGCGGCACGTTGCACAGCGCCCGGACGGAGATGCGCCGCAGGGCCTCCACGCCGTGCGCCGTGCGCGCGTCCTTCTGGACATCCGCGATGGCCACCGTCTCGCCGTGCATCAGGTCCGCGAGGAAGGCCCCGTAGTCGCGGAAGCGGTGCACCCCCGCGATGCTCCGGATGCCCGGACCGGAGAGCCACCCCGGGGGCAGCGTCACCAGCTCGTGGGTGGCGTCCACGGCGCCATAGCCCGCGCGCGCCACGCCCAGGAAGCGCCCCACCACCTCCATCGCCACCAGCGCGGCGGCGTCCGGCGTCTGCGCGTCTCGCAGCCGGTCCCCCATCTGGATGAGCGCCGCCTGCCGCAGCTCCGCCCGCTTGCGCTCGTCCACGTTGACGAGCACCCCCGGGAAGCGCAGGGGCTTGCCCGCGGGCGTGAACTCGCAGTGCCCGCTCGCCTCCACCCACCGGTAGACGCCGTCCCACTGACGCACGCGGTACTCGGTGCGGTACGGCCCACCGGATTGCAGCGTCTGGGCAATCAACGCCTCCACGCCGGGCCGGTCCTCCGGGTGGATGGACGCCACGAAGAGGTCGATGGGCAGGCCCTCCCGCGCCTGCAATGCATTGAGCGAGAAGGAGCGCGCGAAGCGCTCGTCCGCGATGACCCGGTTGGCGGGCACGTCCCACACCCAGGTGCCAATCACCACGTCGGAGTCCAGCGCCAGCCGCACGCGCTCGTTGGCCTCGCGCAGCGCGTCCTCGGCCAGGCGGCGCTCGGTGACGTCCTGGGTGACGCCAATGAGCTGCACCGGCCGCCCATCCTCGTCGTACACGAGCGACGCCCGCCGGGAGATCCACCGCACGTCCCCGGTGTCCGGCTTGCGGATGCGGTACTCCACCGACGGAATCACCTGCCCCGACGCCCGCGTGCGCGCGTTGGACACCCGGTGCCGGTCCTCCTCCAGCGCGAGCGACTCGATGACCGTCGCGGGCACCGTGTCCGCGCGCGGCACGCCGTACAGCCGGCAGAACTCCGGCGTCACCGTCAGCAGGTTGGTGGCCAGGTCGAGCGTGAACACGCCGATGCCGCCCGCCTCCTGCGCCAGCCGCAGCTGCTCGCGCTTCACGCGCAGGCGCTCCTCGGCGCCACGGCTCTGGGTGACGTCCCGCGACACGCAGACGGCGAAGAGGGGCCGGCCCGACGCGTCCCTCGCCAGCGACACGTGGTGGTGCACCCAGACAGTGCCGCCGTCGGGCCGCGCGTGGCGGCTCTCCACGGCGAAGGGCTCTTCCGTCTCCAACAGTCGCTGGGAGAGGGCGGCGCCGCGCTCGCGCTCCTCCGGGTGGGTGAGCTCCAGCAGCGAGCGTCCCACCACGTCCTCGCGCGAGCGCTGGACCAGGTCACAGAAGCGCTGGTTCACCAGGACCAGCGTGCCCTCCAGGTCCAGCTGCGAGATGCCCACGCTGGCCTGCTGGAAGAGCACCGCCATCTGTTGGCGGTCGAACGCATGCGTGGGAGGGCCTTCCTCCAGGCCGGCTTCGCGCAGGCGGGCCCGAAGGCGCTCCACCTCCGCCCTCAAGGCCTGTTCGGTATCGGAAGGAGGGGCACTCATGTGTGGGGGAG
>NZ_RAWB01000056.1 GCF_003612055.1 Corallococcus llansteffanensis
GGCGTTCAAGAGTCGGCCGTGTCGCTCGGGTGTGTGCAGCCCCCGGGCCCGCTCGTGTATTGTCCGCCGCCCTCCGCCGAGCCCTCACGGCCGGGACAGGGGTGGGGACATTGCCATGAACGCGCACATCTTCCGCGAGTACGACATCCGGGGTCTGGTGGACAAGGACCTCACCATCGAGGTGGTGGAGCTCCTGGGCCTGGGCCTGGGCACCATGATCCGCCGCAAGGGCGGCACCTCCATCGCGGTGGGGCGCGACTGCCGCGAGTCCTCCACGCGCTTCCGCGACGCGCTCGCCAAGGGCCTCACCGCCACGGGCCTGGACGTCTACGACGTGGGCGTGGTGCCGACGCCGCTGACGTACTTCGCGGCCAACACGCTGCCCGTGGACGGCCTGGCCATGATCACGGGCAGCCACAACCCGCCCGAGTACAACGGCTTCAAGATTGGCGCGGGCAAGACGACCTTCCACGGTCATGAGATCCAGGAACTGCGCCGGCTCATCGAGGCGAAGGACTTCGCCACCGCGAAGAAGCCCGGCAAGGTGACGCCCTACGACATCGTCACGCCCTACAACCACTTCGTCCGCCAGACGGTGAAGGTGGGCCGCAAGGGCATGAAGATCGTCATCGACGCCGGCAACGGCACGGGCGGCGAGGTGGCGGTGCCGCTGTTCCGCAGCATGGGCTTCGACGTGGTGCCCCTGTTCTGCGAGATGGACGCGAACTTCCCCAACCACCACCCGGACCCCACGGTGGTGGAGAACCTCCAGGACCTCATCAAGGCCGTGAAGGAGCACAAGGCGGAGGTGGGCATCGCCTACGACGGCGACAGCGACCGCATCGGCGTCATCGACGACCAGGGCAACGTGCTCTGGGGTGACCAGATCATGGTGCTCTTCAGCCGCTACGTGCTGAAGGAGGCCCCGGGCGCGGCCATCGTCGGCGAGGTGAAGTGCAGCTACACGATGTACGACGACATCGCGAAGCACGGCGGCAAGCCGGTGATGTGGAAGGCGGGCCACTCCCTCATCAAGGCGAAGATGAAGGAGGAGCACGCGGAGCTGGCCGGCGAGATGAGCGGCCACATCTTCTTCAAGCACCGCTACTACGGCTTCGACGACGCGGTGTACGCGTCCGCGCGCCTCCTGGAGATCCTCACCCACGAGAAGCAGTCGCTGTCGCAGCTCCTGGCCGACGTGCCGAAGACCTACGCCAGCCCCGAGCTGCGCTTCGACACGAAGGAGGAGAAGAAGTTCGCGATGGTGAAGCGCGCCACGGAGATCCTGCGCGACGCGGGCCACCAGATCATCGACGTGGACGGCGTGCGCGTGACGTTCCCGGACGGCTGGGGCCTCATCCGCGCGTCGAACACGCAGCCCATCCTGGTGCTGCGCTTCGAGGCGAGCACCGAGTCCCGCCTGAAGGAGATCCAGAAGCTCATCGAGAGCACGGTCGCCCGGGCGCAGTCCGAAGTCGGCGCCTGAAGCCCGGCGCTCCACGCGAAGCACGCACAAGGGAGGGAGCTGGCCATGCCGACGCTGGGAATCGACCTGGGCGGGACGTTCGTCCGGGCCGCGGTGGTGGATGCGAAGGGCGCGCTCATCTCGAGCGCCAAGGCCGCGGTGATGGACCGCAAGCCGCAGGGCGTGGTGGAGACCATCGCCCAGGCGGCGGAGGAAGCGGTGAAGAGGGCCGGGGTGAAGGTGGACGGCTGCGGCGTGGGCGCGGCCGGGCAGATCCACAAGGACACCGGCGTCATCTCCGTGGCGCCCAACCTGGGCTGGCGCAACGTGCCCCTGGGCGAGATGTTGAAGACGCGGCTGGGCTACGGCGTGAAGGTGGTGAACGACCTGTCCGCCGCGGCGTGGGGTGAGCTGCACGCGGGCGCCGGCCGTGGGGCGCAGGACATGCTGGTGGTCTTCGTGGGTTCCGGCGTGGGCAGCGCCATCATCGCGGGCGGCCGGCTGGTGAACGGCGCCGGCGGCGTGGCGGGCGAGCTGGGCCACATCAAGGTGGTGCCCGGCGGTCGGCTGTGCGGCTGCGGCGAGCACGGCTGCCTGGAGGCCTACGCGGGCGGCCACAACCTCATCGCCCAGACGAAGGAACTGCTGGCGACCGGCAGCTCGCGCATCCTGGAGTCGCTCGTCTACGACGACCCGGACAGCATCACGCCGGTGACGTTGGAGAAGGCGGCGAACATGGGCGACGCGGGCGCGAAGGAGATCCACGAGCGCGCGGCCCAGTTCGTGGCGGTCGCGGTGGCCAACCAGGTGACCATGCTCAACCCGGCGCGGCTGCTGCTGGGCGGCGGGGTGCTGGCGCACTGCCCGGGCATCCGGCAGCGCGTGCTGGACGGCGTCCAGGCGTGGGCGTCGCAGACATCTCGCGAGGGCCTGCTCGTCGCCGACGCGGAGCTGGGCGACGACAGCGGCATCATCGGAGCGGCGCTGCTCGCGGCGTGAGGTGCTCCGGGCGCGGGGTCAGCCCCCCGCGCCCGTGAAGCTTGAAGCGGGCGCTACGGCTTCTTCGGGGCGGGTTCCGGAGCCTGGCCGGGAGCGGCGGGGCGCGAGTCCACGAGCCGCGCGATGCGGCCTTCCTCGCCCACCGCATAGGCCGTGTCATGCGTGCGCGGCGGCGTGGACACGGCATGGAAGCCGGTGGCGTCCAGCGGCGCCCACGTCCTGCCACCACCGTCCGTGGACAGGTCCGAGCCCGTGGGCCCCACCGCCACGAGCGCCATCCTCCTGCCGAGCGTGAGCGGGGCCACGCAGGAGCGGTAGCCCCCGGGCGGCGTACCCGGAGGCACGCTCCACGTCTTGCCCCCGTCCAGCGTGAGGGCCACCGTGCCGGTCGTGACCTCCGGGTGCTTGTAGTCACCGCCCACCGCGATGCCCGCCTTCGGGCTCCAGAAGTACAGCGAGAAGACGCCCCCGCCCTCGCCGGTGGCCAGCGGCGTCGTCGCGATGTTCCAGGTGCGGCCCCGGTCCGCCGAGTGGAGCACGCGCGCCGCCGAGCCCCCCAGGCCGAACCAGACGTGGGACGACCCCTGCACCGCGATGCTCGTGCCGCTGGCGGCGAAGCCCGCCTCACCCGGGAGCGCGGGCGGCAGCGCGCCTTCAGGCACGGGCCTCCACGTCGCGCCCCCGTCCTCCGTGGTGATGACGACGAAGTGTCCGTCCACCGGGTCGCTGAACGCGACGCCGTGCTGTTCATCCCAGAAGGCCATGCCGTCGAAGAAGGCGCCCGGCACCGCGTTGGTGAACTGGAGCGTCCAGTGCTCGCCCCCGTCCGTCGTCTTGTAGATGCGCGACTTGTCGCCCGCGCCGATGGAGAGGAGGTACGCGGTGCGCTCGTTGAAGGCATCCACGTCGCGGAAGTCGAGCGCCTCCGCGCCCGGCACGGTGGCCGCCTTCCACGTCCTGCCTCCATCCGTGGTGCGCACGAAGGTGCCCTTGTCGCCGCTGGCCCAGGCCACGCGCTTGTCCACCGCGCTGACCCCGCGCAGACGCACCGTCGTCCCGCTCACCTGCGGCTCCCACTTCACGTCCGCGCCCCCTGCTCCCAGGGCCAGCCACGTCGCCAGCCACACGGCTCCCGTCGTCATGTCCCGCGCCTCCTCGTCCTCGTGCGGGGAGGGAGGCTAGCAGGAGCCCGCGGCCGCGGACGCTCAACGGCGGGAGGCTGCGTCCCCGGCGTCCGGCAGCGAGAGGTCCTCGGGCGCGAAGGCGAGGCTGCACGTGTCGAGCTGCGTGCCGCAGGCGCGGTCCAGGTCGCCGCGCGTGTCACAGCCCGGGCGCTCCTCGCAGGTGTCCGGCAGGAAGGCCCAGACGAACTGGAGCACGTTGCCGCCACGGCCCTCCGGCAGCGCGGCGAGGAAGTCCTCCCGCCGCGTCTTGAACAGGGAGGCCAGGTGCACGGTGGTGCCCTCCAGCCGCACGTGGCGCTTGTCCCCCATGAAGCGGCGGCTGGCGTCGTTGAGCTGCGCGTCCAGGAACTCCGGCTGGTAGGGCGCGCCATCCAGCCGGGGCCCGCCCCGCGTCCCCCGGAAGAGGGCGAAGTGCACGCGCGGATCGGCGTACTCGCCAAAGAGGATGCGGTGCTCCAGCGCCCACAACGTCAGCCGCTCGCCGCCCACCGGCCACGCGTGGCCCCAGTAGAAGCGGCCGAACCACGACGCCGCCACGCCGTCCGGGTAGCGCTCCACCAGGTGCTGGAGCACCAGCGCGTTGTACGCGTTGAGCCAATACGCCTGCCCGTCCTCGGGCGTGGGGAACAGCTCCGGCCGGTTGTGCGGCGACACCGACGCGAGCGACGCGACGAACCGCTCCAGTCCCGCGCGCTCCCGCAGGAGCCCTTCGAAGTCCACGTCCCCGCTGGGGCGCACGTGGTCCAGCGCCCGCGCGTAGTCGTGGTAGCCGAAGGCCCTGTCCAGCGGGGGCACCGGGGCCGGGAGTGCGCCCCGCACGTACAGCACCGCCCCCGTGACGAGCGCCGCCAGCAGGACCAGGGCCCCCACGGCGAACCAGCGTGCCCGGTGGCGGGAAGGGACGGGAGCATTCACGGGGCGGCAGTCTATGCCACCCGCGGGGATTGGACCCACCGGGGGTCAGGTCCGACAGGCCGCTATACTGGCCCTTCCATGGAGCCTACCCCCGACGTTGTCCGGCACTTCCACCCGGTGCTCCCCTCCCGTCAGCTCCGCCGCAGCCCCGTCCGCGTCGAGCTGGGGGGCCATGCCTATGCCCTCTTCCGAGACGCCTCCGGCCACCCCGCGGCGCTGTCCGACGCGTGCCCCCACCGCTTCGCGCCGCTGTCGAAGGGGAGGGTGACGAAGGAGGGCCAGCTCCAGTGCCCGTACCATGGGTGGCGCTTCGACTCGAAGGGGCAGGGCACCAACCCCAGTCAGCCGGAGCTGCGCCACTGCGAGGCGAAGAGCTTCCAGGTGGTGGAGCGCCATGGCTACCTGTGGCTCGCGCGCTCGGACACGCCCGTGGCCGCGATGCCGGAGCTGTCCGGCGAGGACTACGTCTTCGGAGGCAGCTTCTCCACGCTGTTCGAGGCGCCGCTGCACGTGTCGCTCGACAACTTCAGCGAGGACGAGCACACGCCCTTCGTACACACCCGGCTGGGGTGGAGCGGCCCGCAGACGGGCGCGGTGGAGTTCGACGCGCACAACTTCGAGGACCGCACGGAGGTGCACTACCGGGCCCCGCAGCGGCCCGCGCCCATCATGCGCCTGCTGCTGGTGAAGACGGGGGACTTCTTCCACAACGACTGGGTGACGCGCTTCGACCCGGTGCGCAGCGTGTACACCATCCGCTGGTCGTCCCCCACCGGCGCGCCGCGCCCCTTCACCACGCAGGCGCACATCTTCTTCGTGCCGGAGACGGCGCGCACCACGCGCCTGCACGTCTTCTCCTTCCTGCGCACGACGGTGCCCGCGCTGCGGCCGTTGCTGCCCCTGGCGGCGAAGGCCGCGCTGGGCCTCACCTGGTGGGAGGTGCGCGACGACGCGCGCTTCATCCCCACCGTCGCGGACACGCCCTACAGCCACAAGGGCATGCGGCTGGACAAGTACGACAAGCCCCTGGTGCACCAGCGCAAGCTGATGGAGCGCATCTACTACGCGCACGAGCCGGAGCTGGTGGTGCCCCGGGTGCGCGAAGTCAAAGGCGCCTGAGCAGGGCGCGCGTCAGTTCATGGAGGGGGCGGGCTCCTCGTAGGTGGGCACCGTCTCCCCGGTGCGCGCCTCGTAGGCGTTGCAGCCGCTGTCGCCCGACACCACGAGCGCGTACTGCTTCAGCTCCGGCTGGTTGCAGCTCTGCACTTCTTCAGCGCCTGGCTCGTCGCCGTTGGCGGCGAAGAAGCGACAGTTCTTGCAGTTGCCCCAGGATGCGTCCGCCATGATGCCCTCCTCGTGGAAGTGGGTCCTGTCTGGAGGGTGGGGCTGACGCCGGACCCCCACAACGCAGGACCTGCTCCTCGCCCGGGAGGGCAGGGGACCCGGCGCCCCAGGATGGGCGCCGGGAATTTCCCCTGGAGGCCCCGCCTACGGCTGCGGCGTGGGGGCCGGCTGCTGCTCCGGCGCGGGGGCCGGCTGCTGCTGCGCGGGCTGCGCCGCCGCGCCGGCGCCGGGCTGGGCGCCCAGCTCCGCTGCTTCCTTGCGCACCGAACCGGACTCGAACGAGCCCAGCGAGTTGAGCAGGCGCAGGGCGGCGAGGGACGCCTGGAGGCGCTCCGACACGAAGCCTACCTCCGCGTTGGTGAGCGAGGTGTTGGCGTCCGCGACCTCCAGGTACGTGGCGACGCCCGCCTGGAAGCTCACGTCGGTGAGGCGGTTGGACTCGCGCGCCAGCCCCAGGGCCTCCTCGGCCTTGGCGCGGTTGGCGAGCGCGTTCTCCAGGTCCAGCTTGGAGCGACGCACCTCCTCCTTCACGCGGGCCTGCGCCAGCTGCTGGCTCACGGTGGCCTCACGCACGCGCGACGACGCCTCGGAGAGGTTCGCCTCGCGCAGGCCGCCGTCGAACAGCGTCCAGCTGGCGCCGAAGGTGATGGCCCACGTCTCGTTGGAGCCGGCGAAGCCCGACGCGTTGGCGATGCGGTAGACGCCGCTGACGCCCAGCGTGGGCAGGTAGCTCAGCAGGACGCCCTTCTTGTTGATGCGCGTCAGCTGCAGCCCCACTTCGGAGGCCTGCACGTCCGAGCGCGCCTCGATGGCCTGCTTCACCAGGTCCTCCGGCGACGCCTGCGCGGGCACCTGCGGCTCCGGCGGCGCGGCCAGCTCGAAGTCCGGCTCCCGCTGGATGAGCGTGCCCAGCGCCAGCTTCAGGCCGGCGAGCGCGTTCTTCGCGCGCACCAGGTCCTGCTCCGCGCGCGAGCGGTCCAGCTGCGCGCGCAGGAGCGCCACGCGCGTCACCGTGCCCGCGTCGAACCGGGCCTGGGTGTCCTTCTCCCGCGCCCGGTTGAGCTCCAGCAGCCGCTCCTGGGCGCGCAGCGCTTCCTGCTGCGCCGCGGCACCGTAGTAGGCCTGCGCCACGCCGAAGAGCACCTGCCGGCGCGCCGTCTGCGTGTTCAGCTCCGCCAGCTTCACCGACTTGTAGGAGGCCGCGATGGCCGCCCAGAGCTGCGGCGCGATGATGGCCTGCCGCACCTCCGCCTGCGCACCCTGCTGGATGAGCGGCTGGATGGTGATGGGGTTCGGGCCGAGGACCCCCGCGGGGATGATGGCCGCCACGTTGTTGCGCGTGATGGTGCCCCCCACGGCCACCTGCGGCAGGTAGCCCGACCAGGCCTTGCGCGTCGCGAGCGATGCCTGCTCGAAGCGCTCCTGGGCAATCTTCAAATCGAGGTTCTGCTGACGGGCCGACTCCAACGCCTCGTCCAGCGACAGTACAGGCGCTGCGGCCAGGGCGGCCGACAGGGAAAGCGCCAGAAGGGTACTCATACCGCTTCGACCTCCTCACCGACCCGCGGGAGCGCGAGGCGGATCCGTCCAAAGAACGACTTCACGGCGACCTCTACCCGACCCCGGAGCCGCATTGAAGAACTCCGCACTGTCGGATGTTGGAATATGCGGAATGTAGTACCCCTCAAAGGTTGATAGTGTCAATTGTTTATGTGAGTCGGGTGAATTAACGTAAATTCACTATGAGCGGCTACAGCGACAGTCACAGCGAGCAGGCGGTGCGTCCGTCGGGGGTCCCCTCCGGTGTGACGGAGGTGGGCGAGGAGGGGCTCGCGCAGCAGGCGTGGACGCTCCTGTTCTCCCTGCTGCACACCCACATGCGCAACTTCCCCGCGTTGGCGGCGGAGTTCGAGCTGTCCCCGGTGCAGGCGCACGTCCTCCGGCAGCTGGGCGAGGGAGCGCTCGCGATGAGCACGCTCGCCAACTACCTGTCGTGCGACGCGTCCAACGTGACGGGGCTGGTGGACCGGCTGGAGGCGCGCGGGCTGGTGGAGCGGCGCAGCAGCGAGCAGGACCGGCGGGTGAAGATGCTGGTGCTGACGGAGGCCGGCGCCGAGCTGCGCGGCCGGCTGATGGCGCGGATGTTCGAGCCGCCGCCGTTCGTCACCGAGATGCCGGAAGAGGACCAGGTGGCGCTGCGCGACATCATGCGCCGCGCGCTCAAGACGCAGTGAGGCTCCGAGCCTCCGGGCTTCCGAGCCTGGGGCCCCGCGTCAGTCCAGCAGGAACGTGTACGAGTACTTCATCTCCGTGGCCACGGCCTCGCCGCCCTTGATGGCGGGCTTGAAGCGGAAGCGCCGGATGGCATCGCGCGCTGCTTCATCCAGGCCGTAGCCGGGCCCGGAGATGACCTTCACGGTGCCCACCTTGCCCTCCGCGTCGATGGTGATGGACAGCGTCACGGTGCCTTCGATGCCGGCGCGGCGCGCCTCGTCCGGGTAGGGAATCTTCACCTCGGACGCGACGGTGGGCTCGGAGTCCACCTGGTATACGGGCACGTACTTCGGCGCGGAGTAGCCCTTCACTTCCTTGGGGTCCTTCGCGGTGCCGTTGGCCTTGCCGTAGGACGTGTTGCCCACGGGCGCGGCGAACGAGCCCGCGCTGGTGGTGGACGACATGGTCATGCCCACGACGAGCGGCGGCGGCTTCTGCACCTCCACCATGACGAGCTCCACCGGGCGCTGGGCGACGGTGTGCTTGCGGCCTTCGAGGGTGGAGAGGAACCAGAAGCCGCCCGCGTGCAGCGCGAGCGACACGAAGAGGAAGGCCAGCACGAACCGCGTGGAGCGGTCGCGCCGGGGCGTCATGGAAGAGTCGAGGACCGCCTGGCTCATGGTGGCTTCGCGTGCCCCGGTCAGGGAGCGGCGGGCGCGGCCGACGGGGCCACGTCCTTCTCGATGTTGAGGGCGAACTTCGCGATGCCCTGGCCCTTCACCACGTCGATGAGGCGCATCACGCGGCCGTAGGCGATGGTCTGGTCCGCGCTGATGATGGCGCGCGTGTCCTTGTCCTTGCTGACGGCCTCCACCACGCGGCGGGACAGGTCGGCCTCGTTGACCTCGACGCCGTCGAAGTAGAGCTTGCCCTCCTTGTCGAGCACGACGTTCACCAGGCCCTGCACCGTCTCACCGCCATTGGCGGCGCGGGGCAGGTCCACCTCCACCGTCTCGCGGACGATGAAGTTCGCCGTCACCATGAAGATGATGAGCAGCACCAGCACCACGTCCACCAGCGGGGTGACGTTGATGCCAGTGATTTCCTCGTCGTTGTCGCCCGCGCTGCCAGCCATGGGCTAGTTCCCCCCCGCGGCGCCCGGCTTGCGCGCCTTCATGGCGCCGACGAGCGCGTGGCCCAGGGACGTGGTGCGGCTGGTGAGCGTCTTGAGCTGGCGGTTGAAGATGTTGAAGGCGACGACAGCGGGGATGGCGACCGCGAGGCCCACGGCGGTGGCGACGAGCGCCTCGGAGATGCCGGCCATCACCGTCTGCTGCATGGCGCCGCCCTTGGCATTCATCTCGCCCAGGTCGTTGAAGGCCTTGATGATGCCGAGCACCGTGCCGAACAGGCCGATGAACGGGGCGTTGTTGCCCAGGGTGCCGAGCAGGGACAGGAAGCGCTCGTACTGGGGACGCTCGCGGGCGACGGTGGACGCGATCACCTGCTCCACGGTGTCGGGGCCCTGCGACGCGGAGGCCAGGGCCTCGCGGATGACGGCGGCCTCCATGCCCTTCTGGTTCTTCACCTCGGCGCTCACGGCGTCGAACTCGCCGCGTGCCAGCCGCACCGCCAGCGCCTCCGAGTTCGGCAGCCGGTGGCGCGCGAAGTAGACGGCGCGCTCCAGCATCACCGCGATGGACATGACGGACAGGATGACGAGCAGCCAGAGCACCCACTCGGCGCTGCCCAGCGTCACCCCGAGCAGCTTGCTGCTCAACCAGCCGAGTTCAGGTGGGGCCGCCTGGGCCAGGAGGAGGAAGGACGTCATGGAGGAGAAGCCTGGGGGTGGAGAGTGTGGACTGCTAACGCGCGAGGCCCTGTCTTGTTCCACCCGACCTAAAAGTCAATTGGATCGGCGGGCTTCACCAGGGTGTGGCAATTCAAGAAACCGCGCATGGCGGTAGGAGGGCGTGGATGTCGGATGGCCTGGGAGGGAAGCCACGGTGGGCTTCCCCTGCCGGGTTTTTCAGGGCCTGCGGCTGGGGCTGGTGGTCTGCGCGGGGTCGCGCTCCACGACGGGGCCGAGGACGGCGTCGATGCGGCGCAGGAGCTCCGCGTCGAGCTTCACGCCGGTGGCCTTCACGTTGTCGAGCACCTGCTCCGGCTTGCTGGCGCCGATGATGGCGGAGGCGACGTTGCGATGCTGGAGCACCCACGCGACGGAGAGCTGCGCGAGCGACAGGCCGGCCTCCCTGGCGAGCGGCTTGAGCTGCTGGACGCGGGTGAGCACGTCGTCCGTCATGAAGTTGGTCATGAACTGCGCGCCCTGCTGGGTGGCGGCGCGGGTGTCCGCGGGCGGGGGCTGACCGGGGAGGTACTTGCCGGTGAGCACGCCCTTGGCGAGCGGGGACCAGACAATCTGGCCCAGGCCTTCCGCTTCGGAGGTGGGGATGACCTTGGATTCGATGATCCGCCACAGCATGGAGTACTGGGGCTGGTTGGAGATGAAGGGCACGTGCAGCTCGCGGGCGAGCTTCGCGCCGGCGGAGATCTGCTCGGCGGTCCATTCGGAGACGCCGATGTAGAGGGCCTTGCCCTGGCGCACGATGTCCGCGAAGGCGAGCATCGTCTCCTCCAGGGGCGTCTCCGCGTCGAAGCGGTGGGCCTGGTAGAGGTCCACGTAGTCCGCCTGCAGGCGGCGCAGCGAGCCGTGGATGGATTCAATGATGTGCTTGCGTGAAAGGCCGCGGTCGTTCTGGCCGGGGCCGGTGGGCCAGTAGACCTTGGTGAACAGCTCGTAGCCTTCACGGCGCTGGCCCTTGAGGGCGCGGCCGAGCACGGCTTCGGCCTTGGTACCGGCGTACACGTCGGCGGTGTCGAAGGTGGTGATGCCCGTGTCGAGCGCCGCCTTCACACAAGCCAGGGCGGCGTCCTCCTCCACCTGGGAGCCGTGCGTGAGCCAGTTGCCAAAGGAAATCTCACTGACCTTCAGACCACTGCGACCGAGAAAGCGGAAGTTCATGCGCGGCACACTAGCCGCCGGCTCTCGGGGTTCGCATGGATTCGCATCGTCCCGACGCCCGGCGTCGGCAGGTCGACCGCTCGCCCCGGGATTCGACCGTTCCGGGGCGTCGCTTGTGAACGGTGGGTCGGGTGTCCGACACTGCCGCCCACGCATGGCCGCCAGCGAAGAACGCCGCTTCCAGTCCCTCGTGCTCGCGCCCATCCGGCGCGTGCAGCGGCGCCTCAACGTCGTGGCGTGGACCGGCGCGGGGCTCGTTCCCGTCTGGGCTACCGCCACCGCGTGCGTGCTGTGCCGGCTGCTCCTGCGGGGGGCTTCCGTCTGGGCCGTGCCTCCGCTCGTCGTCGCGGGGCTCGCGTGGTGGTTCGTTCGCGCGCGCTCCCGGGGCGTGTCGCTGGAGTACGCGGCGGTGCTCGCGGACCGTTCGGCCGGGGCCGGAGGGCTGTTGCTCACGCGCCTGGAGCGCCCCGTCGGTGAGTGGGAACTGAGCCTCAACCAGTTCGCCCAACAGGTGAAACCTCCGGAGGTGCCGTGGCGCCGGCCCGTGGGGGCCCTGCTGGGCGCGCTCCTGTTCGTGGCCGTGGGGTTCCTCGTTCCGCTGCCGGCCCTTCGCGCCTCGAACATCAACGCCGCCGCCGCCACCCAGGTCGCCGCCGTGCAGGCGCAGGCCGAGGCCCTCGCCCGCGAGGAGCCCCTGGGCCAGGACGTCGAAGAGGAGCTGCGCCGGCTGTCCGACGAGGTCGCCCAGGGCCGCTTCGACTCCACCGACTGGGAGGCCTCCGATGCCCTGGAGCAGCGGCTCGCCGAGCGCGCCTCCGAGGCCGCCGCGGAATTGAACCGCGCCTCCGAGGCCGCCGCCGAACTCGAGGATGCCCTCCATGCCGCCGGTGGCGCCGAGTCCGCCACCCGCGAGCGCGAGTCGCTGGAGCAGGCCCTCATGGCCCTCGATGCCCGCGCCGGTGGAGACCCGGAGTCCGCGTCGGCTCAAGAAGGCGAGCCCCAGGCGTCCCAGCAGGGCTCGCAGGAGGGCCAGGGCGCTGGAGAGCAGGAAGGCGAACAGCAGGGCTCGAAGCCGTCCACGACAGGCAACCCCTCCAGCGACGCCCAGGCTCGCGCTTCCGCCCGGGCCCAGGCCTCCGGTTCGCCGGATCAGGTCGCGGACCTTCGCCGCACGTTGGAGCGCCGGCAGCAGGCCCTGGCCCAGCGCTTCGGCCAGGAAAACAACGCGGCGGGGAACCGTGGGGCCCAGGCGAGGCGTCCCACCCGGCGGTCCCAGTCCGGCCAGGGCCAACAGGGCCAGGGGCAGGGACAGCAGGGCGACGGCGAGGGCGAGGGTCGGGGACAGCAGGGCGATCAGCACGCGAGCCGGGGCGTGAGGCAGGGCGACGGCGCGGGCGCGGGCCGGGGTGGCGACAGCAACCCGCTCGTCTTCGGCGGGGAAGCGGAGATGGATCCGGACCGGCTGGCCTTCCAGCCGCTGCCGGAGGGGCACGGCGGGGACGCGGAGGAGCTGTGGGGCCTTCGCGCCGCGGATCCCCGGTCCCGCACGGGACCGGCGGGCGCGGTGGGTGCGCAGGGCACGGGCGCGAAGGGCGATGCGACGGCGGGGCCGGGTTCGGGTCCGCTGCTGCCTCGCAACCGCGACCTGGTGAAGCGGTACTTCGGTGGTGAGTAGTCCAGAAGGGGGAACGACGTGGCAGCGGAGCTTTTGAGTCCCGCCGAGGCACAGGGCGCGGCGGACGTGGCCTCCCGGCTCAAGGCCGGGCTCAACCAGGTGATGCTCGACCAGGAAGGCGTCGTCGAACAGGTCGTGGTAGCGGTGCTCGCCCGGGGCCACGTGCTCCTGGAGGGCCTGCCCGGCCTGGGCAAGACGGAGCTGTGCAAGGCCCTGGGGCGGCTGCTGTCGCTGCCCTTCCGCCGCATCCAGTTCACCCCCGACCTCCTGCCCGGCGACATCACCGGCACCTACGTGCTGGAGGGCGAGGCGCGCCGTGACTTCGTCTTCCGCGAGGGCCCCCTCTTCGCGAGTCTCGTGCTCGCGGATGAGATCAACCGCTCCAGCCCCAAGACGCAGTCCGCGCTGCTGGAGGCCATGCAGGAGCGCTCGGTGACGGTGCTGGGGCAGACGCGGCCCTTGCCGGATCCGTTCTTCGTGCTCGCCACGCAGAACCCCATCGAGCTGGAGGGCACCTACCCGCTGCCCGAGGCGCAGCTGGACCGCTTCCTCTTCCGCATCCTCGTGCCGCCCGTGGGCGCGAAGACGCTGCGCACCCTGCTCACCACGCGCGTGCGCGGCGCGCCTCCCGCGCAGGAGCCCGTGCTGGACGCGGAAGGCCTCGCGCGCCTGTTCGCCGCCGTGGACCGCGTGCACCTGCCCGGCCCGGTGGCGGACTTCATCGGCCGGCTGGTGGAGGCGACGGACCCGCGCCAGGCCTCGGCCCCCGAACCCGTGCGCCGGTTCGTGCGCTTCGGCGCGAGCCCCCGCGCGGCGCTGGCCCTCGCCGCCGCGGGCCGCGCGCTCGCGCTCCTCGCGGGCCGCCCCAACGTGGGCTTCGACGACGTGGTGGCCGCCGCCCCCGCCGCCCTCAACCACCGGCTGGTGCTGGCGTACGAGGCGTCGCTGGAGAAGGTGTCCGCGCCGGACGTCGTGCGCGAGCTGCTCAAGGCCATCCCCGAGGTGCCCCGTGGCTAGGCGCGGGGCCTGCGCCGCGGTGCTCGTCGGGGTCCTGCTCTGGGTGGGGCTCGCGGGCGCCACCGGGGTGTCGGCAACGCCCATGACGAAGGCCGCCGCCGTCGCGACGCGGCCGGGGGAGGAGGAGCCGCCCGCCGGCTACCGCGAGGTGGTGGAGACGCCCGACACCTTCCCCGACAAGGGCGACCTCCAGGCCACCCTGCGCGCCGTCACGCTGGTGCCCCAGCGGGGCTACACCCCCATCCAGGTGACGGTGCACAACCTCGGCGGCCAGCCGCGCCCGGTGCACCTGTCCATCCACTCGCAGGGGCGCATCACCGAGCGCTCGCTCCAGGTGGGGCCGCGCGAGCGCGTCGTCACCTACCTGATGCTGCCCGCGGACCTGAACGGGGGACGGCTGGAGATGGCGTCGCCCGGGGTGCAGACCTCCTCCAGCAGCTTCTACCTGGACAGCTACCGCGGCGCGCGCGTGATGGTGCTGGGCGACGTGAAGTCCTTCGAGCGCACCACCGGGTTGAGCCGCTCCGAGGACAACCAGGAGCCGCTCGTCGCCACGCGCTTCCTGGATGCCCGCGTGGCGCCGCGCGACCTGGCCGCGTACGTGGGCTACGACGCGGTGCTGGTGACGGTGCCGCCGGACGAGGTGCCCGACGACGTCTGGGCCGTGCTGGAGTCCTTCGCGCTGAGCGGCGGCCGGCTGATGCTCACCCAGCCCCCCGCCAACCCGCGCCTGCACTTCCCGCTGCTCCAGGACGCCCGGGCGGAGCTGTCCGCGTATGGCTTCGGCCAGGTGCGCCAGTGCCGTGATGCGTCCCCGGTGTGCGGGCAGAAGCTCGGGCAGGACGTGGCGTCCGCGGCGGGCATCGTGTTGCCCGCGGGCCCGCCGCCCCGGTGGGAGCGCAGCGACATGCTGCGCGACGGGCGGCAGCCGCTGCTGACCAGCGCGCGCGCGCCCGTGGGCCGCTTCATGTTCCTCATCTTCCTCTTCACCCTCGCGGTGGGCCCCGGCGGGCTGATGCTCGCGAGGCGCAAGGGGCCGCTGGCGGTGCTCATCGCCGTGCCCACGCTGGCGGCCATCACGTGTCTGGCGCTGGTGGCCTGGTCGGTGCTGGTGGACGGCTTCCGCGTGCACGCCGCGCGCTACAGCCTCACGCTGCTGGACCGCGAGCGCTCGCGCGCGGTGACGGTGGGGCTCACCGCCTGGTACGCGAACCTCGCCGAGGAGTCCGTGAGCATGCCCGCCGCGAGCGTGCTGCTGTCCCCGCAGGAACCGGAGGAGCCGCCGCGCACGCTGGACTGGACGCAGGGGCTGGTGCTGCGCGACAGCTTCCTGCCCTCGCGCACCTACCGCGAGTGGGGCGAGGTGGCCGTGCTCCCGTCGCGGGCGCGGCTCACCGCGCGCAAGGTGGAGGACGGGCTGATCATCCAGAACGCGCTCGGGGCGGACGTGGTGGCGGGCAGGGTGCGCTTCCAGGGCCAGCTCTGGGAGCTGCCCGCGATGGCGGACGGCGCCGAGGCGCGGGCCGTGCAACTCCCCTCCGAGCCGAAGGACCCGCTGAGCGACCCCGGGACGGACACCGCGTTGGAGCTGCCCTATGAGGTGGGGCTCCGCCTCCTGTCGGCGACGTCGCCGCTCCAGGCCGAGCTGTCGGAGGGAGACTTCCTGGTCCGCGTGGGCGGCCGGGGCTTCTTGCCCACTGCGGCGTTGGACGTGGACCTGGAGGACGCGGTGCACCTGGTGCGGGGTGGGTTCGAGGAGGTGCGGCCATGAGCCTGCTGGAGGTGAAGGGACTGCGGCGCGACTACGGGAAGCTGCGCGCGGTGGACGACGTGACCTTCTCGCTGGAGGCCGGCGGCATCCTGGGCTTCATCGGCCCGAACGGCGCGGGCAAGAGCACCACGCTGCGTATCCTGGCCACGCTGGACGTGCCCACCGCGGGCGAGGTGCTCCTGGAGGGCCGGTCGCTGGTGGACGCGCCGGACAAGGCCCGGCCGCTGCTGGGCTACATGCCGGACCGCTACGGCACCTACGACGACGTCACCGTGAGGGAGTTCCTGGACTTCTTCGCGCGCGCGTACGGCCTCAAGGGCGCGCAGCGGCGGCAGCGGGTGGACTCGGTGATGGAGTTCACGGGGCTGGGCCCGCTCGCGGAGAAGCTCACCACGGAGCTGTCCAAGGGCATGCGTCAGCGCGTGGCCCTGGGGCGCACGCTGCTGCACGACCCGCGGCTCCTGCTGCTGGATGAGCCCGCGGACGGGCTCGACCCCCGCGCGCGCATCGAGCTGCGGGAGCTGCTGCGCGCGCTGGCGGATCAGGGCAAGGCGGTCATCATCTCCAGCCACATCCTCACGGAGCTGGCGGAGATCTGCGACTCCTGCGTCATCATCGAACAGGGGCGCCTGCTGGCCCAGGGCCGCGTGGAGGACCTGCTGCGCGCGAGCGGTGACGCCTCGCAGGTGACGGAGCTGGTGGTGCGGCTGGCGGCGGGCGCGGAGGGCGAGTCGATGGGCGCGCGCGCGGAGCGGATGCTGCTGGAGCAGCCGCGCGTGAAGGACGTGACGCGCGAGGGCAGCGCGCTGCGCGTGCGGCTGGAGCTGGAGCCCGGCGCGGGCCCGATGCAGGCGGAGGCCGCCGCGGCGGTGTTGCTCGCGGCGCTGGTGGCGCAGGGGCTGCCGGTGTGCGCGTTCAGCCCGCGCGAGCGCAACCTGGAGGATGCCTTCATGACGGTGACGAAGGGGAGGGTGGCGTGAGCACGCAAGCAAGTCCGGCGTCGGGTGCATCCGAGTCCGTCCCTGTCACCGCCGCCGGGGCATCCGACCGGTGGGAGCGGTGGGGGGACCGGTTGAACCCGCTGGTGGTGAAGGAGGTCCGGCAGGGGCTGCGCACGCGCGTCTTCTGGGTGTGCTTCAGCCTGTTGCTGCTGGCGTGCCTGGTGCTGTCGCTCATCGCGTACGCGAACACCCAGGGGGCGTCGTATTCGCGCGAGGGCCGCACCTACTTCTTCGCCTTCTTCGTGTGCCTGGGGGTGGTGCACTTCGGGGTCATCCCCTTCAACGCGTACCGTTCGCTCGCGCGGGAGCGGGAGGACGAGACGTGGGTGCTGCTCTTGCTCACGGGACTGGGGCCCCGGCGCATCCTGCGCGGCAAGGTGGCGTCCTTCCTGGTGCAGGCGGCGCTGTATGCGTCGGCGGTGGGGCCCTTCCTGCTGTTCAGCTACTTCCTCAACGGCATCGACCTGCCCACCATCCTGGTGGCGTTGCTGCTGGGGGGCGCGTGGCTGGTGTTCCTCACGCTCGCGTCGGTGTGCGCGGCGACGCTGGCGGACGGCCGGATGGGGCGGGCGTTCGTGCGCTTCGCGCTGGTGGGCGTGCTGGCGGTGACGTTCTTCCAGGCGCTCACGCTCATCTACGTGATGACGCAGAGGGGGGGCAACGGGTTCACCTTCGACCGGTCCTTCTTCCTGGGCGTGTGCGCGGGCCTGGGGATGATGCTCACGGACGGGTGGCTGTTGTTCGAGGCGTCGGTGGCGCGGCTGTCGCTGATGACGGAGGACTACTCGCGCCATCCCCGGCGGGCCTTGGTGGTGCAGGCCCTCCTGGCGTTCGCGGCGGTGGTGGCGGTGTCGTGGTACCTGGACTTCGACAACGACGTCGCGGAGATCGCGGGCGTCTTCGGAACCCTGCACCTCATTGGCACCGGCCTCTTCACCGTGTCGGACGTGGATGGGCAGTCCCGGCCGCTGCGCGCGGGCACCCGGCCCTGGTCGCTCTTCAAGCCCGGGGCGCTGCGCGGCTTCCGGCTGACGGTGCTGCTGCTGCTGGGGTGGGCGCTCGGGTGCTCGGTGCTCCTCTCGATGTCGGACGAAACGCAGGGCTGGACGCGGATGGGGATGGCCTTCACGGCGCTGGCGCTCTACGGGGTGCTGTACCTGTCGCTGGCGCTGCTGCTGGGACGGATGCCGCGCTCGGACCGGTTCGCGTCGCCGGTGGCGGTGCGGCTGCTCTTCGTCGCGGTGACGGCGCTGGCCTCCGGGCTGCCGCCGCTGGTGGCGGTGTTCCTGCGCCTGGATGAGTCGGGGAGCGAGCTGCTCAACCTGCTCAACCCCCTGGTCGGCACGGTGAACTTCGGCCGGTACAACTACAGTGAGCCGTACGGCACCCACTTGCCGCCGGAGCTGCTGCTGTGCGTGGCGCTGGTAGCCTTGCTGGCTGCGTTCGCCGCGGACCGGGTGCTCGCCGAGCGCGAGCAGCGGGCCCACGCGTCGTGAGCACGCGGCTGGATGAAGCGGAGGTGGCTCGGTTGGTGCCGGGGTTGACCCTGGCCCTGCCGCGCCTGCCACAGCGCGGGCGGGTGGGCGAGGTGCGCGCCACGTCCGCGGGCAGCGCGATGGAGCTGCACGACTTCCGCATGTACCAGCCGGGAGATGACCTGCGGCAGCTGGACTGGAACGCGGTGGCGCGCACGGGTGACCTGGTCTTGCGCGTGCGGCAGGACGAGGTGTCGCCGCGCGTGGAGGTGGTGCTGGACGGCTCGCGCAGCATGGGGCTGTCACCGCGCAAGGCGGCGGCGGCGCGCGAGGTGGCGCTGCTCACGGTGGAGGTGGGCGGCAGGCAGGGGCTGTCGCCGACGCTGCTGTGGGGCGGGCCCCGTTCTGAGCGGGTGCAGGGGCTGGCGTGTCGCGCGGCGCTGCGGGGCGCGGAGTTCGAGGCGCAGGACGACCTGGCGTCGGCGCTGGGGCGGCTGCCGCCGCTGCGGCCCTGTGGCGTGCGGGTGGTGGTGAGCGACTTCCTCTTCGAAACGGACCTGGAGGCGCTGTGCGCCCGGCTGTCGCGGGGGGCGTCCGCGCTGTTCCTGGTGCAGGTGCTGGACGTGGAGGACCTGGAGCCCACGGGCGGTGAGGGCGCGCGGCTGGTGGACTCGGAGAGCGGCGTGGCGCTGGAGGAGCTGCTGACGGACGGCGTGCTGGCCGCCTATGCCCGCCGCTTCGCCGAACATCAACGCGCGCTGCGGAGCGCCGCGGTGCGGGCACGCGGGACGCTGCTCACGGTGAGCACGGCGGACGGCCTGCGCGCGCAGGTGGCGGGGCCGCTGCGAGCGTTGTTCGTGGGAGGCGGGGCGTGAGCTTCGGGCTTCCGTGGGGGCTGCTGGCGCTGGGTGCGTTGGTGCCGCTGGTGGCGGCGTACTTCCTGCGCCGCCGGCAGAAGCCGGTGGTGGTGAGCGCGCTGTTCCTGTGGCGCACGCCGCGTCCGCGCGCGGAGGGTGGGCCCCGCTGGGAGCGCTTCACGCGCGAGGCGTCGCTGCTGCTGGAGGTGCTCGCGGTGCTGGCCGCGGCGCTGTACCTGGCGGACGTGCGGCTGGGTGAGACGGCGCGCCGCCGGCACCTGGTGCTCGTGGTGGATGGCAGCCTGTCGATGTCCGCGCGCTCGCCGGACGGGAAGACGGTGCTGGAGCGCGTGCGCATGGAGGCGGCGAAGCGCGTGGAGGCAGAGGGCGCCACGCACGTGACGGTGCTGGCGAGCGGAGTGTCGCCCCACGTGGTGGCGGGTCCGGAGGCCGAGGCGTCGCGAGCGCTGGGCGCGCTGGAGTCCTTCGAGTCACGAGGTCCGGACCATGACGTCGTGCCCTCGCTCCTGTGGGCGCAGGAGCTGGCGGGGCCGGGCAAGCGCGTGCACTTCTTCACCGATGCACCGCCGACGGAGGACACGGTCGTGCCGCCCGCGGTGCGGTGGACGGCGCTGGGGCGCTCGCAGGGCAACGTGGCGCTGGTGTCCGCGCAGCGGCGCGACGAAGGCGGTCGGGCCACGGTGACGTTGCGGGTGGCGCGCTTTGGCGCGGGGGCCTCCGAGGTGGAGGCGCGGGTGCGCGCGGCGCCCGGGCCCGGTGCGCGTGAAGGCACCGAACGGATTGAACGGGTCGCGCTGCCGGAGGAGGGCGCCGCGACGGTGCGCCTCACGTTCCGCGAGGCCGGTGACGTGGAGGTTTCGCTGCCGGACGACGCGCTGCCCGAGGACGGGCGCGTGCGACTGCCGCCTTCGCCCGTGATGCCGGTGGCGGTGGGGCTGACCGACGGGCTCTCTCCCGCGTCACGGCAGGCGCTGGAGCGTTTCCTCGCGGTGTCTCCGGACGTGGCGCATGGCGCGCCCGTGGCCGGCGCGCCGGTGTTGTCGGTGGGGCCCGCACGCGCGGAGGCGCGGGTGACGCTGGGCGCGGAGGCACCGCTGCGCACCTTCGTGGGCCCGTTCTTCACGGAGAAGGGCAGCACGCTGATGGACGACGTGCAGCTCGCGGGCGTGCGGTGGACGGCGGGAGCGAATCCGCCAGGCAGGCCGTTGGTGACGGCGGGGGAGGCGGTGCTGGTGTCGGAGGAGGAGGGCGGACGGCTGCACCTCAACGTGGACCTGGCGCGCTCCAACCTCCAGCGCACGACGGCGTGGCCGGTGCTGCTGGGCAACGTGGTGCGCGAGGCGCGGCGGCTGCGCGAGGGCTTTCCCCGGCACCAGCTCAACCTGGGCGAAGCGCTGCCGGTGGTGACGGAGGCCGGCGCGCGCTACGCGCTGAGCGGGCCCGCAGGGAAGAAGCCGGTGTTCGGCGCGGGTGCGTTGAGCCTGCCGGCGCCCACGAGCCCCGGCCACTACGTGCTGGAGCGGGACGGCACGGAGGTGGACGCGCTGGAGGTGCTGGCGCTGGACGCGCGCGAGTCGGACCTGCGCGGACGGGGCAGCGCCGACGTGCCGGCGAAGGAAGCAGGGGAGGACGTGGCGGGCAACGGCGGGCAGGAGCGCGCCCGCTGGCCACTGGTGCTGCTGCTGGCCGCGCTACTGGCCGACTTCTACGTCACGAGGAAGGTATGACCTTCACCCTTCCGCAGGCGTGGCTGCTGCTGTTGCCGCTGGGACTCTTCCTGTGGCGCTACGGCCGGAGGCCCGGCCCTCCCATGGTGCTGCGCTGGGTGCTGCTGGTGCTCGGCGTGGGCGCGCTGGCAGGGCCCGAGCTGCGGCTGGCCAACGCTGGCAGCGACGTCGCCGTGGTGGTGGACCGTTCGCGCTCCATGCCATTGGACGTGGACCGGGTAGCGCAGGAGCTGGTGTCGCTGGTGGAGTCGCAGCGCCGGCCGGGCGACCGGGTGGGCGTCATCACCTTCGGCCGCGAGGCCCGGGTGGAGTCACCGCTGTCGGACGTGGGCCGGTTCGGCGGCTTCACGCGGCCGGTGGACGCGGAGGCGTCGGACCTGTCCGCCGCGCTGGATGCGGCGGGCGCGCTGATTCCTCCTGAGCGCACGGGCCGGGTGCTGGTCGTCTCCGACGGCCGGGCCACGGGCGCGGATGCGCGGGGCGCGACTCGACGGCTGGCTGCGCGAGGCATCGCGGTGGACTACCGGCAGGTGGCCCGCCCGGAGCCCGCGCTGGACGTGGCCGTCGTGTCGCTGGACGTGCCCGCCACCGTCTCCGTGCGCGAGCCCTTCCAGTTCTCCGCCGTGGTGCAGGCCACCGCCGCCGTCACCGGCACCGTGCGCCTGGAGCGCGATGGGCGCGTGCTGGTGAAGGGCCCCTTCGACTTCAAGCCCGGCCCCAACCTGCTGCCCTTGCGGGACCTGCTGGAAGCGCCGGGCCTCGTGCACTACCGGCTCACGGTGGAGGCCTCAGGAGATGGTGTCCCCGAGAACGACGTGGGCCTGGGCGTGTTGCGCGTGGAGGGCCCACCGCGCGTGCTGCTGCTCACCCAGCAGCCCACCGGCACGCTGGCGAAGGCGCTGGGGACGACGGGCATGAACGTGGATGTGCGGACGCCGTTCAAGCTGTCGCTGGATGCGCTCGACGGGGTGGGGGTGGTGGTGCTGGAGAACGTGGACGCGAACGCGCTGGGCGAGACGGGGCTGAACGCGCTCGCGGACTACGTGGACCAGGCGGGAGGCGGGCTGGTGATGACGGGCGGGCGCTCGAGCTTCGGGGAGGGCGGCTACCGGCGCTCGCCCGTGGAGGCCCTGCTGCCCGTATCGCTGGAGATGCGCGAGGAGCAGCGGCGCGCGTCGGTGGCGATGAGCGTGCTGATGGACTCGAGCTGCTCCATGGGCGTGCAGGTGCCGGATGGGCGCACGAAGATGGAGCTGGCCGCCGAGGGCGTCACGGCCGCGCTCACGCTCCTCAACGGCAGCGACGAAGCGTCCATCCACATGGTGGACACGGAGCCGCACGAGGTCTTCCCACTGAGCCCGGTGAGTGACGGCCTGCCGCTGCACCAGGTGGCGAGCGGCTTCAGCGGAGGCGGCGGCATCTACGTGGACGTGGCGCTGCGCACGGCCCGCAAGGAGATCCTCAGCAGTGACAAGCCCACGCGGCACGTGGTGCTGTTCTCCGACGCGGCGGACTCCGAGCAGCCGGGCGACTACCAGGAGACGCTGGCCGCGCTGCGACAGGCGAACGTGACGGTGTCCGTCATCGGCCTGGGCACCCCGACGGACTCGGACGCGGAGCTGCTGCGCGAGGTGGCCCGCCGGGGCGGCGGCCGCATCTACTTCGCCGAGGACGCGATGAGCCTGCCGCGCATCTTCAGCCAGGAGACGCTCGCGGTGGCGCGGGCCACCTTCGTGGACGAGCCCGCGTCGCTGGAGGCCGCGCCGGACCTGCCGCTCTTGGGGCCGCTGCCGACGCAGGGGCTGCCGCAGGTGGGCGGCTACAACCTCACGTACCTGAAGCCCCGAGCGAACGTGGCGCTGCGCACGCTGGACACCAACGCCGCGCCGCTGCTGGCGCTGTGGCCGCACGGCGCGGGGCGCGTGGTGGCCCTCACGGCGGAGGTGGACGGCAAGTACACGGGCGGGCTGCGCGAGTGGGGCGCGCTGCGAGCGACGCTGGAGGCGATGGTGCGCTGGTCGATGGGCAGCGCCGCGCCGAAGGAGGACGCGGTGGTGCGCTCGGAGCGCCAGGGCAACGTGCTGCGCGTGACGCTGGACCTGCCACCGGGAGCCGCGATGCCAGGAGCGCTGCCCACGGCGGTGTTGCTGTCGGGCGACGGGCGCTCCGGGGTGGAGAAGCCGCTGCACTGGGAGGACGAGGACCGGCTGGTGGCCGAGTACCCGCTGACGGGCAGCGGCACGTGGCACCCGGTGGTGAAGTGGGCAGGGCACGTGTTGAGGGCGCCGCCGGTGACGCTGCCCTACGCGCCGGAGTTCGAACCGGGCAGCGCGAAGGAGGGGCTGAAGCTCCTGCGAGCACTGGCGGCGGTGGGCGGCGGCCAGGAGCGGCTGTCGATGACGGGCCTGTTCCAGGAGGCACCGGAGTCCGAGGGCCGCGTGGCGCTGGCGCCCTGGCTGGTGGCGTTCGCGCTGGCGCTGCTGTTGTCGGAGGTGGCCGTGCGCCGGTTCCTCTCCGCGCCCCGGGTGCGAGCGGCCCGGGTGCGGCCCGTGAAGGAGACCGTCACGAGCAGGCCCGCGACCGTGCCGCGCACGGAGGCGGTCAAGGCGTCAGGTGGCGGGAAGCCCGCGGATCCGACGGAGGCACCCCAGGACAAGGCGCCCGAACCGCCGAAGCCGCCCGCGGGCGTGGACTCCGCGTTGGAGGCCGCGCGTGCCCGGGCCCGCCGTCGGACAGGGCGCTGAGCGGGGGGGCGCACGCCTCCTCCGTCATTTTCATTTTTTACGTATCTAGCTAGTTTTCCTTGATGAGCCGGGAGGCGCCCGGCGCAAGCATCGAGGGAACCATGCTCAAGCTCCTGTCCTCGGCCGTCCTCAGCCTTCTGCTCTCACTGGGGCTCATGCCCTCCACCCTGGAGCAGACCGAGGCGCTCGCGGTCACGACGACCACGGTCGCGACCCACAACACCTTGCACGGGCAGGCGACGTTCAAGCCGCTCGCGGACGTCATCGGCTGGCAGGAGGTGGACACCGCCGAGGGCCACTCCAAGCTCGGGGCGCTGGAGTTCTACGACCACTTCCGGCCGGGCGAGGACCAGCTCGACGCGCGCAACTCCATCGCCATCTCCTGGCGCAAGAACAAGTACGAGAAGACCGGGGACGGGTCCCGGCTCACGCACGGCGGTGAGGCCGGGGTGACGCCTTCTCGCTTCGTGAACTGGGTCGTGCTGAAGAACAAGGAGACCGGTGCGAAGCTGGCGTTCGTCAACACCCACTACATCTCCGGCGCCTGGAACGGTGAGCACCCCGAGCGCCAGGAGCGCTGGCGGACGCACAACGCCGTGGTGCGCGAGGTCGTCGCCGAGCTGCTCGGCCGTGACCTGCCCGTCGTCCTGGTGGGCGACTTCAACCGCCCGCTGTCGCAGGACATCCCCGGGATGAACCACCTGCGGACGGCGGGCGTCGACGGCGTGCCCATCGACCAGATCTACGTCAGCGTGGGCATCGGCACCGGTCCCGCCGAGCGCCTGGAGAAGTCCGGCTCCGACCACTTCGCCTACACCGCGACCGTCCAGTACTGACGCGTCACCCGCGCTGAAGCCGGGGGCGCTTTCGCGGTATGACAGCGCCGATGAAGGAGTCCCGGTCCGTGCGGTGGGGGCTCGGCGTCGTCCTGGCCGCGCTCGCGCTCCAGGCCGCGCGCCTCGCGCTGCACAAGGCGTTCAGCATCGACGAGTTCCAGTACGCGCATGCCGCGTGGCTCATGGCCCACGGGCAGGTGCCGTACCGCGACTTCTTCGAGGTGCACTTCCCCCTCGTGTACCAGGGGCTCGCGCCGCTGTTCCGGCTGCTCGGGGATGATCCGCGCAACGTGCTCGCCCTGCGCGCCGCGATGCTCGTGCCGCTCGCGGGCGCCTGCGCCTCGGTCTTCGTCCTCAACCGCCGCGAAGGACGCACGGCCGCGCTGCTGGCCCCGGTGCTGCTGTTGCTCTCGCCCGCGTACCTGCACTTCGCCACGGAGGTGCGCCCGGATGCGCTCACCGCCGCGCTCTTCCTCGGGGCGCTCGCGGCGCTGGCCGTGCAACCTGGATCCGTTTCCTCCTCCTTCCTGTCAGGCGTGCTGCTCGTCGCCGCCGGATGGGGTTCCCAGAAAGCGCTCTTCTTCGGCGGTGTGGTGGGCGCGGTCCTCGTCGGTGAGCTCCTGCTGCGCCGGGGACGAACGCCGTCACTCATCGCCGCGCCCCGCGCCTTCTTCCTCGGCGTCGTCACCGCGCTGTCCGCCGTGGCCGCGTACCTCACGGTCACGGGCTCCTGGCGCGCTTGGTGGCACTGGTGCTTCGTCTGGGCCTCCGAGCACCAGCGCCACTACCCTGGCTTCTCCTGGCGCGAGTATCTGGTGCCCGCCCTGGGCGAACAGCCCGCGTTCTTCCTCCTCGCCGCCGTCGGGTTCGCCGCCACCTTCCGGGGCCTGCTGAAGCCGGATGCCCGGGTGACACCGGACGTGCTCCTCGTCCTCGCCGTGCCCGCGACGTTCGGCGCCTATGCGCTCCAGCGTGCCCCGTTCCCCTACAGTCTGCTGCCCTTCCTCGGAGTCCTCGCACCGTTCGCGGCGCGCGGGGTCCTCACGGTGCTCGCACGGCTGCGCACCCCCTTGGGACGCACCGTGGGCCTCGTCGGACTTGGCGGCTTGTTCGCCGTGCAGGCCGCGCTCGTGGACGCGCGGCTGGACGGGGGTGGCAATGCACGGCAGCGCGAAGTGCTCGCGCGCATCGCCACGCTCACGGGGCCGGAGGACGTCGTCTACGACAACTCGGGCGGCTTCGTGAGCCGGCCTCATGCGCACTTCTACTTCTATACGGACGCGTATCTGCGCGGCTCGCTCGTGGACCTGCTGTCGCACGACCTGCCCCGCGCCCTCGTGGAGCAGGGCTGCGTGCTGCGCGTGGATGACCTGCGCACCTCCGGCCTGCCGCCCGCGCTGCGCCGCTTCCTCGACGCGCACTACCAGCCGTTCGACGGGGACCTCTACCTCTGGGGCCAGCGCTACCGCGTGCCCGCGGACTCCGGAGCGCTGGACGACCAGTTCCTCGCGGTGCGCGCCGACCGGTACTTCCTCCAGCCCGCGAGCGCGCTCGACACAGGCGCGCTGTTCCTCGACGGCGCGCGGATCACCACCCCCGAGTTCACCCTGTCCAAGGGCCCCCACACCCTCCGCTACGAAGGGCGCGCGGAGGGCTTCCAGCTCCTGTGGCTGCCCCGCGATGCGAAGCGATGGACGCCGCGTCCGGGCGCGCCGCCGATGTACTCGCGGCTGTTCTGATCCAACGGTCCTTGATGGCGGACACGCGGGCCTCCCCACGGGGTCAGGCCTCGCATGGCCCTCCAGGACGGCGTCTTTGTCGCCCTCGCCCTCTCCCGCGTGCCCTCCATTCTGAAGTCAACCGTGCGTGCCTCTACCAGCCCCGCGCCGAACTTCTCGCG
Organism: Corallococcus llansteffanensis; assembly: GCF_003612055.1. Taxonomy (GTDB): domain Bacteria; phylum Myxococcota; class Myxococcia; order Myxococcales; family Myxococcaceae; genus Corallococcus; species Corallococcus llansteffanensis. The sequence continues at coordinate 26,171 of NZ_RAWB01000056.1, forward strand.
CGAGGGCGAGTCCTTACAGTGCCTGCACAGGAAACTCCTGCCGTGGAGGCGCCGTGGCTGATCATGACTCGGAGCGAAAGCGAACACGTGCTCCCATCCCTTCCCAGGGAGTGATGACGCTCCTGGAGCGTTGGGTCTCCGACCTCGAACGCGAAGCTCCCTTCTCGCCCCCGGAACCGGAGGCCGCGCCACGTCCGCGCGCCAACGCAGCCACGTCCCCGCGGTCCGAGCCCGACCCGTTCTCCGAGCCGAAGCCGAAGCCGAAGCCCCGGAC
>NZ_RAWB01000570.1 GCF_003612055.1 Corallococcus llansteffanensis
ACCCCTCCCCGGGCAGCGGCACCACCGTGGACGTGTTGCCCTCCAGCAGCAGCAGGTACAGCCGCTCCGACGGGGCGGCGCGCGCTCCACCCCGCCGGGGCTCTTCGGTGTCCTGCAGGTCGCGTGACGGCATTCCTTGAAAGAATGCCCAGGCCCTTCAAGCCCGGGCAACCCGTCCGGCGCCGTCCGGGGGATTGATTTGCGAATCAGGGGGCGCGCGGTCCATGCTCCCGCCCCGAGGAGACGGGTGCCATGGCCAAGATGCTGAAAGAAGGGGATGCGGTTCCGGAGGTCACGCTGACGGGGCCTGGCAACGCACCGGTGCGGCTGCGCGACCTGCTGGGTGACAAGGTGCTGGTCATCTACTTCTACCCGCGGGACGACTCGCCGGGTTGTACCGTCCAGGCGTGCAGCCTGAGGGACCAGTACCAGGACTTCACCGACGCTGGCGCGGACGTGGTGGGCATCAGCAGCGACTCCGCGGACTCGCATGAGAAGTTCGTCGCCAAACACCGGCTCCCCTTCCGCCTCCTGAGCGACCCGGATGGCGCGGCGCGCAAGGCCTTCGGGGTGGGCACCAACTTCCTGGGGCTCCTGCCGGGCCGGGTGACCTTCATCGCCGACCGCACGGGCACCATCCGCTACGCGTTCGACTCGCAGATGCAGGTGCGCAAGCACGTCTCCGGCGCCCTGGAAGTCGTCCGGTCGCTCACAGGTCAGGGAGTCGCGCCCGCCCGTCCGGCCTGAGACACACGGACAGGCCGTATTTCCCGCTACACTGGCTCCAGGCCTCCAGGTCCCGAAGCCCGGGACGCCACTGCCCGCTCGCGGGCAGCATGGGACGCGCTGGCCGGCCGGGGGTCACATCATGCGGTGGCATTGGATGCTGGGGCTGTTGTGCGTCGGGTGCGCGAGCCTGACGAAAGACCTGCACGACGAGGACCTGGAGCAGGAGGAGCTTCCCACCGAGGAGACGGTGTACCTGGTGCCGGTGGACGAGGCGCTGCTCACCATGCGCCACGTCCTGGAGGAGCGGCGCTACGACATCTTCGAGCGCGAGGGCGAGCACGAGCTCTACACCTCCGCGCACGAGCCGGGGGTGAACCTGCCCCGCAACCGCACCTTCGAGCGCTACTTCGTGAAGGGCTCGGCGCTGGGCCCGCGCCAGTCCATCATCCGCGTCTTCCGCCTGCGCTACCGCGAGCAGGACACCAACATCGAGCAGAAGCCCAAGTGGCTCAACGATCGCGTCGAGGAGGAGGAGAAGTACCTCGCCCAGAAGACGTTCGAGCGCGTCACCTTCAACGGCGTGCCGGACATGGAGGGCTTCAAGATGGTGCGCGGCATCCGCGACCTCCCGCTGGAGCGCAAGCTGCTGGCGAAGCTGGAGATGGTGCCGTCGCTGGAGCTGGTGGGCGGCAAGACCTCCGCGCCGGTGCGCTCCGTGTCGGTGGAGGGCTGGAAGGACGAGTCCCCGGATTCAGCCGCGCAGTGCGGTGAACCGCTGGAGGGCGTGGAGCCGCTGCTCGCCGCCGGGCAGACGGTGCTCGTCGCGGATCCGCTGGGCACGCGCGAGTTGCCGGAGGCCGCCACGCGGATGCTCTGCGACGCGACGGAGCGCCAGCTTCCCGTGGCGCTCGCGCTGTCCATCCCCGCGGAGGATCAGCCCGCGCTCGACGACTACCTGGCCAGTGAGGGCCGCGGCCCGGACCTGGAGCAGCTGCTGGTGGCCAGCTCCTTCTGGCGCCGGGTGTACCAGGACGGCCGCAGCAGCGGCGCGCTCCTGCGCCTCATCGAGGAGGCCCGGCGGCTGCGCGCGCACGGCAACGCCGTCACGGTGGTGGCGTTCGACTCCAGCTCCGCGTCCGGCAACGCGCGCGAGGAGGAGATGGCGAAGCACCTCATCGCCTTCCGCAAGGCGCACCCGGACGTGTGGCTGCTGGCGCTCGCGGGCGACGTGCACGTGCGCACGAAGCCGGTGAGCTGGAACAAGAACTTCGACCCGCTGGGCGCGCGGCTGACGAAGGCCCTGCCCTCCTCCCCCGTGAAGGCGCTGGAGGTGGGCTTCCAGCGCGGCTCCCAGTACTCCTGCCGCTTCAACGCCTGGGAGCAGGTGGAGTGCAACGTGTACGCGCTCAGCCCGTCCGAGGAAGTGCGCCAGCAGCCCGGTACGCCGCGCAAGGTGGCGCTGTTCTCCTCCCCCAGCGACAAGGGCTTCCACGGCCGGCTCTACGTGGGGCCGCTCAACGCCTCTCCGCCTGTCATCCAGCGCACGGAACCCGGCACGCCCCGTCCTGTCGCCCAGCAACGCGAGAACCCCTCGCCGCCTTCCCCCAATCCCTGACGGCGCCCCGTCTGTTGTAGGCTGGGGGCGACAGACAGGGGGCTGACATGCGCTGGCATTGGACGCTGGGATTGATGTGCATGGGGTGCGCGAGCCTGTCGCGCGGGCTGGACGGCGATCCGGTGGACACCGAGCCCATCCCCACCGTCGAGAAGGTCTTCCTGGTGCCGGTGGACGAGGCCCTGTTCGTCACCCGCCGGGTGCTGGAGGAGCAGCGCCTGGACGTCTTCGAGCAGAAGGCCTCCAGCGACCTGTACTCCGCCTCGTGGGAGATCGGCGTGAACCAGCGGGGCAACCGCACCTTCGAGCGCTACCTGGTGCGCGGCGAGGCGGTGGGCCCGCGCCAGTCCGTCATCCGCATCTTCCGGCTCCAGTACCGGGAGGCGGACCAGTCCGTCGAGGTGCTCGCCGAGCCGGGGAGCCTGGGGCCGGGGCTCAAGGGTTACACCCAGTTCGAGATGCACAACGAGTTCTCCCGGGAGACCTTCGAAGGCGTCCCGGAGATGGAGGGCTTCAAGCTGCGCCGGGGCGTCCGCGACCTGCCCCAGGAGCGCAAGGTCCTGGCCCGGCTGGAGATGGTGCCGTCGCTGGAGCTGGTGGGCGGCAGGGCATCCGCGCCGGTGCGCTCCGTGAAGGTGGCCGGCTGGGAGGCGGCGACCCCGGGCGCGTCCCCGCGCTGCGGCGAACCGCTGGAGGGCGTGGCGCCGCTGCTCGCCGCCGGGCAGACGGTGCTCGTCGCGGATCCGCTGGGCACGCGCCAGCTGCCTGAGGCCGCCGCGCGCATGCTGTGCGACGCGACGGAGCGGAAGCTGCCCGTGGCGCTGGCGCTGTCCATGCCGGCGGGGGATCAGGCCGTGCTGGAGGAGTACCTGGCGAGCGCGGGCGGGGACGCGGACCTGGAGCGCCTGCTGGTGGTCAGCGACTTCTGGCGCCGCGTGGATCAGGACGGCCGCAGCAGCGCGGGGATGCTCCACCTCATCGAGGCCGCGCGCCGCCTGCGCGCGCAGGGGCACGCCGTCTCGCTGGTGGCGTTCGACTCCAGCGCCGCGTCCGGCAACGCGCGCGAGGAGGAGATGGCGAAGCACCTCATCGCCTTCCGCCAGGCGAACCCGGACGCCTGGTTGTTGGTGCTCGCGGGCGACGTGCACGTGCGCACGGGCAGCGTGGGCTGGGACTCGAAGTTCGAGCCCATGGGCGCGCGGCTGACGAAGGCCCTGCCCGCTTCTTCCGTGCGGGCGCTGGACGCGGGCTTCGAGCGCGGGGCTCACTACGGCTGCCGCTTCAACGTCTGGCAGCAGGTGGACTGCGACGTGCACGGCATCAACCCGACGGCCGAGGTGCGCCAGGAGCCCGACGCACCCCGGAAGGTGGCGCTCTTCGCCGCCCCCAGCGAGACCGGCTTCCACGGCCGGCTCTACCTGGGGAAGCTGAGCGCGTCCCTGCCCGTCATCCAGCGCGCCGCGAGTGGCCCGGAGAAGCCCGTGGCCACCCACGGCACGAAGGCCAAGGCTCCGGCGACTACGGCACCTTGACGCCGCCGCTCACCACGAGGCCGTAGTCGGCATCCACCGCCGTGGTCTCCAGGCGGGCGTCCTGGACGATCTCGTCGCCCAGGACGTCCACCTTCCAGGTGCCCGCGGCGGGGTTCTGGACGAAGACGTTCTCCACGGTGTCGACCTTGTTGGAGACGCCGCCGGAGGTGGAGAAGTTGCCGGCGGTCAGCCCGTTGTTGCCCCAGTACACGACGCCCGACGGGGACGTCACGCGCAGGGACAGGTCGTTGATGCGCGCCCGGGCCGCGCCCACGGTGCCCATGGGATCCGTGTAGACCATCGTCGCGTTGAACTCCGTCTCACCGGCGGCCACGCTGATGTTGTACGACTTGACGGCCAGCGGCGTGAGGACGTCCGTCTCGTTGACGATGAAGGTCTTCGGCGCGCGGTCCAGCAGGCGCTTGAGGTCGGAGGTCCCCCAGCCCTGCTTGTTGCGGTCGATGTCCGCGTTGGAGCCGCCCGCGGTCCAATTGTAGCGCGCGGCGCCGTTGATCATCAGCGCCTTGGCGGTGGCCATCTGCGGGCGGCTGAGGAAGACGTCCGCCGCGCCACCGTGGCCGGCCCACACCCCCTGGTGCCACATCTGGTGCAGCAGGCCGAAGTGGCCGGCCGTCTGCGGCGTCGCGGAGCTGGTGCCGCCGAACTCCGTGTAGCTGGTGTTGCTGGTGCCGGACGCGCCCCGGACGGAGTCGTAATAGAACGCCAGGTCCGGCTTGATGCGGCCGTCCGCCGCCGGGCCGATGCTGCCTCCGGAGCCCCAGTTGTCATCCGTGCGCGCCAGCGTGTTGTAGTGCTTCACGCCGCCCACGGAGACGATGTTCTTCGCCCACGCCTGCGGGCGCGAGTTGCGCGTGCCCGAGTTGCTCTGCGACTGCGTGCTGAGCAGCGGCGCCTTGAACAGGTAGTCATCCACCTCCGCGGAGATGGTGGTGTACGCGGTCGTCAGCGCGCTGCCCACGCTGGAGGTCTGGAACACCGCGCGGTACGGGCCCGCGGGGTTGAGCAGCTCCTGGTTCGCCGTGTAGCGCGACTTCGTGCCGCCGAACTGGGTGGACTCGCTGTAGAGGAAGAAGATGCCCTGCCCGCTCGGCAGCAGGCCCCGGGCCAACGGGTCCACGCCCCGCGCGAAGTTGTGGCTGTAGCAGCTGGTGCCGTGCAGCGACCCCGTCGTCCCCACGCTGTGGATGATGGGCGCGGTGGGCCACTCCTGGTGGGTGGTGCGCAGCTCGGTGTCGAAGACCTCGCCGCGCACGCCCTGCCCGGTCCAGCCCTTGAGCGTCTCCAGGTAGTTGGCGCCGCCCGTTTCGCGCACGATGTTCATGTCCACTTCGCCGGGCCCGCCCCAGCGGTCGATGAACTGCACCTCGTTGGCGCGCACGACCTGGTCCAGCTGCTCCTGGCTGAGCGTGGCCTCCACGCGCAGACCGCCCGGCTCCACCAGGTCCACCTTGCCGCCCAGCCGCGCCACCAGCGCCGTCACGCGGGCCTGCCGCGCCGCGCCACCCTCGCCCAGCATGATGGAGTAGCGCTGGGGCGCGAGCGCCGTCGCCCGGCCGAGCAGCGCGTCCCGCAGCACCGGCTCCAGGCGGTACTCCGGGTGGTAGTCGCCCACCCAGCGCACCGCGGGGAGCCCGGCAACGCGCGCGCGGACCTCAGGGGCCATCTCCACGAGGTAGGTGTGATCCGACAGGAAGCGCAGCACCTTGCCGCCCGCTGCCTCGATGGTCTCACGGAACTCCGGCAGCGGCGTGCCGTGGAACTGCACCAGCGACAGGGTGTTGTCCCGGTCCGCCACCAGCGCGTTGCCCAGCAGCGGCGCGTTGCGCGCCAGCGGGTCGAACGACGCCTCCTGCAGCCGGATGAGGTACTGCTCCTCCTGCACGCGCCCCATCAGCTCGGTGCCGCCCCGGGTGTAGGCCGAATAGGCCCGGTCGGTGCCGTCCGCCTGACGCTCCTTCCAGACATGGAGCTGCACGCCGGAGTCCGCCACCACGTCCAGGGTGCGCAGGGCGCTGACGGGCCGCGCCGTCTGGTGGAACACCAGGCCCGCGGGCGTCGTCAGCGTGCTGCCGCCGGCCTTCAGGGAGGTGGCGACCGCCGCGCCGGGGGCCGCCGTGGCCCGCGAAACCGCCGGGGGCGTACGGTCCACCGCGAACGCGGAAAGGGGAACCGCGAAGGCGCAACCCAGCACCAGCGACGTGACCGGACGCCAGCGACGGGGGGACGTCGAGAACCGCTTCCGCAAGTCCTGCATGTCGGCACTCCCTTCAAAGTGAGATAAACCTGTAATACGGACAATGGCCGCATTTCAAGTCCTGTTACTCAGTTGCAACAGGGCGTGCTTTTTGCGCTGCGGGCGTCCCTTTCCGGGTGGTCCCAGGTGGTCAAACGGCTCTCATTTTTCAGGAGTGCGAGTCCTACACCCCGAGCGGAAACATTCGGATTCGAAGGCCCGATAAACTGGAACACATGACTTCCATCTCCAATCGCCCTGCCCCGCCGCCCCTGCCGCGTACGTC
>NZ_RAWB01000571.1 GCF_003612055.1 Corallococcus llansteffanensis
CGGTGAGGAACTGCGCGACCAGCCGCCCGCGCCCCGCGCCCAGCGCCGCGCGGATGGACACCTCGCGGCCCCGCGCCACCGCCCGCGCGAGCAGCAGGTTGGCCACGCTGGAGCACGCCACCAGCAGCACGAAGCCCACCGCGCCCCAGAGGAGCCACAGCGTCTTGCGCACGCCGCCCACCATCTTGTCCTCCAGCGACGTGACGCTCATGGACCAGCCGGCTTCCTTGTAGCTCCGCACCAGCTCCGGCGGGCGCTCGGCGCCCATGCGCACCAGGTCCGCTCGCGCCGCGTCCAGCGTCACGCCGGGCTTGAGCCGCGCCAGCACCGCGAGGTTGCGGTTGCCCCGGCGGGCCTCCTCCTTCTGGTCCGGAGCGGGCGCGAAGGGCAGGTACAGCTCCGTGTCCTCCGGGTAGGCCACGCCCGGCGGCAGCACCCCCACCACCGTGTGCGCCACCCCGTCGAGCCGCAGCGTGCGGCCCAGCACCTCCGGATCCTTCGCGAAAGCCGACCGCCAGACGGTGTCCGTGAGGATGACGACCTTGTCCCGCCCCGGCGTCTCCTCCTCCTCGGTGAAGCCCCGGCCCAGCACCGGGCTGACGCCCAGCGTGGGCAGGAAGGAGGCGGTGCCCGTGATGGCGTGGAAGCGCCGGGGGGACTCCTGGCCGGTGAGCGTCACGTCGCCCCGGTGGAAGGCCGCGAGCGAGGAGAAGGCCCGCGTGTGCGTGACGTAGTCGCGGTACTCCGGCACGGAGCTGGACACCGCCGTCAGCCCGAAGGCCGCGAAGTCGGGCGCCAGGTGCACCAGCTGCTCCGGGCGCGGATAGGGCGGCGGCGTCAGGAGCACGCCCTTCACCACGCTGAACAGGGCGCTGTTGGCGCCGATGCCCAACGCCAGCGTCAGCACCGCCACCACGGTGAAGCCGGGAGCGTTGCGCAGGGTGCGCAGCGCATGGCGCAGGTCATTGAGCACGCGGTCCATGGGCATCCCCTTCTTTTCAGCGAAGCTGTTCGTCCTGCACGACGCGGCCGTCGAAGAGGCTCACCGTGCGCGTGGCGATGCGCGCCTGCGCCGGGTCATGCGTCACCATGCACAGCGTGGAGCCCGCCTTGTGCAGGTCGGACAACAGCTGCATCACCGCCTCGCCGTTCTTCGAGTCCAGGTTGCCCGTGGGCTCGTCCGCCAGGAGGATGAGGGGGTCTCCAGCCACGGCGCGCGCCACGGCGACGCGCTGCTGCTGACCGCCGGAGAGCTGCCCGGGCAGGTGCCGCGCCCGGTGCGCCATGCCCACGCGCTCCAGGGCCCGCTCCACGCGCTGCTTGCGGTCCGCGGCGGGCAGGCCCCGGTAGGTGAGCGGCAGCTCCACGTTCTCGAAGACGGTGAGGTCGCCGATGAGGTTGAAGCTCTGGAAGATGAAGCCGATGTGCTGGTTGCGCACCTTGGCCCGGTCCGCGGGCGACAGCTCCAGCACGCTGCGGCCATCCAGCAGGTAGCTGCCGCGCGTGGCGGTGTCGAGCAGCCCCAGCACGGCGAGCAGCGTGGACTTGCCGGAGCCCGAGGGGCCCACGATGGCCACCCACTCGTTCTGCCGGATGGTGAGGTGGATGTTGGACAGCGCGTGCGTCTCCACCTCCTCCGTCTCGAACACCTTGGTGAGCCCATCGAGTTGGAGCAGCGCCTTGCCCGGCACCGCGCCCGGCACCCGGGCCTCGCTGTCGTTCGTCGTCGTCGTCATCATCGCAGCCTCACGCGTTCGACCGCATCCCACGCGGTCATGTCCGACAGCACCACCTGGTCACCCTCGGCCAGCCCCTGCACCACCTCCACGGCGTTCACCGAGCCGCGCCCCAGCTTCACCGGGATGCGCACCGCCTCGTCGCCTTCGGGCAGCAGCCGGAAGAGGGCCAGCGTGCTGTCCGGCTGCGCCCCCGCGGGGCGGCCCACCGACAGCACGTTGTCCAGCCGTTCAATCTCCACCGTGCCCTCCACGGTGAGGTCCGGCCGGGCGCCCTTCGGCAGCACGTCCGGCAGGGCAATCTCCACCTGCACGGTGCCCTGGCTGGCCGCGGGGGCCACGCGGGCCACGGTGCCTTCGACGACGCCGTTGCGCGTGTCCACCAGGGCCTTCAGGCCCGGCAGGATGTCGCGCGCCTGGGTCTCCGCGATCCGCAGCTCCGCCTTCAGCTTCTCCGGCTTCACGACCTTGGCCAGCAGCACGCCGGGCGTCACCCACTGGCCCAGCTCCAGGGGCAGCTCCTGGAGCACGCCGTTCTCGCCCGCGAGCACCTTCATGGACTCCACCTGCTGGCGGCGGAAGCGCGCCACGGCCTTGAGGCGCTCAACCTGCTCCTGCTGGGAGGCCAGGCGCTGACGCAGGCTCTGGGACATGACGTCCAGGCGCTGACGCTCCAACTCCAGACGCTGGCGGGACTCCTCCGCCTTCTCGTTGACCTGCTTGGTTTCCAGGTCGCCGACGAAGGACTTCTCGAACAGCGCGGTGTTGGCCTGGGCGCGGCGGGCGGTGTCGGCGACCTCGGCGGTGAGGGCGGCGACGGCGGCCTGCTGGGACAGCCGCTGCGTCTGGAGCACCTCGCGCAGCTCCAGGAACTCACCCTCGGCGCTCGCGAGCTGGCGTTCGGCCTCCAGCGCCTGGAGCTGCACGTCCGGGTTGGACAGCTCCATGAGCAGCGTGCCCGCGATGACGGTGGCGCCGGGCCGCACGTGGATGCGCTCCACGCGGCCGGCGGTGTCGGCGGTGAGCCAGCGGATGGACTCGGGGACGAGCGTGCCGGAGCCCTTCACCTGGCGCACCAGCGGGCCGCGCTTCACCGTGTCCAGCCACACCGAGGCCCGGTCCACCGTGGGCGCGGCGGGGCGCAGCCGGGACAGGCCCACCGTGATGGCCACGAGCACGACCAGGCCCAGGGCGGCCAGGAGATAGGGTTTGCGGCGAGGAGCGCGTGCCTTCGGGATGTCCACGGCCAGGGACATAGCGAACCGCGTGCCAGGGCGTGGTGTCAGGGCAAGTGCCCGGAAACAGGGGGCCCGGGCGCCGGGGCCCGGGCGCGCTGACCGCTTGCGCGAAAGGCGCGTCCCAGGAACGGACACCGCGGACGCGCGCCGCGGGCGGGCGCCCTACGTCGGGGGCACGGGCGCCCCGTCCTCCAGGAGCCGATCCATGGCCTGATCTCCGAAGCGCCAGTAGCGCAGCGTCCAGTAGAACATCGCCCACGAGCTCATGGCCGCCGAGGGCCACGACGAGAGGAACTCCATGGCCGCCAGCATCGCCTTGCCCTTCCACTCCTCGCTCGTGTTGGTCCCGTAGGCCAGCCCCTCGTGCAGGATGTACTGCCAGCGCCCGGCCTCCAGCCCCTTGTCGGCGCGGACGCAGTAGGCGAACGCGTGGGGTGACTCCAGTTCGACGCGCAGGTGTTGATGGACGGGGATGTGCGGCGCCCCCGAGACGGCATAGGGCCCCGTCTCGTCCCACCCCCACAGCCAGGGCTCGTCCGCCGGGCACCAGCGCCAGTGCATGTGAAGACAGTCATGGATGCAGAAGGGCGCCATGATGATGTCATCCAGCTTCAGCCCCTTCTTGCCCGCGACGGCCCTGCGGATGCTCTTCGGTGCGCGCATGGCCGGGGCCACGTGGATGTTGTCGAAGTAGCCCTGGCGCGGCTTGAGGTCCTGTTGATGCGCCACGTACTTCCTCATCGAGGGGTTCCAGGTGTGCGCCAGGAACCCGGGCCCCCCCGGGATGTCGGGCGAGGCCATCAGGAAGGCCGTGCCCGTGGGGAGGTTCGTCTTCACGCGCGAGAAGACGGAGGACCAGAACGGGGGGTGCACCGTGTTGGCGATCTTGTCCCAGGCCAGCGCGGACGAGTTCGAGTCCGTCCACATGCCCGTGGACATCTCGTGCAGCATCTCGTCCTGATCATCCGGATCGCCAGACCGGGGGCCGCCCATCGCGTGAGGCGCGTGGGGGTCATGCGGCGCGTGGGGGTCATGCGGCGCATGGGGGTCATGCGGCGCCGGGGGCACTCCGCCCCCGTGATGCGCCATGGTGGACATGGGCGGACGGCGGATGCTGACCTTCGCGGCCATCCGCTCCAGGGGCCGGTTGCTCATGAGCATCAGGTGCGGCCGGAACCGGGCGGTGCGCGCCAACGAATGCGGGACGTAGTCGTTGCGCTCCTTGCAGCAGACGAACTCCGCGCACACAAGCACGCGCAGCGGCGCGAGTTGCAGCGTCCCCGTCTCCGTGGGCTTCACCTTCATGACGGGCGGCTTGGGCGCGGCGGGTGCACCCGGCGCCGGCATGAAGTCCGCCCGGTCCAGGACCTCGCGCGGGATGGGCTCCAGCGTGACGGCTCCGCCGGGGCCGCGCAGGTTCACCTGGAACCCGAACACGAGCAGCATGCCCCGGTCGATGTCCGCGGGGATCCAGTGCCGGGACTTCTTCGCGGCGATGGAGCCGCTGGAGGCCTCGTACTTGCGCAGGAGGAACTCCTTGGAGAGCTCCAGCGTCAGCGCCGTGCCGCGATGGACCAGCTCGATGGGATGCCAGACGAGCTCGTCCAGGACGGTGACGACCTGCTCGGAATACCAGGGCGTGTCGAGCTGGTGATAGGTGAGGTGCTTCACCTGTCCGGCGTTGCCGGGGTCATGGGTCCAGGCCCAGCGCGCTCCGGCGCTCGGGGTGGCGGAGGCTTCGGCGTGGACCTTGTCGCCGCCAAAGTCCTTCCACGGCGCTCCGGGTGCCGCGGTCAGCAGCATCGTGTCCTTCAACAGCGCGTCGAGATTCGGCATGGGTCGGAGGGTGTCTCGCGAGGAGGAGGTTCAGGGCTGGTCCGGCATGGCTTCAATGGTCCAACCCGCGGGCCGCGACAGGCAGAGGGGCGCGGCGTCCTCCAGGACCTCCAGCAGCGTGTAGACGTCCTTGCCGGAGCGGGGGATGAAGATTTCTCCCGCATCGTCGGCGACGAACTCGCGCGCCACGCCATCCGGGCATTGCACGCGCACGCGGCAGTGGGGGATGGGGTTCTGATCCACCGTGTCGTCCACGATGCGGAAGGCGGGAAGCCCGGGCGTGAGCCGGAAGGAGCCGGAGATGCGGGGGGGCTCACAGGCGGTGACGGCAAGGCAGAAGGGGGTGTTCAGCAGGACGAAGGGCGGCTTGTCCTGGAGGCGCACCTCGCCCGGCTTCGCCGGGAAGGGCTGCTGGATGAGGAAGCTGATGTGGCCCTCCTCCGTGTCACGCGCCTCCTGGTTGAACCCCGCGCCGCTGCGCTCCCATGAGTGGGTCGCCAGCTTGATTTCAAATGCGTTGTCGTCCTGGGTCTGGAAGTTGGCCTGGTGTTTGTCGTCTGGATAGATTTCCAGGATGACGGGGCCCGGTGTCGTGCTCCCGGCGAAGTCCTTCCGCGTGCCCGTCTCAAAGGCGCTCTCCCCACTCCCCGACGACATCCCCGACAGCGACCAACCCGCGACCCGGAGGCTCACCTTCGGATTGGAGAAGTAGGGACGCAGGCTGTCCCTCATGCGTTGGAGTCGGAACGTGCCCGCGACGACGTAGTCGGTGCTGTGCGACGTGACGAGGGCATCCGCACCTCCTCCGGCCTCCTTCTTCCGGAAGGCATGCGAGACGGTCAGGCGCAGGCGGCAGAACACATAGGGGACGTCGAACCAGGGGCTGGGCATGGGCGACAGGACTCGTGAGCGTGCGCGGAGACGTGAAAGGTATCACGCGGCCCGTGGCTCACGCCGACACGGGGCGCCGCGGACGGTCCGCTGCCGGTGAATAACGACAGCGTCGGGTCGTCTGGTTGCTCGCTCTATTTCCCACACGATTTCTTCGAGGACCTCCTCATGCGCCCCAGTGCTCTCCGGGTGCGTGCCAGCATGCTTCTGGCCGCGACCCTTCTGCCCCTGTCGTCCCTCGCTGATCCACTGCACCTGAAGCTCACGCAGGTGAGCAGCGAGGTGGACGCAGAAGGGCTGAGCGCCCCCACGGTGGAGGCGCGGACCCGGTATGGCCTGGACGAGGCGCTGCGGCAGGCGGGCTCCACCGAGGTGGTGGTGGATCCGGAGGCGGAAGGGGCGGCGGACCTGACGGTCACCGCGAAGGTGACGCGCGCGGGGAAGAAGTACCGGCTGACCTACCAGTTGCAGACGACCGAGAAGCCGGCGCGAACCAAGACGCTCTCGTATGAGTTCGCCAATCCCAACCTGAGCGACAAGGGCTCGGTGGCGATGGCGCAGGCACTGCTCGCGGAGGCCGGGAAGCTGGAGGTCGTCCCGCGCCAGGAGGTGCCGGTGGCCACGGGAGAGGGCGGAGGAGCGACAGGGGTCGGGGG
>NZ_RAWB01000572.1 GCF_003612055.1 Corallococcus llansteffanensis
GTCCTCCACGATGGGGCACACGCTGGAGGAACTGGATCCGCGCGTGGCCCACGTGGCCAAGTGGCTGGTGGCCGTGGGGGACGCGGTGGCCACCGGGGACTTCGACGGGGACGGGCGGTTGGACCTGTTCCTCACGCACCCGCTGGGCACGCCGGAGCACCACGCGGGCCTCTACCGCAACCTGGGCGACCTGCGCTTCGAACGCGTCGCCGTGCCCGCGCTGGAGCGCTTCGCTACCCGCTACAAGCAGGAGGGGCTGGCGGGTGGCGGCACCTTCGTGGACTGGGATGGGGATGGGGACGTGGACCTCGCGGTGGCGGTGGCCTTCGGGCCGGTGCGGCTGCTGCGCAACACGCTGCGCGAGACGGGGACGGCGGGCTTCGAGGACGTGACGGAGGCGGCGGGCGTGACGGACCACGCGGTGAGCCTGGGGCTCACGTTCCTGGACTACGACCGGGACGGGCACCTGGACCTGCTGGTGCTCAACGCGATGACGACGCACCTGCCGGACTACCCGACGCCCACGCCGCTCAACCTCTTCCAGCTCCCCGCGCCGGAATACGAGGGCGACCGGCGGATGCTGCGCTTCATGCACGACGGCTGGCACGACGCGAACAACGGCGGGCACAACGCGCTCTACCGGGGGCGCGGGGACGGCACGTTCGAGAGGCAGGACGTCGCGGCGCTGGGGCTGCCCGAGACGCACTGGTCGCTCGCGGTGAGCACGGTGGACCTGAACCACGACGGGTGGACGGACCTCTATGTGGCCAACGACTTCGGGCCGGACGACGTCTATCTGAACGAGGCCGGGCGTCACTTCCGCCACGTCGTGGGGAAGCGCTTCGGAGAGGTGGGCCGCGACACGTACAAGGGCATGAACGCGAGCGTGGGCGACTTCGACCGCAACGGGTGGCTGGACGTGTACGTGTCCAACGTGCACCACGCGCTCCAGGCGGAGGGCAGCCTCTTGTGGATGGTGGAGCCGGGCGAGGACCCCTTCGTCCCCCGCTTCAAGGACGAGGCCACGTTCCGGGGCGCGCTCAACGAGCGCCGCTTCGGCTGGGGCGCGGCGGCGGGGGACCTGGACGACGACGGGTGGCCGGACCTGGTGCAGGCGAACGGCATGGTGGACGCGCGCCTGGATGCTCCGCGGTGGCGCATCCCGGAGGGGCAGCGCAACGACTACTGGTACGTGAACCACAAGCTGATGCAGTCGGGCCCGGAGGTGCACACGTACGCGGACAAGTGGGGCGACATCCGGGGCCGCGTGCTCTATCCGAACGAGGCGCGCCGCGTGTACCTCAACCTGGGTGACGCGCGGCCGGGGCACTTCGTGGACGTGGCGCGGGAGGTGGGCATCGACGCGCCGGACAACTCGCGCGGCGTGCTGATGGCGGACCTGGATGACGACGGGGACCTGGACGTGCTCGTCACGAACCAGCACGCGCCGGTGTCGCTGTACCGCAACACGCTGCGCGCGGCCGCCACGGACGCGAAGCCGGACGCGCACTTCGTGGGCCTGTCGCTCGTGGGTGATGGCCAGCGCACGCACCGGAGCGCGGTGGGCACGCGCGTCGTCCTCTCCTACGAGGAGGGCGGGAAGCGCGTGGAGCAGGTGCGCGAGGTGGGGCTGATGGGGGGCTTCTCCGCGTCGGCGGATCCGCGGCTGCACTTCGGCCTGGGCCGTCACGCGGGGCCGGTGAAGGCGACCCTTCACTGGTATGGCGCGGAGCCGCAGGAGGTGACGCTGGAGGCGGACCGCTATCAGGAAGTGCGTCAGCCCGCCGGTCCCACGGCGCGGCGGGGAGGACGCTGAAGCGATGCTCTCCGCGATGAAGGGCACCACCGTGCGGCGCGAGCAACTGGACGCCGACACGCGGGCGCGGATGCTGGCGTTGATGCAGTGCTGCTACGTGGGGGTGAGCGCGGAGCGCTTCCAGGAGGACCTGGACGCGAAGCAGTACGTGTTCCTGCTGCACGCGCGGCGCACGGGGGAACTGGTGGGGTTCAGCACGGTGCGGCTCGCGGAGGAGGGCGGGGTGGAGGTGCTGTATTCGGGGGACACGGTCATCCACCCGGACTGGTGGGGACACAAGACGTTGCAGGTGGTGTTCGGCCGGCTGCTGCTCGCGCGCAAGCTGCGCAGGCCGTGGCGGCCGCTGTACTGGCTGCTGTTGTCGGGCGGCTACAAGACGTACCTGCTGGCGGTGAACTACTTCCCGCGCACGCACCCGCGACGGGACTGGACGCCGCCGCGGGGGCGCTCGGAGTTCCTGCACGGATTGGCGGCGCGGTGGTTCGGCGCGCAGTACGACGCGGGGCGCGGCACACTGCGCTTCGACGGGGCGCACTACCGCGTGCGCGATGGTGTCTCGCCCATCGACCGGGACGCGGCGGCGCACCCTCACATCGCCTACTTCGCCGAGCGCAACCCGGGCCACGGCGACGGCGAGGAGCTGGTGTGTCTGGTGGAGATCCGTGGCTGGGACCTGCTGCGAGCGCTGGGGCGCAGCGTGTGGGGACAGCTGCGGCGTGGGGCTCGCCGCGAGCGCGATGCCTCGCGGATCCGCGTGGGGACGTGAAGTGCGGAGTGCGTGCCGGATGGCGAGTGTGATGCCTCGCGGATCCGCGTGGGGACGTGAAGTGCGGAGTGCGTGCCAGATGGCGAGCGTGATGCCTCGCGGATCCGCGTGGGGACGTGAAGTGCGGAGTGCGTGCCGGATGGCGAGCGTGACGCCTCGCGAATCCGTGTGGGGACATGAGGCGAGTCGTGCTTGCTGGAATGCGACTGTGATGCGTCACGGATCCGCGTGGGGACGTGAAGTGCGGAGTGCGCGCTGGAGGGTGACCGCGACGCGTAGCGGCTCTGCGTTGGGACGCGAAGTGCGGGACACGCGCTGGAGGGTGACCGCGACGCGTAACGGCTCCGCGTTGGGACGCGAAGTGCGGGACACGCGCTGGAGTGTTGTCGTGGCGCAGCGAAGTTCCCACGGAGACGTCAGATGCTGACTTCGCGCGGGATGCTGTCCGCGACGCTGGCGGCGCTGACGCCGTCCGCGCTGCGCTTCCGTCACGCGCTGCGAGCACCCGAAGCCGCGCAGGCGGAATGTCTGACGCGCGTGTTGCGAGCAGCGGAAGGGACGGTGCAGGCAGGACGGGTGGCGCACTTCGGTCGCATCCACACCGCGCGGGAGTTCCAGGACGCGGTGCCGGTATCCACGCCGGATGCGATGGCAGGAGACGTGGAGCGCATCGCCCGGGGAGAGGCCCGCGTGCTCACGCGCGAACCCGTGCTGCGCTTCGAGCTGTCCGGCGGCTCCTCGGGCGCGTCCAAGCCCGTGCCCGTGACACGGGGACTGCTGGGAGAGTTCCAGCGCGCACTGGCCCCCATGCTGCACGAAGTGCTCCTGCGTCGCCCCGCGGTGCGCGAGGGACCCAGCTACTGGTCCATCTCCCCATTGGGTCGCAAGCAGCAGCGGACCTCGGGAGGCATCCCTGTGGGCTCGGCGGAGGACAGCGCCTGGTTCCCGCGTCCCTTGCAGCCACTGCTCACGCGCGTCTTCGCGGTGCCCGGAGCCGTGGGACAGGCGCCGCACGTGGAGCCGTGCCGCTACGTGACGCTGTGGTTCCTGATCCGTTGCGCGAACCTGTCCCTGGTGAGCGTGTGGAATCCCAGCTTCCTCACACTGCTGATGGACGCCCTGGAGCGGCACGGTGAGCGCCTGGCGCAAGACCTGGAGCGCGGCACGCTGATGCCTCCCGAACACGACGCGGACGGCGTGCCCCTCTCCGGAGACACCACGGCGGGCTGGACTGCGCTCGTGCAGGGACTCCAGGGGGCGCGCGACCTGGAGAGAGCCCACGCACTCCGCGCCGCCCTGCGAGAAGGCGTGTCCTCCGCACGCACGCTGTGGCCGAAGCTCGCGCTGTTGAGCATGTGGACGGACGCCCAGGCAGCGCACGCGGTGGCCGCCGCGTGCCGGCGCTTCGAAGGCGTGGAGGTGCAGGGCAAGGGCCTGCTCGCCACGGAGGGCGTCATCACGCTGCCCCTCTTCGAGGCACCCGCGCCGGTGCTCGCGGTGCGCAGCCACTTCCTCGAGTTCGCGGATCCGGAGCGTCCGGACGCGCGCCCCCTCCTGGCGCACGAGCTGACGGCGGGCCGCACCTACGCGGTACTGCTCTCCACGTCCGGCGGATTGCTGCGCTACCGGCTGGGCGATCTCGTCCGCGTGGAGGGCTTCGTGCACGCGACCCCCTGCCTGCGCTTCATGGGCCGCGCGGACGCGGTGACGGACCTCGTAGGCGAGAAGCTCTCCGCCGCGCGGGTAGGCAGGGTGCTGGACGCCGCGCTGGGCACCCCACGTCCTGGCTTCGCCATGCTCGCGCCGGAGTGGGGGACGCCACCGGCCTACCGCCTCTTCCTGGAGACGGACGCACCGCTGGAGCCCACGGCGGCGGCCGTGGAGCGCGCGCTGTGCGAGGGCCACCACTACCGCTACGCGCGCGAGCTGGGACAACTGGGTCCGGTGCGAGCCCTGCGCGTGCAGCACGGGGCCCGGCGCTACGAGGCACGCTGCATCCACCTGGGACAGCGCGCGGGCGACATCAAGCCTGCGGACCTGCACCGTCAACCGGGCTGGTCCGACTGGTTCGCCGGAGCAACGCCATGAACGTGCGTCATCCCCCTCACGCCCGTCCCGCGGTGGACCTGGAGGCGGAAGCCGACCTCGCTCGCTGCGGAGCGCTGAAGGACTTCTGGTACGTGGCGTGTCTGTCCACGGAACTGCCCGCGAACCGGCCCGTGGCGCGCACCGTGTTCGGCATGGGGCTCGTGCTCTTCCGGGGACCGGACGGAGTACCCACCGCGCTGCGCGACCGCTGCCTCCACCGCAACGCGCGGCTGTCGAAGGGGGACGTGTTCGACGGACGGCTGGGCTGCCCGTACCACGGCTGGGTCTACGACGCGTCCGGCGCGGTGGTGGAGATCCCCGCGCTCGGGCCTCCGCAGCGCGGCGAGAAGCTGGACGCGAACGCCTGCGCGCACGAGGGCCTGAAGCCCGCGCCCTGCGACTTGGGGCGGCTCGCGCGCTTCCCCACGCGCGAGCAGGACGGGCTCGTCTACGTCTACCTGGGCGAGGACGTGACGCAGGCGCGAGCCGAGCCCTTCCGTGTGCCCTACTGGGGCGAGCGCGGCTGGACCGTCTACTTCATGGTGACGCGCTTCGCGAACGGCGTGACGAACCTGGTGGAGAACTTCATGGACGTGCCGCACACGTCCTTCGTGCACCGGGGCTGGTTCCGCAACCCCACGCGCAAGCGCGTCCCCTCCACGGTGAAGCGTCACGCGGGCCGCGTGCGGATGACGTACCTCCAGGAGGAGGACGCGCTCACGGGCCTGGGCCGCCTGTTCAACCCGCGCGGCCTGCCGCTGGTGCACACGGATGAGTTCATCGTGCCCAACATCACCCGCGTGGACTACCAGTGGGGTGACAGCGGCTTCGCCATCAACTCGCAGTGCACGCCCATCGGGCCCACGGACACGCTCGTGTACACGGCGATCAGCTACCGGCTGCCGGTGGACCTGCCGGGCGCGTGGGTGGGCCGCGCGCTGACGCCCTTCGTGCGCTGGTACACGAGCCAGGTCATCCAGCAGGACGTCGTCATCATGGAGACGCAGCGCCAGGGGCTCACGGACGGGCCCGGTGGCGGCGTGTACTCGGGCACGGAGGCGGACCTGCACCACGCGGACGTGGAGGCCTACCGGTGCTGGCTGCGCGAAGGCGCCCAGGGCCCCGGTCCCGAGGACGCGGAGCGCGACGTGGTGTTCTGGGTGTAGCCCGCGTCAGCCCATGCGGCGCAGGCCCGGCAGGTCCTCCGGGCGCAGCACCCAGCGCGGCGGCTCCGGCGGCGACGTGCGCGTGCCCACCTGCACGGCGGGGAAGCCCTCCACCAGCGCGTAGTCCGGGAACACCGTGTGCGCCTTCACCAGCGTGCCGGCGGCCACGTGACAGCCTTTGCCCAGGTGGCTGCCCTCGCAGAGGATGGCGCCGGGCTCCACCACCGTGCCCGCGCCCAGGTGGCACGCGTGCAGCACGCAGCCGGGTCCCACCACCACGCCCTCCTCCAGCACCAGCATGGTGTCCGGCAGCAGGTGCAGCACCGTGTTCTCCAGTATCTGCACCCGCGCGCCAATGCGGACCGGGCCGTTCAGGTCGCCGGTGATCTTCACGCCCGCGCCAATGATGGCGCCCGCGCCGATGACGACGTCGCCTGAGATCTCCGCGGAGGAGAAGAGGGTGGCGGTGGGGTGGACGAAGG
>NZ_RAWB01000573.1 GCF_003612055.1 Corallococcus llansteffanensis
GCCGTGCCCGGGGTCTCCGGGACGCGGTGAGGTCCCCAGCGCCCCCACGTCCCACGGTGGGCACGGGACGTCGCCGGAGCGACACGGGCGTCGGCTGACGAGCAGGAGCGCCGGACGCTCGTACCCGGAAGGGATGGCATCCGCGAGGCCCGGCCCTACAATCGTGCGGTGTACTCCCGGCAGGACGTGATCATCATCGGTGCGGGTGCCAGCGGGACGCTGCTGGCGGCCTGTCTCTTGCGCGGCGCCCGTGCGCCCCTGCGCGTCACCCTGGTGGAGAGGGCAGAGCGCGTGGGGCGGGGCGTCGCCTACTCCACCACCAGCGCACGCCACCTGCTCAACGTGCCGGCCGGACGCATGAGCGCCTGGGTGGAGGACCCGGAGCACTTCCTGCGCTGGCTGCGCGCCACGGTGCCGGACACGCTCCCGTCCTCGTTCGCCGAGCGCCGCCTCTATGGCCAGTACCTGGAGACGGTGCTGAAGGAGGCCGCGGAGCGGGCGGCCCCGGGCGTCCAACTCCAGACACTGCGCGACGAGGTGACAGCGGCGGTGGACACGGCCGACGGCGTGAAGCTGTCGCTCGCGAGCGGCGCGAGCCTGGAGGCGCGCGGCGTGGTGCTGGCGCTGGGCAACGCGCTGCCCGCGGACCTGCGCGTCCCCGACGGGGGCCTGTACGCAAGCCCCCGCTACCACCGCTCGCCGTGGGCGCCCGGAGCGCTCGAGGGCATCGGACCCGAGGAGGCGGTGCTGCTCATCGGCACGGGGCTCACCATGGTGGACACGGTGCTGTCGCTGGGCGAGCGCGGCCACCGGGGACAGGTACACGCGCTGTCCCGGCACGGCCTGCTGCCGCACGTGCACCGCGCGTCCGGCGCGAAGGCGCCCGCCGCCGCGGAGCCGCTGCGCATCCGGGAGCTGCTGCGCTCGGTGCGCCGGGAGATGGACCGCTGCCGCGACGCGGAGACGGCGACGAACGCCGCATCCCCGCCGGACGAGGGCGCGGTGCCCTTCAGCACGCTGCGCATCCGCGACGTGCTGCGCGCGATGCGCCAGGAGGTCGACGCGCAGGTGGCCGCGGGCGCGGACTGGCGCGCGGCGGTGGATGCGCTGCGGCCGGTGACAACGCTCCTGTGGCAGCGCTTCACGGACGCGGAGCGCCAGCGCTTCCTGCGCCACCTGCGCACGCACTGGGAGGTGCACCGCCACCGCATGGCGCCGGACATCGGCGAGACGCTAGAGGCCTGGCGGCGTGAAGGCCGGCTGGTGCTCCACGCCGCCCGCGTGCTCGGCTTCGAGCGGGAGCCAGACGGGGTGGCGGTCCGCCTGCGCCCCCGGGGTCGATACGAGGCCCAGGTGCTGCGCGTGGGCCACGTCGTCAACTGCACCGGCCCGGAGTCGAGCCTCTCCTCCCGCAGCCAGCCGCTCTTGCGCGGCCTGCTGGAGGCGGGACAGGCCCGCGCGGACGCGCTCGGCATGGGGCTGTCCACGGCCGGGGACGGCGCGGTGCTGGACGCGCGCGGCAAGCCCTCCCCGCATCTCTTCACCCTGGGCCCGCCACGCCGGGGCGACCTCTGGGAGACCACCGCCGTGCCGGAGATCCGCACGCAGGCGCGGGACCTGGCGGACCACCTGCTGCGCCACCTGGGCGCCGCGCGGGCCGCGTCGGAGACCTCGCCCGCCGTCCCCTCCTGAGGGATGAGGCGCGCGGGGCCTGCCACGCCTGCCCGGTAGTGGACCTGACAGGCGCCATGACCTGAAGGCCGGGCTCCCCCGCTGGACGGGCGGTGGGGCCTCGTCGCCGGGAGGTGTCCGGCCAGGGGTTTCGTGCGACATTCGAGCCCCCCTCCCGGAGTCTCCTCCTGATGGCCCTGAAGCGCCCCGTCCCCACCCTCATGGGAGGCGTGTTCCTCATCGCCCTCGCGTGCCTCGGGGCGCTCGCGTACCAGCACCTGCGCACGGACGCGCTCGAAGCGCGGCTCGTGCACGAGGTGCACATGCTGACGCACGCGGAGCACCCGCGTCCGGCGCACGTCACGCCCTCGCGGCCCGGCACCTTCGGCACCGCCGTGTCGTCGCTGCTGCCCGCCCTGCTGCGGCAGACGGGCGGCCTGCCTCCCCTCTCCGAGGCAGACGCCGCGCGCTGCGAGGCCGTGACGGAGGGCCGCTCGCTCGTGACGGACCTGCCCGCCGCGTGCCGCGAGGCGCTGGAGCAGGGCCGCCCCCTGATGCGGCAGGTGCTCGCCGCCACCCACGCGGAGTCGGGCGGGCTGCCGGAGGAGCTGCGGCCGCTGTCCGGGCCGGACGTGGCGGGCCGCGACGCGGTGGCCCGGGCCCTGCGTGAGGTGGTGGAGCAGGCGGCGCTGGAGACGCGGCTGCTCGTGGCCCGCGGGGAAGCGGACGCCGCGGTGGACACCTGCGTGGACGCGCTCGCGCTCAGCCGGGAGCTGGCGCTGGGCGGGGGGCTCGTGGGGCAGCGGCTGTCCGCGCACGGCTACGCGCGCACGTGGCGGGCCTGCGCGGACGCGCTCGACGCGGCCTCCGTGCCCCGCAAGCGCAAGGCGACCGCGCAGCTCACCCGGCTGCACGAGGGCTTCCCGCCCGTGTCCCTCACGCTGCACGAGGAGTCCGTCGCCGCGCAGCTCACCACCTTCCGCGACCTGCTGTCCGACGACGCCCGCGCCGCGCTGCCTCCCGCGTGGCTGGACGCGCCCGCGCTTCCGGACGCCCTGTCCCGGCGGCGCCAGTGGCGGCAGTGGGTGACGGACGCGGACCGCCTGCGCGCCGTGGTGGATCAACCGCCCGACACGCGCCGCCGCGCGCTGGAGGCCCTGGAGGAGCAGCGGCGCATGGAGGGCCTCCGCCACGACGACGCCCCGTGGATGCGCGGGACCTCCGAGGACGTGGACCTGCTCGACCTGCGCGCGCTGCGCTCCGAGGCCCTCATCGCCCTGGCCGAGGTCGACACGGCCCGGGCGGAGAAGGGCCAGTGGCCCCGGGCGCTCGCCACCAAGACGTCCTCGCTCGTGCTGGAGCCCGTGGACGCGTCCCAGGCCGTCCTCCGCTCGTGCGCGCGGGGCCTGACGCCCGAGGCCCTCCGCATCACCGCGGACGCCGCGCCCGGCTCCGAACAGGCCCGCACGCAGCCCTGAGTCCGGCTCGCAGGAAGATTCCAGTTTTACCGTGAATTCGGTTGTAACCTGGAAGGCTATGAATTGTGGCCTTGCAGGTTACAATCGCCCCTGGCCGCGAGTTCCCTGACCCCGTCCCTCCTCTGAGCGGCCCCTTCGTCCTCGCATGGCACCGCGAGTGCAGCGGAGGCGTTGCCACTCCATGAACGGGACCGGGGGCGTCGCCTCCGGTTCCTTCCCCGCATCGGAGGTTCCGTGAAGCGTCTCGCATGGCCCTTCGTGCTGCTCACCGCGTTCTCGACCGCGGCCCTGGGCAGCACGAATCCACAAGGCAGTCCCCCCAACCTCATCCAGTCCGCCACCCGGACGGCCGTCTTCACCCCCGTGGACGACCGCGGGCAGGCCATCGACATCCTGCCCGTGGGTGACTCGCTCACCGTGGGCGCGCAGGGGCTGGAGCCCAACACCGTCTACGAGCTGCGCTTCGCGGTGGACGCGGAGCGCATCCCCACGCTGAAGGAAGCCGTCGGCTTCGCGCGCGCGACGACGGACGCCAAGGGCGCGCTCGCGCCGCACATCCTCTGGTTCCAGTCCGGCGTCGTGGGCTGCCCGGAGCGCGCGGCCCCGCCCCAGTCGCCCTACCGCTTCCCCAGCTTCGAGCGGGCCGAGGCCGCGCTCGACGGCCGCACGCTGCTCGTCACCGCGCAGGCCGTGGCGGCGGACAAGACCGGGAAGATTCCGCCCATGGAGCTTCCCGTGGGCGAGCCGGTCGCCGCGTTCAACCTCCCCATCAAGGTATCCGCCACCCCGCGCGTCTACCCGTCCACTGCGGACGGCTGTCTGCTCAACGCCCATGAGACGGGCCGGGGCGACCTGTACGTGACGGGCTCCGGCTTCCGGGGCAACGAGACCGTGGAGGTCTCCATCGTCCCCAACCAGCGCGCCTGGCGCGAGGGCGACGCCTTCGCGGACGTGTCGGGTGACGGCTTCGCCTCCGCCCCCAAGAAGGTCGTCACCGACGCCTCCGGTCGCTTCACGGTTCCGGCGTGGAACGCCAACTTCCAGCGCCGTGGCGTCTACGACATCATCGCGCGCCGCCCCCTGTTCGAGCCGCTCCCGGGCGTCCTGAGCGCCAGCGACGTCGTGTCCTACGGCATCGACACGGGCGTCGTGCTCTACCTGCTCTACCCGGTGGGCGGCCCCACGATGGACATCGCGGGCCGGCCCCTGAACAGCTTCCCCTACTTCGAGTTCGCCGACTCGTTCGCGGACACCTCCGACCCGGTGTGGGGCGCGGTGGATCCCACCTACGTGCCCGCCGGCCACCCCGGTGGCACCTGGGCGGCCTACTACGTCGTGAACCACCGCAGCGTGCTGGGCTGGACCCTGAACACCAACCTCGTGGACGTGTCGGGTGGCATTGAGATCCAGCAGGTGAAGGCGGGGTGCGTGAACGGCACCGACATCGTCATCTGGCAGCCGCCGCTCGTGAAGGGCTCGTACGACGTCGTCGTGGACTTCGGCTCCACCGTGGCCACCACGCCCGGCTCCTACTCCACCGACGGCAACTACAACGACACCGTCGACTTCCTGGACGGCTCCAACCAGATTGGCTTCCAGGTCGCGAAGGATCCGTACGCGCTGGGCACCTACCCCATCGGGACGGACAGCTACTCCGTCGACAACTACTTCCCCACCATGGGCGGCGCCGCCAACGTCGACCTGCGCGCCGTCGTGCGCTACCCGGCCGTCGCCGCGGGCGCGGGCACCGCCGTCGCCGCGGGCACCTTCCCGGTCTTCGTCATCCAGCACGGCAACCACCGCATCTGCTACAACTCCACGCAGAACCACGCCACGTGCACCAACCGCGTGCCCAACCACCAGGGCTACATGCGGCTGCTCGACACGCTGGCGAGCAACGGCGTCATCGCGATCTCCATCGACGCGTATGACCTGTCCGGGCCCGTGCCGCAGTGGATCCCCGAGCGCGGCCAGCTCATCCTCAAGCACCTGGAGCTGTGGTCGCACCTCAACAACGCCGCCACGTACCCCACCTACCCGAACTTCTTCGCCGGCCGCTTCAACGGCAAGCTGGACATGACGAAGATCTCCGTGTCGGGCCACTCGCGCGGCGGTGAGGCGTCGGTGTCCGCGTACATGCAGAACACCGCGTTCAACATCGTCTCCGTGTCCTCCATCGCGCCGGTGGACGGCCAGCTCTACACGCTGCCCGCGGGCGTGCCCTACTTCGTCATCCTGCCCGCGGCGGACGGCGACGTGACGTCGCTCTCCGGCGCGAAGATCTACGACCGGGCGCTGGGGACCAAGAGCTCCATCGACGTGTATGGCGCCAGCCACAACCTCTTCAACACGGTGTGGGCGGCGGACGGCGACGACTCTCCCAGCACGCGCAACGACTACATCACCGCGCCCAACCAGCAGCGCATCGGTGAGTCCTACCTCTCCGCCTTCACGCGCATCTACCTGAAGAACGAGACGGTCTACGCGGACATGATGCGCGGCCAGCTCACGTTCCCGTCCACCGCGGGCTTCAAGATCTACGCGACGCACCACGAGAACTCGCACACGCGGCTCAACAGCGGCTCCACCGCCGGCTTCACCTCGGCCGGGCCCCTCACGCTGGCCAACGCGAGCAACCCCGCGCCGCACAGCACCAGCGTCCTGCGCGCCACCTGGACGGGCAACACCGCCACCGCGACGTTCACCGTCCCCGTGGCCCAGCGCGACACCACCGGCTACGAGGTGCTGTCCTTCCGCGTGGCCCAGACGACGTCCGCCTCCAACCCCGCCAGCGGCACCCAGGACTTCCGGGTGGAGCTGGCCACCGGAGCGACCGTCAAGGCCACCTCCACCTCGCTGTTCGACGTCATCCCCAAGCCGTACGTGCGGCCGGGCAACGTCGTCCTGCACACGGTGCTGACCACCGTGCGCATCCCCCTGCATACCTTCATCATGAACGGCAACGGGGTGACGCTGACCAACATCGACACCGTGCGCCTGCGCTTCACCAGCCCTTCCACTGGAGACATCTATGTCGACGACGTCGAATTCTCCCGCTAGCCGTCTCTTCCTCGTGGCGGCGGCCTGCCTGGCGCTGACGGGCTGCGCGGAGGAGTCCAAGGGCGCCGCCGAACAGCCCCCCAAG
>NZ_RAWB01000574.1 GCF_003612055.1 Corallococcus llansteffanensis
CCACCACTCCTTCCTCCAAGAAGCCCCGGACGGCCCCAACCGCGCCCGCCCCGGAAGCCGAGCCCACCCCGGCCGACGCCGCGGAACCGGCCGCTCCCCAGGGCTTCCTGACGCTCATCACCGAACCCGCCGCGCGCGTGTCCCTGGCGGGCCGCTCGCTGGGCGAGACACCGCTCACCAAGGTCGCCCTCCCGGTGGGCAGGCACACCCTGAAGCTCCTGGATGGAACGGGCCGGCCCCTGAAGCTCATCGTGGAGATCAAACCCGACGACACCACGTCCGTCCGGGTCCCCCTGGAGCTGCTGGCCAATCCCTGACGGCGCTCGCGGCTTTCGCCCGCGGGCATGCAATCACCCCGGCGACCCCCGCGTATCCGAGGCATTCCGCCGGGACGTGCCCGTACGTCCCGCGCCACGCCTGGAGCCGACCATGAGGATCGCCCCGCTGTCCGTCATCGCCGCTTGCTGCCTCACCGTCGCCTGCACCGCCCACGCGGAGGAAGCCGCCTCCAAGTCCAACGACACCTCCGGCGAGACGCGCCAGGTGGAGGACTTCCACGGCGTCGCCGTGGGCCACGGCATCAAGGCCCAGGTCAAGGTGGGCCCCAAGTCCGTCCGCCTCGAAGGGCCCGCCGAGTCCGTCTCCCGCGTCCGCCTCGTCGTCGAGGACGGCATCCTCACCACCGAGGTCGACCGCAAGGGAATGTGGAGCGGACTCAACGGCAAGGTCCGCCTCTTCGTGTCCTCGCCCAAGATGACCCATGTGTCGGCCAGCGGCGGCAGCCACGTGGACGCCGAGGCCACCGCGGCGGAGGAGTTCGAGGCCGAGGCCAGCGGCGGCGCGGAGCTCAACGTGCGCGGCGTGGACGCCACGGAGGTGGACACCGACGCGAGCGGCGGCGCCGAGGTCACCCTCGTCGGACGCGCGCAGAAGGTGGAGGCCGAGGTCAGCGGCGGCTCGCAGCTCCACGCCCGGAAGCTCCAGGGCGTGACGGAGCTGGAGGTGGACGCCAGCGGCGGCGCCGTCGTGGAGTTGGACGCGCCCGGCACCGTCTCCGGCGAGGCCTCCGGCGGCAGCGTCATCCACCTCACGGCGCGCCCCCAGCGCTCCGACATCGAGGTCAGCGGCGGCTCGCGCGTCGACTCCGGGAACTGAACCGGGAAGAGGTTACCCGGGCCCCGGGATGTCCCCGGGGCCCGGACAGGCCCCCCATGCTGCCATGGAGCCGCCGCACACCGGACCTCCAAGGTCATCCGGGCGACCGCACTCCTTCCACACGAACGTCCACCGCACGGGGGTGCTGTCAGACAGGCGCGTGGGCACCATGGAACACGCCCGGGTTCACCGAGCGCTTCACACTCCCCAAGATATCGGGAGTCCGTCCCAATCCCAAACACCCTCGGTGTCTTTCACCGCACCTGGAAGCCGGGGCTGCCGCACCGCAGGATGCCTGCCATCCCAGACGGTCCGTGGAACCCTTCCCACCCCGTTTGCACGGTGCGTCGAACGAACGCAGCAGGTCGGATTCATCCAGCTATTTTGGAAAAGTCCGCGCAGGTAGGACTCCAAGTGCAAACAGGTCAACGGGTCGGAGGGAAACGGTCCGCGCCCTGACGCTCCAGCATCCAGCCCGGGTACTCGGCGGGGAGCCTGGAGACGGCGTCCAGTTGCTCCAATTGCTTCGGGGTGAGGCGCAGCTCGGCGGCGGCGAGGTTGTCCTCCAACTGCGCCGCCGTCCTGGCGCCGAGGATGACGGTGGTGACGTGCGGCTGGTGCAGCAGCCAGGCAAGCGCCACGCGGGCCACGGTGGCGCCCTGCTCCTTCGCGATGCCGTCCATCACGTCGATGGCGTTGTACGCGCGCTCGCGGTCCACGGGCGGGAAGTCGAAGGCGGCGCGGCGCGAGCCCTCGGGGCCCTGTGAATCGCGGCGGTACTTGCCGGACAGGAAGCCGCCGGCCAGCGGGCTCCACACCATCAGGCCCACCTGCTGGTCCTTCATGAGCGGCACCAGCTCCCGCTCCAGGTCGCGGCCGGCGATGGAGTAGTACGCCTGCAGCGATTCGAAGCGCGACAGGTGCTTGCTGTCACTCAGGCCCAGCGCCTTCATCAACTGCCACGCGGCCAGGTTGGACGCGCCCAGGTAGCGCACCTTGCCCTGGCGCACGAGGTCATCCAGCGCACGCAGCGTCTCGTCCAGCGGCGTGGCCGCGTCGTAGCCGTGGATCTGCAAGAGGTCGATGTGGTCGGTGCCCAGGCGCTGGAGGCTCGCGTGCACCGCCTCGAAGATGTGGTAGCGCGACAGGCCCACCTCGTTCAGGCCCGGGCCCATGCGGCCGCGCACCTTGGTGGCCAGCACCACCTGGGAGCGCTTCGCCGCGAGCGCCTTGCCCAGCAACGTCTCCGACTGGCCGTTCGAGTACACGTTCGCGGTGTCGAAGAAGTTGATGCCCGCGTCCAGGCACCGGCCCACCAGCGCGTCCGCCTCCGCCTGCCCCTGCTGCCCGATGTTCTTCCAGAAGCCCTCGCCACCGAACGTCATGGCGCCAAAACACAGTTCAGAGACAAACAGGCCGGTGCGGCCCAGCGGACGGTAGTGCATGTGCGTGTCACCTTCGGTGGAATGGGAGGCGGCCCCACCTAACGCCGGGCGGTCCACTTCGCCGCAGGAAGGCACGGGATGACGGACACCCCCCGGTTCGTGGGCTGGGACCTGAGCGATCCGTTCGCCCGTTCCCCCCGCCCCGTGGACGAAGCCGTGCTGGATGCGCAAGGCCACGTGCGCTTCTCCCAGCGCGTCTGGCCCCGCGCGCAGGCGCACCACCGGTTGGACCCGCACGCGCTGGTGGAGGCCTTCGCCGTCGGGCCCGCCGACGTGGTGGTGGTGGACGGGCCCCAGGCGTTGGCGAACCCCGGCGCCCGGGTGCGGGAGGCGGAGCGGCGCCTGCGCGCCCCGGGCCGCACCCCGGACGCGCTGCCCCTGCCTGGAGCGCCCTTCGCGGGCTTCGTGCGCGCAAGTGTGCTGCTGTTCTCCGCGCTCGAGTCTCTCACCCGGACGCCCCTGCTGGACCTGGACACGCCGGAGCTGTCCCGCGCGCGCCTCTTCGAGGCCTTCCCCGGCGCCACCTGGCGCGCGCTGGCTGTGGAGAAGTTGGGGGCAAAGGCCACGCCCGAGGGACGCGCCCGGCGGCAGGCCCTGCTCGAAGCCGCCGGCCTGCGCTTCGTGGACGGCAGCCCCCGCACGCACGACCAGTTGGACGCCACCGTCTGCGCCTGGCTGGGGTGGCTTGCGCGCACGCGGCCCGGGGACGTCACCGCGGTGGGCCTGCCCCTCACGCGGGACGCGGACGGCACCCTGCGCGAGGGGCGCATCCTGGACCTGGACCGGGTTCAAGCCGCGCCGCGCCAGCACTGAACAATCCCAGACACTCAACGTATCTTGCTGCTTTTTCTATTTAAGCTGGTTTAATTCCTCTCAACTCCAGAGGAGGAACACCCATGCTTGGAACTTCGTGGAAGGCCGTGACCGTGGTGGTGGGGCTGGTGGGGGCGCCGGTGCTGGCGGAGGACGGGGCTCAAACGCCGCGCCTGCCCTACGGCGTGCCGGTTCCGGAGGGGCAGGCGCTGGACGCGGTGCCAGAGCCCTTCGACGAAGCGGTGCACGGCCGCGCGCACCCCAACACCCAGCCACAGGTGAACGAGGTGCTGAAGGGCGCGGCGGCGCGGCTGCCCGAGCGCTCCAGCAAGCCCCGCCCGCGCGACCCCATCCCGGACATCTTCCCGGGCTCCGGGGACCGGGGCTTCTGGGTGAACCAGGGCCAGGGCATCTTCGCGGGCAATGACGCGCAGACGGACCTGGTCATCCCGGACAACGCGGTGGGGACCACCATCTACGCGCCCACGCACATGCCGGCGGGCAACTCGTGCGTGGAGACGGTGACGGCGCACTGGCGCTATTCGGGCATGGCGACGACGGCGCACGCGCACGGCTTCTGGGACCACTGCGGCCTCGACGGCGCCACCGGCTGGCAGACGTTCGAGCACATGGACGCGACGTGGAAGGGCAAGTACGTGCGCGTCCTGGACGGAGAGGAGCGCTACTTCACGGAGGCCTACAAGGACGGCAGCGGCTGCGCGCACGGGCTGCTGTACAACTTCACGCTCGGCGTCTGGGAGGAGAAGCTCACGCCCATCTGCGGCTCCTCCAGCTTCACCACGGGCTGGACGATGTGGGAGTCGCACTACCTGATGGACGTGGCGCAGCGCTGCCCTGCGTTCCCCCGCGTTCGCGCGTCCGGCATCCAGATCTACACCGTGAGCGCGTGGCCCGCGCTGGGCACCGGCAACAGCAGCCAGCTGGGGCCCTACGGGCTGTGCTGGACCAACGGCACGTACAACTTCCAGGTGTCCGTGCCCAACAGCGACTGGACGGCCCTCACGCCGTGATGCCGGCGTGAAGGCCGCTGCCACGCGGGGTCCGGTGCTTCAGCGGCCGCGCACCGGATCCTCGTGGTGGTCGTGCCCCGGTCCGCCGAAGGTGCCCGGCCAGGGCTCCTCCGCGGGCTTGAGGCCGGGGATGGCGAAGCGCCGGAAGCGCGCCTGGCTGAAGGCGAACGGGGGATCGCAGTCCCCGCACGTCTCCGCCCCGTCCATCATCACCACGCTGTCCGGCCCCAGCTCCAGGAACTGCGCGGGCTGCGTCGCGTCCGTCAGCGGGCACTGGAACACCTCGCTGCCGTCGCGCGCGCTCACCGCGAACAGCGTGGGCCCGGTGCCCGTGAGCCCCGTGCCCAGCACCACCGTCTCCGGTGGCAGCCCCCGCTGCGTCACCCAGCTCGCGAGCCGCACCTCCGGCGCCACCGGCCCGGGCCAGCCCTGGAACGCGTACGTCCACGACGGCGCGAGCCCCGGCAGCCCGTAGCCCTCCAGCCTCCAGCCTCCGGAGCCGTCGTCCCGGGACGGCGAGGGGATGAGGCGCTCGGAGGTGGCCACCGCGCGGCCCAGCCCCCGGGGGAACTCGCGCGAGCCCACCGCCTGGCCGTCCTGCGTGCGCAGGGCCTGCGTGGAGCGCTCGTTGAGCAGCAGCCCGTCCACGATGGCCAGCTCTCCGGCGCTGAAGGCCTCCGTCTTGCGCCAGCGCGGCACGCCGTCCTGCGAGAACGCCATCAGCAGCGTGGGCG
Organism: Corallococcus llansteffanensis; assembly: GCF_003612055.1. GTDB lineage: Bacteria > Myxococcota > Myxococcia > Myxococcales > Myxococcaceae > Corallococcus > Corallococcus llansteffanensis. The sequence continues at coordinate 5,179 of NZ_RAWB01000574.1, forward strand.
CTCCCGGAAACAGCGGCGCCCCGTCGTTCAGCGTCTGCCCGAAGGCCAGGTACAAATCCCCCGCCGCGTCCGACGCCACGCCGAACGGGTGCGGGTGGTTGCACTCCTTGAGCAGCGGATCCGCCAGCGCCTGCGCGGACACCATCTTCCCAAAGGCATCCAACACCACGAGGAAGTAGCTGCGGCACGACGTGTCACGTGAGGTGCCCGCCGGGTACGCCTCGTAGAGCGCCGCCAGCCGATCCGGCTGCATCACGCCCAGCCGGGCCATGAACAGCGTCGTCAGCCCCTGCGCGAAGTCCGGCCGCGCCGACCTCAGGTCGAAGGTCCACCGCGGCGCGCCCGTCACCCGGTCCAGCAGCGACACCTGTCCGGAGTTCGGCAGGTCCATGCACAACAGCCGGTCGTTCCACAGCATGCAGCGCCGTCCCGACACGCTCGCGCGCACCGGCAGCGGGCCCGCCGCGTCCAGCAGCGCCGGCACGAAGAAGCCCACCAGCGTCACGTCCCCGGTGGGGCCCACCAGCAGGTCGTGCAGGGCCTCGCCGTTGGAGGCCGCGTCGTACGTCCACGCGGGGGCCAGCGCCGTCGCGGCCGGGCGCTCGCACACCGACCCCTTGCACCTGCCCGGCCCCTGGCAGGGGCTCTCTGGCGCGCAGCTGAAGTTGTCCGGCGGATCCCTGCGCTGGCACGTCCCGTCCAGGCACACGTCCGCCGCGTCGCAGCCGCGCGCAGGCCCGCAGAAGGTGCCGTCCGGCGCCTTCGCCAGCCCGCACCCGAGCTTCGGGTCGCACGTGCCCACCTGGCACGCCCCGTCCCCCGGACACGGAGGCGCCGGCACCGCCGCGCACCCGTCCAGCGGGTTGCACACGTCCGTGGTGCACGCGTTGCCGTCGTCGCAGACCCGCTCCGTCCCCCGGCACCGCCCCGCCACGCAGGCGGCGTCCTGGAGGCACGCGTTGCCCGGGTCGCACGCCGTGCCATCCGCGTCCTGCGTCTCCACGCACGCTTCCGTCACCACGTCGAACGTGGCGCTGTGGCAGGCCACCGGCGTGGGGCAGGTGGGGATGGGCCTCGACTCGCCCTGGAGCACCACGGCCACCTCCCCGCCCC
>NZ_RAWB01000575.1 GCF_003612055.1 Corallococcus llansteffanensis
GGGTTCATCCGCCTGCGGGCCGCGCAGCAGCCGTTTGGTCCCCAGGGGTGGCGCCGTGTCCGGTGGTATCTGGGCCATTGCCTGGGACCGGAGGCCGTCCGTCGTGCCCTGTGCCAGGACGGGCCTGGCGGGCACCCACAGCGCCCCGCCCGTGGAGTCCCGCACTGGCGTCGCCTGGAGCCCCGTCGCGTCCGGGCTGTCGTGCTCCCGACATCCGGAAGCCAACGTGCACAGCCCCACCATTCCCATCCACACCCAGCGTCCACCCATCCGCCATTCCTCCCGCAGGCAAACGTGCGGACGACCCCCGGTCGCTGCAAGCGCCCGGCGTCGGGGTGGGGTTGGTCGCTCGGTAGGAGCAGCCAGTCAGGCAGGGAAGGTGGCCGCCACGGCCCGCACGTGCTCGCGCACCAGCTCCCGCGCGGCGAGCAGCTCCGGGGCGCTTGCGGGCGTGTAGCCCAGGCACAGCACCACGTCGTCCTCGGGCGCGGCGCGCGTGCCCAGGGCGGCGTAGTCGAGCGAGCGCGGGACGGGCTCGCCCTCCGTGTCATGGGTGAAGCGGCCGAACACCGTGGCCTGCCCATCGCGCCCGGGAGCCGTCTCCTTCAGCGCGAAGAGGCGGCGCAGCGCGGAGAGGGACTCCGGGCGCTCGCGCAGCAGCTCCGGACGGGCCGGGCCGCCCAGCTCCCACTCGAGGAGCTTGAGGCACCCGCGCACGAACTCCACGTCGGTGATGACCAGGCCATAGAGGTACCAGTCCGCGCACGCGGCCTGGACCAGCCGCGCCTGCGCGTCGGTGAGCCAGCCGAAGGACGGACAGGTGAAGGTCTCGCAGACGGTTGCGCGGTAGACGCCGCAATCCCGCAGGTCCGTGCCACCCGTCACCAGGGGGTGGCCCAGGCAGCCCACCCGCTGTTGCTCCGCGTCCAGGAAGCCCAGCAGGGGACACACCCGCACGATGGGGAAGAGCGCGGAGGCGCCACGGTTCGCGGTCAGCTCGCGCGCGGCCTCGCCATAGGCCTCCGGCGTCCGGGGCGCGTGGGCAAGCCGCGCCGTCTGCGTGGCCAGCCGCTGGGTCAGCGCCGCGCGCGAGTGGTCGCGGAAGTTGTAGAGGCCGCAGCAGGCACCACACGAGGCGCCTCCACCGGGCTGGCACAGGTGGAAGGAGACCGACATGCGCGCATTGTGACGGATGCCGGGCTCTCGCGGCGCGGAAGATGGGAGCCCGTCCGGCGCCAGGGCCTTGGAGCGCTCAGAACCAGTCGGCGTGCATGCGGGAGTACGAGTCCTCGCCCGTCCGGCACAGGTGGGCGAGCAGCGGCACCCGGGGCACCTCCACCGCGAACCAGTACTGCGCGGCGGCGAGCTTCCCTTCGTAGAAGGCACTGTCGGAGGCGCCCGCGCCCTTCGAGGCCGCGCGCGCGAGGGCCTCCTTCGCGGCGGCGGCCTGCGCGAGCCAGCGCCACGCCACGGCCACCACGCTGAAGAGCTCCAGGAAGTCCGCGCTGTGGCGCAGCATCGCGTCCACCTCGCCCGCCATGCCCCGCGCGCCCAGCTCCAGCGTGAGGGCGGTGGCCTGCTGGAGCGCGTCCTCCAGCGCGTCGCTCCAGGCGGGCTCCACGCCCGCGGCCCGGGCGCGCGCGGTGGTGGCGCGCACCTCCTCGTCGAGCGCGTGCAGCGCGGCGCCGCCGCCCGCCACCGCCTTGCGTCCCAAGAGGTCCAGGCCCTGGATGCCGGTGGTGCCCTCGTGGATGCTGTTGAGCTTCTGGTCGCGCAGCCACGCCTCGGGCAGGTACTCGCTGGAGTAGCCGTAGCCGCCGTGGATCTGCAGCGCGAGCGCGTTGGATTCGAAGCCCCTCTCCGCCGGGAACGTCTTGGCGATGGGCGTGAGCAGGTCCAACAGCAGGTGCGCGCGCTTGCGCGTGGCTTCGTCCGGCGCGTGGTTCGCGAGGTCCGCCTGGGTGGAGGTGGTGAGCAGCAGCGCGAGCCCGCCCTCCACGATGGCCTTCTGGCGCAGCAGCATGCGCCGCACGTCCGCGTGCTCGATGATGGGGGACTGGGCGCGCCCGGTGTCGCGGGCCCCGGTGGGGCGACCCTGGGGCCGCTCGCGCGCGTAGGCGAGCGACTCCTGGTAGGCGACGGCCGCGGTGGCGACGCCGTTGAGGCCCACCATGATGCGCGCCTCGTTCATCATCTGGAACATGCAGGACAGGCCCCGGCCGGGCTGGCCCACGAGCCAGCCGTGGCAGTCGTTGGACTCGCCGAAGTTGAGGACGAGGCTGGGCAGGCCGCGCCAGCCAATCTTGTGGATGACGCCGGCCACCTGGACGTCGTTGGGGACGAGCTTGTCGCCTTCCGGCCGGCGCGCGGGCACGGCGAAGAGGGACACGCCGCGCGTGCCGCCTTCGGCGCCGTCGATGCGCGCCAGGGTCAGGTGCACGACGTTGTCGGTGAAGTCCTGGTCACCGCCACTGATGAAGATCTTCGAGCCCTGGAGGCGGAAGCTGCCGTCCGGCGCGGGCGTGGCGCGGGTCTTCACGTCCGCCAGGCTGCTGCCGGCCTGGGGTTCGGTGAGGGCCATGGTGCCGGTCCACTCGCCCCGGTACAGGCGGGCCATGAAGTGCTCCCGCAGGAAGGGCGTGCCGAAGACCTCCAGCAGGTGCGCGGCGCCGTGCGTGAGGCCCAGGTAGCCATACGCGCTCAGGTTGGCGGCCATGAGGTAGGCGCTGGCCACGGCGTGCACGGTGAGGGGGAGCTGCTGGCCGCCGACGTCGGAGGGGCGGGTGGCGGTGAGCAGGCCCAGGTCCACCATGCCGGCGTAGAGCGAGCGCATGGCGGGATGCACGCGCACGCGTCCGTGTTCGAAGACGGGCGGGGCGGCGTCCATGGGCCGGTAGGTGGGGGCGAGCACCTCGCGGGCGAAGCGGCGGGTGCTGTCGAGCAGGAGCCCGAAGGTGTCGCGGGAGTGCTCCTGGAAGGCGGGCAGCGTGCACAGGGCCTCGGTGTCCAGCACCTCGTAGAGCTGGAAGTCCACGTCGCGGTCCGACAGCAGCGGGTTGGGGCGGGGCACGCTCATGTCCTGGTGCGTACCAGGACGCGGTGGCGACGTCGAAGTCGTCGTGCGGAGGGCCGCCGCTATCGGACAAGGGGACGGGGGACCGCAGGGCCTGCCAGGTGTGGCTGCTGCGAGAGCGATGGCCGTGACGCACCTTGAGGGGACGTGGCGGGCGCCCTGGAGGCGCGGGCTCCTTCAAGAGAGGTCGGTCACATGGTCATCGTCGGTTCGATGGTGGTGGGCATCCTGTTGCTGCTGGCGGTGCTGTCCGCGGTCGTGATGGGCGGAGCGCTGGCGAACAAGAACATCCGCGCGGACGTGGAGCGGGACGCCGAAAAGCGCGCGTCGCGGCGGCACGACGGACCGGGCCCGGCGGGGGGAGAGCCCGTGCACGTTTGAGCCGTGAAGCGGTGGGCGCTGCTCCCGGGGCATGGGAGGATGCGCCGTGCGATTCGCGCTGCCTTGCCTGTGGGTGTCACTGTTCGTGGGGTGCGCGGCGCGGCCGACGGCCTGGAAGACGCCGATGGACTGGCCAGATGCGCACTCCGCGAAGCTCGTGGGACAGACCATGGAGGCCGGTGCGCTTCTCGCGGCGGCAGGCGCCATTCGCGAGATGATCCGCACCAACCCCTTCCCTCAGTTGTTCGAAGGTTGTGCGAGTCCGGAGCAGGGGCTGATGGCCACGGTCTTCACGGGACCGACGATGGGGCTCTATTACGTCGTGGTGTCCCAGGATTTCATCCGGTGTGGCGGATCGCGTTTTCGTGTCCTTGATGGCTGGGATGCCTATGCGGTGACCCCGCGGGGAGAAGTGGTGGCGAAGGATCCGGCGGGTCCCGGGGAGGCATCTCCAATGCCCTCCACCGTTCCCATGCCTCAGCTCACTCCGCCCCCACCCCCTGCATCCAACACGCAGCCTCCCGTGGAGTCTCCCGTGCAGGAGACACCGACCCCCGCGCCGGCTCCCTGACCTACTGGGGCCAGGGGCGTAGTAGCGGCGCAGCCAGCGGCTCTGGCCGTCCGGGCTGGATTTGGCGCTTGAGAAGCTTGAGCTGTCCGATTTGACGGGGGCAACTCGCCAAGGACCCGTGAGTCTCTGAGCGGGGGCAGAGGAGTGCGCCGCATCAGGCGCAGGAGCGTGTCGGGGCTGGTGGGCATGGACAAGGGCTTGAGCAGCCTGGCCTCGGCCTCTGCACCCACGGTCATGTCGACGGCACAATGATCGGTGGCCAGCCGCCGTGTCCGCCGAGCCCGAGCGCGCTCGGGGACCGTGGCCCGAGGTCCCCGCCGCCGAGATGCCAACGATGGAACCCGCGTCTTCCTGCGCTACTTTCCCACCGGTGAGGTCGAGCAGTGGAGCGAGGCTCGACGCGAGTTGATCCTCCTGGGGCGCTTTGCACCGGCGTTGGCCGGTCGCCTCAGTGTCGCCCCCCGGTGTGAGGGGGGCTCCCTCCGGCTGTTGCGTGAGTAGGGGACGGTGGATGCGAAAGGTTCAGGGATGGCTGGGGCTCATGTTGGTGATGTCCGGGTGTCGGCCGCCCGCTGCCGCGTGGCAGGGCGTCGTCGAATGGCCAGATGAACGGTCGGCCCGGCCCGTGGAGAGTCCCATGCCCGCTGGGGCAGCGCAGGCCGCGGTAGGCGCTGTCCGCGAGTTCGTGAAGACCAACCCCCGCCGGTTGTTCTCTGGCTGCGAGCACCCCGAGGATGGCCTGAACGTCTCGCTCTTCACGGGACCCACCCCGGGCCTCTACTACGTGCTGCTGGATCCCGACTTCGAGCGATGCACGGGGCCGCGCAGGCGCATCCTGGATGGATGGTTCTTCTACGCCGTCACCCCCCGGGGAGACGTGGTCGCGGAGTCTCCGGGCCCTCCCGACGAAGGTGTTCCCGCGGTGCCTCCTCCGCTCCAGGCTCCTCCTGCTGCTCCTGGTGAGGGGGGCGCCGAACCGCCGCCTTCCGCGTCCGCGAACGAGGTCCCGGCTCCCTGAACTACTGGGGCCGGGGGCGTAGTAGTGAGCCGTGAAGCGGTGGGCGCTGCTCCCGGGACATGGGAGGATGCGCCGTGCGATTCGCGCTGCCTTGCCTGTGGGTGTCACTGTTCGTGGGGTGCGCGGCCTCGACTCCGGCTCCAACGAGCGTCGCGGCCGCGAAGACCGTTCGAGGTCCCTGGGCGGAGATTCCCGCAGTCGAGATGCCGGTAGAAGACAGGTCCATTCCCATCGACCTGTTGCGAGACGTGGCGGATGCGCTCCTCAAGCGTCCCGGGGCCCGGACGTGCGACCCGGCGACCCGGCGACCCATCCAGGGGTTGTCCACGGAGTATTGCGCGACGGTCTATGTCACCGGAGGGCGTGAGTCCCTGTCCTGGCGGGTTTCCGAGCCGGTTCGGGGAAGTCATGCACGCTGCTCCGCACCGCTCCAGGTCGAAGACGATGACCACCCGGCTTCGCAGGTCTGGGTGGTGGGATTCATCCACAATCATCCGTGTGGAAGTCCGCCCTCATCGGTGGACCTCCTGGCCTGGCCCACCGACGCGTTCGATCCGATGACCGCCATGGCGGTGGTCCGTCTCGTTCCGGGCAATCCCGCGCCGGCCCTGTTCAAGGGGGTGGCCATCGAAATGGCTTCCGCACTGGTGGCGGAGCGCGGTGATGGGACGCGTGTCTACCTGCGCTACTTCCCCACCGGAGAGGTCGAGCAGTGGAGTGGACGCCGACGCAGGTGGATCCTCCTGGGGACCTGTGCGCCGACGCTGAGTCGGTTGGATGCGACGCCCCGGTGCACGCAGGGGCCGCTGCAACTGCTGCGCGAATAGGAGTCATGGATGATGGTCAGGAGACTGGCAGCAGGACTCGTCGCGATGCTCGTGGGCTGTGCCGCGCGGTCGACAGCCTGGAAGACGCCGATTGAATGGCCAGACGAGAGCTCGGCCACGCTCGTAGGACAGCCCATGGAGGCTGGAGCCGTGGTCGCCGCGGCAGCAGCCGTGCGCGAGTTGATCCGCACGAACACCGACCCCACCTTGTTCGAGGGGTGTTCAACCCCGGAGCAGGGCCTGCTGGTCGCCGTGTTCATCGGGCCGACGCCGGGCTTGTACTACGTCGCCGTGCACCAGGACTTCCGGCGGTGTGGTGGGCCGCGCATCCGGGTCCTTGATGCCTGGGATGCCTATGCGGTCACCCCGCAGGGGCAGGTGGTCGCGAAGGCCCCTCCACCCGCCGGGGATGCTTCC
>NZ_RAWB01000576.1 GCF_003612055.1 Corallococcus llansteffanensis
GCGTGGCGGCGGGGGCGCCCGGACGCGGGGGGCACGGCGGTGGTGGTGGTGACGGCCTTCGACGAGCTGCGCGTGCGCGCGTGGCAGCTCAAGGACGCGCTGGGCATCCACGCGCTGCTGAGCCGGCGCGCGGGGCCGGAGGCGATGCGCGACGGCGTCCGGCGCGCGCTCGCGGGACAGCTCGCGGGCGGCGCCCAGCCGGAGTCCACCACCGAGGACGAGCGGCGGCGGCTGCAGCGCATCGAAGAGCTGAGGCTCGTGGATCCCGGGCCACCCGAAGCGCGCTTGCAGGAGCTGGTCTCCGAGGTGGCGCAGGCCTTCGGGGTGCCCGTCGCACTCCTGACGCTGGTGCTGGGTGACCGCCAGTGGTTCAAGGCGCACGTGGGCCTGAGGGGGGCGCTCGCCCGGGACCGGAGCACGCCGCGCGACTGGTCCTTCTGCCACCACGTGGTGCAGGGCCGCGAGGCCCTGGTGATTCCGGACGCCACACGCCACCCGGTGTTCCGCGACAACCCGCTCGTGCGCGACGGCATCGTCGGCAGCTACGCGGGCGCGCCGCTCATCACCCCCGGCGGCGACGTGCTGGGCTCGCTGTGCGTCATCGACACGCGGCCGTTGATGCTGGGCCCCGAGGACCTCGCGGCGCTGCGGGAGCTGGCGGGCCGCGTGGCGGAGAGCCTGGAGCTCACCACGGCGAGCCACCGGATCCGCTCGCTCGCGCCGCGCGGCAGCGGCCCGTTGGAGCCGGTGCCCACCGCGGCGAGCGCCCTGGCGCTCGTGCGCGAAGCGGTGCGCGCCCTGGACGTGCCGGTGCTGGTGGTGGCCCCGGGCCGCAAGCCCTACGCCGCCAACGCGGCGCTGGCGGAGCTGCTGGGGCTGCCCGAGGAGCGCCTGTCGGGCATGGCCTTCGACTCGCTGTGCCAGCACGTCGCGAGCCTCACCCCGGACCCCGGTGGCACGCTCCGGCAGCTGGACCTGGCGGCGGAGGCGTCGCGGGGGCTGCACCTGACGCTCACGCTGGAGCGCCCCCGGCCGCGCGTGGTGCGCTGGGTGGCGCGCCCCTTCGTGGTGCCGGGCGGCGTCGCGCAGCTGCTGTCGCTGATGGACCTGCGCATCGGCGGCGACCTGAAGGGCGAGCGCGAGGGGCTGCTGCGCCAGGACGCGCTGACGGGCCTGGACACCCGGCGCGTGGGCGAGGAGCGGGTCTTCAAGGAGATCGGCCGCTGCCGCCGCGAGGGGCTTCCCTTCAGCCTGGTGCTGGTGGACCTGGTGGAGCTGGGCGCGCTGAACCGCACGCGCGGCTTCGACGCCGGGGATGGGGCGCTGCGGGAGCTGGCCCGGCACGCGGACGGACTGTGTCCCCCGCCGGGGTTCGCGGTGCGCTGGACGGGCGACACGGTCCTGCTCGCGCTGCCCGGCGCGGACGCGGTGGGCGCGGAGGCCGTGCGCCAGCAGTTCCACGACACGCCCGGCGCTCCCGAGCGCGTGTCCGTCGCGGTGACCGTGCAGGGCGAGGAGGATCCGCACGGGACGCTGGACCGCGCCTGGGCCGCGCTCGCCCGCGCGAAGCCGGACCGGGGCCCGGGCGTCAGGCCCGGCTGAGCGCGGGACACCCGCCCGCCAGGCCGCTCCTGGGGCTGGGAGGGCGACAATGGCGTGAAAAACCGGGGGAGTCCGGCTATCGAAGGGGCCTTCTTGCGCTCAGGGGCCCCGCCGATGATTCCCTTCTCCGTACTCGACCTCTCCCCCGTCATCGCCGGGGGCGACCCCGCACTCGCCCTCCGCTGCACCCTGGACCTGGCCCGCCACGCGGAGGCCTGGGGCTACCAGCGCTACTGGCTGGCGGAGCACCACAACATGACGGGCATCGCGAGCGCGGCCACGGCCGTGGTCATCGGACATGTCGCGGGGGGCACGTCCAAGATTCGCGTGGGCGCGGGCGGCATCATGCTGCCCAACCACGCGCCGCTCGTCATCGCCGAGCAGTTCGGCACCCTGGAGACGCTCTACCCCGGCCGCATCGACCTGGGGCTGGGCCGCGCGCCCGGGACGGACCAGCGCACCTCCGCCGCCCTGCGCCGCACCCTGATGGGCTCCGCGGACACCTTCCCGCAGGACGTGGCGGAGCTGCAGGGCTACTTCAAGGACGCCGTGCCGGGACAGGCCGTGCGCGCGGTGCCGGGCGCGGGCCTCCACGTGCCCCTCTGGCTCCTGGGCTCCAGCACCTTCAGCGCCCAGCTCGCCGCGGCCATGGGCCTGCCGTTCGCCTTCGCGTCGCACTTCGCGCCCGCGCAGCTCATGAGCGCGCTGCGGCTGTACCGCAGCCAGTTCCGCCCGTCGGAGGTGCTCCAGAAGCCGTACGCGATGGTGGGCGTCAACGTCTTCGCCGCGGACACGGACGCGGAGGGCCAGCGCCTCTTCACGTCACTGCTCCAGGCCTTCCTCAACCTGCGCCGGGGCCGCCCGGGCCCGCTGCAGCCGCCGGTGGACAGCCTGGACGGTCAGATCAACGAGATGGAGCTGGCGGAGATCGACCACATGCTCGCGTGCACCGTGGTGGGCTCGCCGCAGACGGTGCGCGAGGGCCTCCAGGACCTCATCGCCCAGACGGGCGCCGACGAGCTGATCGTGACCGCGCAGATCCACGACCACGCCGCGCGGCTGCGCTCCTTCGAGCTCGTCGCCCAGGTGCGCGACAGCCTCACGCGCTCGGACGCGCCTGGCGCACCGTCCCCGCGAGCCGCGCGATGAGCTGCGCGTCGCGGCTGCCGAAGACGCGGCGCGCGCCACCCGGCAGGCCCAGCACCAGGTAGTGGGTGTCCTCCACCAGCAGCAGCGCGGCGATGGAGCAGAACAGGCCCACGGCGGTGAGGACGAGCCCCGCCTCATAGGCGCCCCGCATCGCCGTGACGGTGACGGACAGCCAGGACAGCAGCGGCAGTCCCACCGCTCCGCCCAGCCCCACCGCGAGCAGCCACGGCCACAGCTTCGGCGTGCGCCGCACCGTCTCCACCTGGCGCACGTCGCTGAGCGCCCAGGCCCGGCCGCCCACCACCAGCCGCTCGGGGGTGACGCGGACCTGGCCCGCCTGGAACAGGGGGCGCTCGCCGGGCTCCACCGGCTCCGGCGCGGGCACGGGCACGGGGCGGCGCTCCACTTCACGCAAGGGGGCGACAGCGTGCAGCACGGTGACGACGGCCATTGGTTCACCCATGGGTGGTCTCCAACGAGGGAAATTGCGTGCGCAGCAGGGCGCGAAGCTCATCGAGCGGACGGCCCAGGGCGAAACATGCCCGGGCCCCCTGACACAGGGCGCGCGACACCAGGCGCTCGTCCGCGAAGGGCAGGAGGACGAGGATGGGCACCGCGGCGGCGCACGCCCGCGCGCGCGTCAGGATGGGGAGGATGGCCTCGCCGCGCTCCACGTGCGCCAGCACCAGGTCCGGCCCCGCCGCGTCCGCCACGTCCAGGAACAGGGCGATGCCCAGGTCGCCCAGCACGTCGGCCAGCAACGATGCCAGGGACTCATCCGCACCGAGCAGCAGGGCCCGGGTTGTGCGCAGGGACGCCACGTCCCCACACCACAGCAACGTCCATGCCGGGACCACCACCCCCGGGGGCCACCGGGTGATCGCCAGTGGACCCTGGCAATCCGCCAGGACGCCGTGGCGGATTGCCAGACCGGGCCCAAGGCGTGCCGCTAGTGTTGAGGGAAGGACTCTGGAGCAGCCTGCGTCGGGGCCGGGACCGTTTCCCAGGGAGCGCCCGCGCGCGGGAGCTCGAACCAGAACGTGCTGCCCCTTCCGCGCTCGGAGATGACGCCGACGCGCCCCCCGTGCCCTTCCGCCAGCTTCTTGACGGTCGCGAGTCCCAACCCGAGCCCCTCGGCGACGCTCCCGTGCGCGCGGAAGTACGGTTCGAACAGCGAGGGCAGGTTCTCCGGGGCGATGCCCGGGCCCGTGTCGCGGATGCTCGTGCGAATCATCGCGCCCTCCTCGCTCACCTGGACGAAGATGTGCCGGTTCGGCGTATCGCCCATGTACTTGATGGCGTTACGGACCAGGTTGCCGAGCAGGCTCAGGTAGACGCCGGTGCTGCAGGAGACCAGGACGGGCGGCACCGGCTCGCAGTGCAGCTCGATTTCGGCCTGCTCCACTTCCGCCTCGAAGCCGCCCAGCAGATCCGCGATCTCGGCCCGGGGTTCGGTGCGGGCCCCCGGGTCCGGCCTGGCTCCGGAGCGGGCGAAGTCGAGGAGCGCGCCCGTGATGGTGTCCGCGCGCGACAGGCTCCGGATGATGCGCCGCACGGGTTCACGGGCCGCGTCGTCCGGCACCTTCCGCATGGCGAGCTCCGCGGCCATCCGGGCCGACGACAGCGGGTTGCGGATGTCGTGCGCGACGCGCCCGGCGAACTGCTCCAGCTCCTCGGCGCGCGCTTCGAGGGACTTCGTGTGCGCGTCGACGAGCGAACGCCGCGCCTGGAGCTCGCGGTGGAGCAGCCGCGCCACGACCACGGCCAGGATGCCGCAGACCACGTTGAGGCTCGTCGCGAGCCACAGGGTCCTCCGGCGGGTCTCCCGGATGCGCTCCGCCAGCTCGCGACCGCGGGCCGCGTTGTATTCGATGGAGCGCGTGACGTCCTCCAGCAGGCGCCGGCCCGGCGGCTCAATCTCCTCGTCGAACAGCGCCCCCGCTCCGGCCTTCGCGTTCGACTCCGCGACCGTACGCGCGCGCGTGACGGCGTTGTCGAAGCGCAACCAGGACTCCTGGATGTCCATCCGTACCGGCTCTTCACCGGGGAAGGCCGTCAGCGCCATGTACCCGCTCATGCCCCGCCGGGCACGGGCCAGGGCCGCGTCCAGATCCCGTCCCAGCTCGGGCCGGCGCTCGGGCTCGTTGATGAACCGCGCGAGCACCAGCTCGATCTCGAGGACAGACCTGCGGACGAGCGCCAGGTGTTCGATGCTCGGCGCCGAGTTGTAGATGATGTCCTCGGACAGCACGCCCACCGCCGCGGAGGAGCGCTGTACGAGGAAGCTCGTCGCGAAGAAGCTCCCCACGACGGCGGCGAAGGCGAGGAAGAGCATCTTCCAGGACGTGTCGGTCCTGCGTGGCGGCGCGGAAGGCATCTTCATCCGATGGGACCGCCCCTTGCGTGCGTCAAGCCATCAAGGCCCTGAAGCAGCCCTGCGCCCGGTCGGCTGGGATGAGGCGCGGCGCGCGAGGTGTTGAATCCTGAGTGTCGTCATCCCCCCACCGCCAGGAAGGAGCAGGCCCATGTGGATTTCCTCCGCCATCACTTCGTTCACGGCCTCGCTGCTGGGGCTGATGCTCACCCTGGAGGGCCTGCACGGCGTGTCGGTCCTCATGGTCCTGGCCGGGTTCGGTCGCTGGCTCTACACGCGCATGGATGCCTTCGTGCTCCGTTGCCATGGCGCGCGCCGGCTCCACTTCGAGGAGGCGCCCCGGTTGCATACGTTGCTGGCCCATCTCAGCATCGCCGCGAAGGTCCCCCGTCCCCGCCTCTACGTGATGCGGCGCGAGCAGCCGAACGCCTTCTCCCTCGGCATGGGTCCCCGGGACTCCCACCTCGTCCTGACGAGCGCCGCGCTCGACGAGCTCGACGAGGCGGAGCTCTGCGCCCTCATCGCGCACGAACTCGCGCACATCGCGCGGGGCCACACGCGCCGGGCCACGGTCGTCGCCGCGCTGGTCGCGATGACGGTGCGGGGCGCGAAGTGCCCCGCGTGGGTCGCCAGGGGGGTGCGTCGGATGGGGACTCCGCCCGAGCAGGACTTCGTCGCCGACCGCGCCGCCGCCAGGCTCATGGGAGAGGCCAACGACCTTGCCTCCCTGCTGGCCCGGTTGAAGGAACGCGCCACCCGGAGCGGGCCTGTCCTGCGCTCCGACGTGGGCCTCCCCTTCACGGCGCCCGCCGTGGATGGGACTTCGGAGACGGTCCTCGACGAGCGCATCCACCGGCTGCGAAGCGTGGCGGCCGAGCAGCGCGCGGGGCGCGCGAAGGCCATCCTCCGCCGCTCCCACCACCAGGGCTCCCGCTTCCACCCGCGCGTGGAGGCACCCCGGCGGCGAACGCGGGTCCAGCCCTGGAGGGGGAAGCGGCTCGCGCGCCTGGACGGCGGCTCGCGTTCGGGGACCCGGCGAAGTCCGGGCGGCACGGCACCCGGTAGGGATTGACCGGGCGGGCATCCGCCTGACGCGGCCCCGGAGACAGGGGCGCGACGCATTGCTCCCACCCCGCCCT
>NZ_RAWB01000577.1 GCF_003612055.1 Corallococcus llansteffanensis
GGACGCATCACGCAACACGGGGCTGGGCGACGGGACGGGGCAGTGCGCAGCTTGGGGGAGTTCGGCAAGGAAGTCGCAGCACGCCGGGCGGGAGTGAAAGGCAGTGACGCACGCAGGGCATGTCGGTGCGGTGGCAGTCGTGATCCATCCTGACGGCAGATGACGGGAGCGCGACCGCCGGTACACGACGTGGAGCAGTGGCAGCAGTGAGTCGTGGTTGGGGGAACGAAGAGAAGCCGGGTCCTGCGGATGGGTCGCTCTCGGGAGCCGGCACGCCTCGCAATTCTCATCGCGCATGGCCGCGATGTCTGTAACGGGGGAGAAGCCTCATGGGAGCGGTGTCCATCTTCACCGCGGCGTTGGTCGTCTTGTCGGCGCACACGGCCATTGCCCAGACACAGGAAGTCCGGCGTCGCATGAATGATCCGGAGAAGTTGGCGCCTTTCGGTCTGATGCTCGACGCGGGCATGCCTGAAGGCGCGGGACTCTCCGGTGTCTTCCGGCCTTCGCCGCACCTGCGGCTGCACATCGGTGGCGCGCACAACGGGTTGCGCGGTGCCGCTCGCGCGGGGCTCACGCTCCTGCCGCTGAACGGAAAGTTCTCGCCGTCGCTCTCACTGGAGCTCGGCCATGCGCAGGCCGCGAGCACCAAGACCTTGAACCGGCGACTCGCGGACCGGACGCAGCTGCCCGCCTCCTCCATGGAGCGCGTGGGCTACTCGTACGCCAGCGCGCACCTGGGCCTGGAGTTCAATGCCACGCGGCGCCTCAGCTTCTTCGTGCGCGGCGGCATGAGCCTGATGGAGATGGCGGTTCCCAGCCTCCAGAAACTCGATGAGCCCTTCCGCGACTCGCTGTCTCCCGTGGAGACGCAGTCGTGGATGATGCGCACCCTGCAGCCCTCCGCGAAGCTCGGCTTCGCCCTCTTCTTCGGCTGATCTCCAGCGTCCGAGCAGGCGCTACACCGCCGCCGGACGCTCCGCGAGGACCTGCTCGAAGAACCTCAGCGCCTGGTCCTCCGCCCAGAAGCAGGGGCGGTGCAGGCGCCCCGAGACGAAGCCCACGTGTCCGCCGTGCTCGGTCAGCACCACGCTGAGGAACGGGTTGTCCCGGGCCGCGGCCGGAATCACCGGCGTCTCCAGCATTGGATCATCCGCGGCGCTGAGCAGCAGCGTGGGCCGGCGGATGTCTCCCAGTCGCGGACCCGAGGACGCCTCCCGGTAGTAGTGATCCGCGCCCTCGAAGCCATGCAGCGGCCCGGTCACCACGTCGTCGAAGCCGAAGATCGTGCGCGCCGCCTCCATGGCCTTCCCATCGAACGCGCCCGGGAAGCGCGCGAGCTTCTCCCGGGACTTGCTCTTGAGCGTGCGCAGGAAGCGCATGCGGTAGAGCCAGAGGAAGCCGCCACCGGCATCCAGCTTCCGGCAGCACGCCGCCAGATCATACGGCGCGCTGATGGACGCCGCGGCGGTCACCGGCGCCGCGTCGCCCGTCTCCTCCAGGAGCCGGCACAGCACGTTGGCGCCCAGTGAAAACCCCACCGCGAGCATCGGGCCGGTGACGCGCGCCCGCACGTCCGCCATGACGAGCCGCGTGTCGTGCGTGTCCCCGGAGTGGTACGCCCGCGCGAGCCGGTTCGGCTCCCCGCTGCACGAGCGGAAGTTGATCGCGGTGGCGCCCCAGCCGCGCTTCGCCGCGCCCCGCAGTACCTCCGTGACGTAGCCCGCCTGGGACGAGCCCTCCAGCCCGTGCAGCACCACCACGTGAGGCGCGCCCGGGGGCCCGTCGAAGCTGTCCAGGTCGACGAAGTCGCCGTCCGGCAATTCGCGTCGCTCCCGGCGCAGGGGCGGCACGCGGGTGGGCCGCGCGAGCGAGGCGTAGATGGTCTGCGCATGCGCGCCGCGGATCCCCGGCGCGGGCACGAAGGGCTCGGTGGGCTGGAACTTCAAGCGACGCCTCCGGGCACCCGCGTGCGAGACGACAGGGCCGCCACCGCCCGCGCCGTCCGCATGGACGCGCAGCCGGAGGTCCGCACGGCCTCCGCTTCGCCGGTGAGCTGGAACAGGGCCAGGTAGTTGTGCACGCGCTCCTCCAGCGTGGGGGCCTCGATGCGCCGGCACACATCGTCCGCCGCGTAGTCCCGGCACACCTGGGGCCTGCGCTCGTAGACGGTGCAGAGGTTGTCCGCGCCCAGGTGCGGGCACCTCAACCCCAGGGGCTTGTCCAGCGCGGCGATGTCCGGCGCCACGCAGCAGGCGCCACAGCAGGTGCACTCCATGGAACTCCCTCGAACTGCCTCACTGCCTCAGCGGCGGACGGCCTTCTCGACCTTGCCCAGGTTCGTCACGGTGAGCGTGACGCCCTGGCCCTTCTTCCACCCGAGGAACTCGTCCTCGCGCGTGGGCTCCAGCACGTGTTCCTTCACGCCGTCGTCGTCATAGCGCACGCTCACGCGATAGGACTCCTCGCGCCGCACCCGCTCGTTCGCTCCGGCGGCCAGCTCCGGCCAGCGCGGCGGATCCTCCGTGCCCTTCAGCTCCCGCTGATCCACCTGCTTCCAGGCATACGTGTCGTAGGCGCACTGCTGCGCGTAGACGGGCTCGTTGCGGTAGCGCGTCTCCGTCTGGCAGTCCTCGTAGGACTCGCTGCAGTACTTCGTCACGTCGTGACAGACCTCCTCGGCGAAGCCGTTGCCCTTGTCGCGGCGGGTGCACTTCTCCTCGGTGCCACACGCCACCTTGCGCGACTTTGTCCGGCACACGCGCTCGGTGCCATCCGCCACCCGGCGCGTGCCGCGCTGTCGGGACACGCAGTCGCGGATGTTCGTCACGCCCGGCACTTCGCCCGCGCCGTTCACCGGCATGCGGGGAGCGGTGGTGCTCAGCTGGTCGCGCCAGCCCGTGCGCGTCTCCGGCAGGAAGCGCTCCTGCACCACCGCGCGCCGCCAACTCGTGGCCACCACCTCGCCCTGGAAGTCATGCGCGAGGTTTCCCCAGTAGCCCACCGCGCAGGTGCCGAAGCAGCACGAGCCCAGGACGCCCAGCACGATGAGCCACACCTTGCTCAGCCGTCGGGGCTTGGGGGGCGGGGCCGGCGGCGGCTTCGGGGACAGGTCCGCGACGGGCGCGGCCTTCGCGTCCGAGCCCCGCTCGGCGGCGCACTGCCGGCACGCCTTGGCGTCCCCCCGGTTGGACGCGCCGCAGTAGGCGCAGAACCAGTCCTCGCCCGCGCCGGCCAGGTCCAGGGCCTGCTCATCGGTGACGCCCTCACGCGTGGACTTGCCGGAGGCATCCACGTCACCGAAGTCGAACTCCGACTCCTTGCCGGTGAGCTCCCGCGGGTTGTTGCACGAGGGGCAGTTCTTGTGACGGGCCGGGATGTTCCTGGCGCCACAGGACGTGCAGTTCCACGAGCCCTCGATGATGCGCCTTCGTTCGGCCATGGGATGCATCCTAGGGGACCTGTCGCCCCCTGACACGTCTGGGGTAGGGTCATGGCCCTCAAGTCCCCGCCGGGCCGGCGGTAGGGGACCCGAGCCGGTTTCCTGAGTGGAACCGCGAGGGGGATTCCATGTCGCGTCAGACGCTGGATGTGATTCCGAAGCATCGGTTGTTGCGCCGTACCCTCTATGGCCTGTTGCTGGCCGCTCCGCTGCTGCCCGTGGGGTTGGCCTGCGGAAACGACGAGGGCTGCGGATTCGGCAGCACCACCCTGAGTGGCGGAACCGTTCCCCTCAATCCGGATGGCACCGCTCCGGCGCAGCCCTCCTGCGGCGGATGCCCCGAGCAGCCCGACCCCATCCCGCTCCTCAGCTGCACGGCGCGCAAGTCCGAGACCCCTGGACGGGCGGACGTCACCTGCAGCTACATGACCTGCATGAATGATGGACGTAGGCCGGAGGGATTGAGGGAAGCCCTCGCGTCGCGGTCCGGGGACGCACTCGGTGCGCTCTTCGCGCACGCGGCCTGGCTGGAAGCCGCATCGGTCCCGGCCTTCCTGCGGCTCGCGGACGAGCTCAAGGCGCACGGCGCGCCGGAGTCGCTGGTGAGGGCAGCGCGTCGCTCGGCGGGGGACGAGGTCCGCCACACCCGCGCGATGCAGGCGCTCGCCCGTCGTCACGGCGCGACCATGCCCGACGTGGACCTGCCGCCCTTCGAATCCCGATCGCTGGAGGAGATGCTCCTGGAGAACGCCGTCGAGGGCTGCGTGCGGGAGACCTTCGGCGCCTTCGTGGCGGGCTGGCAGTCACGCACCGCGCAGGACCCGGAGGTGCGCGGCACGCTGCGCACCATCGCCCGGGACGAGGTGCGCCACGCGGAGCTGGCGTGGGCCGTGGAGGCATGGGCCCAGGAGCAGCTGACGCCCGCGCAGCGGGAGCGGTTGCTCCAGGCGCGTCAGGACGCGCTGCGGATGCTGGGCGAGGAAGTGGAAGGCCAGCGGCTGCCGGAGCAGCTCATCCGCGAGGCGGGGATGCCCTCGCGCGACCAGGCCCGGACCCTGTTCCAGGGCCTCTCCACACTGGTCGCCTGACGCACGCCTCACACCCAGAGGGCGCGAGGGAAGGGGACTTCGGGCGCGGGAGGCACTCCCGCGCGCAGGGGCCGCAGCATGGGCAGCGAACCGTCCCGCTGCACGCGCACCGCGCCGGGCACGCTCGCGAGCAGCGGCGCCGTCGCGGACTCCTCCCACCACACCACGCGCTGGAGGCCCGCCCGGTGCGCCACGCGACGCGCCTCCGTGAGCAGCGCCTCCGCATCCGCCGCGTTACGCGCATCCAGCATCAGCACCACCAGGTCGCCGTAGCGGGCCACCATGGACCACAGCGCGGTGGAGTCGCCCACCACCGCGCCGCACGTCTGGGGCCTCGGCCGCGCCAGCAGCTCCGCGTAGACACGCTCCCGCTCCAGTTGCCAGTCCACCTGCGAGGCGCTGGGCCAGAGATAGAAGGGCGCCCGAGGCCTCTGCATCCGCGCGAGCGCCGCAGCCACATCCGCCTCCTGGAGCCCGCTGTCCACCGGGCGTCCCCCCGGCGCCTCCGAAGCGCTCAGGTGCCAGTCCCACGCGGGCACCTCCTCGTACCCCGAGCGGCGATACAGCGGCGCCCCGACGTCGGAGAAGAGGACGACGGAATGCGGGCGCGGTGCCACGCGCTCCAGCTCCGCGGCGACACTGTCCATCAGCCGCGTCGCATGGCCCCGGCCGCGCAGGTGGTCCTCGGTGAAGACGCTGGCGATGGCGTAACTGTCCCCCTGCGCGTACGTCCCATCCGCGCCGCGCAGGAAGCTGTCGGTGTGGAAGGTCTCGCACGAGGCCAGCACCGTGCCGTCGTCCGCGAGCCACAGCCACGTGTTCATGCCCTCGCGGCTCCAGGGGTGCGCGCGCAGCCGCGCCTCGCGCTCCTGGTACTGCGCCACGCCGAGGGGCGAACCCCACGCGGCATGGGTGACGGTGTCACGCTGCGCCTTCTGCGCGTCGGTGGCGAGGACGAGGGTCATGGTGCGCGGCAGGCTAGACGCGAGCCCCCTCCCGGCGCGAGCGCTACATCCGCGTGGTGTACGGGAACCGGAAGTGGAACTGCAGGTACGCCTGCCCCACGTGGAAGATGCCGTCCCCCACCGAGTCCGGCAGCCCCAGGCCCCCCAGCTCCTGCGGCACGTAGAAGGTGGACTCCCAGCCCACGCTGACGAGGAAGCTCTTCGACAACTGGAACTCCAGGTCCGCGCCCACGTCCACGCCGGGCCGCAGGAAGTGCGTGTCCGGCAGCGTGTCGGAGAACATGTACGCGTACGTCAACACCAGCCCCGCGCCCACCGTGAAGCGCACCGGGCTGGACGACAGCGGCAGCCCCAGGGCCAGCGGCTTGAACGTCACGCCGTACATCCCCGTGTCGCGGTACTTGGGCGAGATGATGAACGAGTCCGGGATGAAGATGGACGGCGAGATGCGGATCTCCTCCACCTTCCGCGCCTGCTTGCGGTAGCGGTTCGGGATGACGCGCTGGTTCTTGCGCAGCCACTCCTTGTCCAGCACCGCGTCCACCGACAGCTTCAGCCCGGTGTGGATGGGCTGATCGTCGAAGACGGGCCCGAAGAACAGGAACGCCGCCGGGCCCACCCCCACGTCCAACGGCACGGTGACCTTCTGGTCCGCCACGGCGACGGCGGGCAACAGCAGCAGGGCGCACAGCAGGGGCAGGGTGGGCTTCAAGGGCGGGTCCTCACGTACCGGGCCCGCGAAGGACCCCGTGTTTCAAGCCTAGAAG
>NZ_RAWB01000578.1 GCF_003612055.1 Corallococcus llansteffanensis
CCCCAGGTCCGCGCCCAGGGCCGCCGCCCCGAAGCTGGCCGCGCCCGTCGCGCTGGCGGTGCGCCGCACGCAGGCGGAGCGCCGGGAGACGACGCGGCGCAAGCTGCTGGACGCGACCCTGGAGGCGCTGGTGGAGCAGGGCTACGCGCGGCTGACGACGGTGGAGGTGGCGAAGCGGGCGGGGGTGTCGCAGGGGGCGCTCTTCACGCACTTCGACACGAAGGAGGAGCTGCTCGCGGTGGCGGTGGAGCACCTCTTCCCGCGCATCATCCAGGACTTCCTGGCGGGCGTGGGAGCGCGGCCGTCCGGGAAGGACCGGGTGGAGGCGGTGGTGGACATGCTGTGGGCCGCGTACCAGCGGCCGGAGCTGCAGGCCGCCATCGAGCTGTACGTCGCCGCACGCACCGACCCGGAGCTGCAGAAGGCGCTGGCGGCGGTGGACGGGCCGCACCGCAAGAACCTGCACCGCGTGGCGCGCGAGCTGTTCCCGGACGTGGCCGCCACGCACGCGGACTTCGACGACGTGGTGGAGCTGGCGCTGGACGCCGTACAGGGCGCGGCGGTGGGCGGCACGGCCCGCCCGACGGACCCCGCGCACCGCCGCATGCTGGACACCCTGGCGCGCTTCCTGCGCGTCTCCTTCGCCCCCAAAGCCTGAGCCGCAAGCACGCAGGAGGTCTTCCATGGACATGTCTCACATCCCCGACCTCATCACCCCGGCCATCCCGGTGTTCGTCATCACGATCATCGCCGAGGCCCTGTGGGTGAAGCGGCAGCGAGCCGAGGCAGGCGTCACGCTGAAGGGCCACACCTGGAAGGACACGCTGGCCAGCATCTCCATGGGGCTGGGGAGCGTGGCGGTGGGCGTGGGCTGGAAGGTCGTGGCATTCGCGGGCTACGCGGGGCTCTACCACCTGACGCCGCTGCGCATGGGCTCCGGGCCCTGGGCGTGGGTGCTGCTCTTCTTCCTGGAAGACCTCTGCTACTACGCCTTCCACCGCGTTCACCACGAGAGCCGCCTGTTCTGGGCGTCGCACGTGGTGCACCACTCCAGCCAGCACTACAACCTGTCCACGGCGGTGCGCCAGACGTGGACGCCGATGACGGGCTGGGTGTTCTGGGTGCCGCTCGCGCTGCTGGGCTTCTCCCCGGAGATGATCGTCACCCAGCAGGCGGTGAGCCTGCTGTACCAGTACTGGATCCACACGGAGGCCATCCATCGTCTGCCGCGTCCGGTGGAGTGGCTCTTCAACACGCCGTCGCACCACCGCGCGCACCACGCGTCCAACGCCGTCTACCTGGACACGAACTACGCGGGCATCCTCATCATCTGGGACCGGCTCTTCGGCACCTTCACCCCGGAGGTCGAGCGGCCCGTCTACGGGTTGACGAAGAACCTCTCCACGTACAACCCGGTGCGCATCGCGTTCCACGAGTTCGCCGCCATCGCGCGGGACGTGGCCCGGCCCGGCCCGCTGGGGCAGCGGCTGGGCTACGTCTTCCGCAACCCGGCCTGGAAGCCGAAGACAGCGCAGGCGCCGGAAGCCCCGCCGCCAGTGGAGGCCGCGCACCCGTCGCCGTGAGCGCCGGGCCTCCTGGACGACAGAAGGCCTGGCTGAAGCGACGTCCAGGCAACGCGGGCCACGACATCCCTGCCGTCACGCCGTGCGGGCCTTGCTACGGTGCGCCGCGACGGTTTCCAGGGTCCCCGTGCGGCAAGAAGGCGGGCGCCCCTCCCAGGCAAGGAGTCGGGTCATGACGGAGCGCGAGTTGTGGGAGCGGTACCAGCGGCACCTGTGCGTCGTCCCCTCGGTGGGGCTCACGCTGGACATCTCCCGCATGAACTTCGGCGCGGACTTCCTGGACGGGATGCGCTCGCGCATGGACGCGGCGTTCCAGGCCATGGACGCGCTGGAGAAGGGCGCCATCGCGAACCCGGACGAGAACCGCCGCGTGGGCCACTACTGGCTGCGCGCGCCGGAGCTGGCGCCCGAGGCCGGGCTCAAGACGGCCATCACCGACATGCAGGCCCAGGTGGCCGCCTTCGCCCGGGACGTGCACGCGGGCAAGGTGAAGCCCGCGAAGGCGGCGAAGTTCACGCAGCTGCTGCTGGTGGGCATTGGCGGCTCCGCGCTGGGGCCGCAGCTCGTCGCGGACGCGCTGGGCTCGCACCGGGACCCGCTGCAGGTGCACTTCCTGGACAACACGGATCCGGACGGCATGGACCGGACGCTGGGGGCCCTGGGGGAGCGGCTCGCGGAGACGCTCACGGTGGTCATCAGCAAGTCGGGCGGCACCAAGGAGACGCGCAACGGCATGCTGGAGACGGAGCGCGCCTACCAGCAGCGCGGGCTGGACTTCGGCGCGCACGCGGTGGCCGTGACGGGTGACGGCAGCGAGTTGGATCAGTACGCGAAGGGGCACCACTGGCTGCGCACCTTCCCGATGTGGGACTGGGTTGGCGGGCGCACGTCCCTCATGTCGGCGGTGGGGCTGGTGCCGGCGCGGTTGCAGGGGCTGGACGTGGACGGCTTCCTCGCGGGCGCGAAGGACATGGACGCGGCGACGCGCGTGCACGACGTGGTGAAGAACCCGGCGGCGCTGCTGGCGCTGATGTGGTTCCACGCGGGCGGCGGCAAGGGCGCCAAGGACATGGTCATCCTGCCGTACAAGGACCGGCTGATGCTGATGTCCAAGTACCTCCAGCAGCTCGTGATGGAGTCGCTGGGCAAGGAGCTGTCCCTGGACGGCAAGGTGGTGAACCAGGGCCTCGCGGTCTACGGCAACAAGGGCTCCACGGATCAGCACGCGTACGTGCAGCAATTGCGCGAGGGTGTGAACAACTTCTTCGCCACCTTCGTGGAGGTGCTGAAGGACCGCGACGGCCAGTCGATGGCGGTGGAGGGCGACAACACCAGCGGCGACTACCTGCTGGGCTTCCTGCTGGGCACGCGCCGGGCGCTGTTCGAGAAGGGCCGCGAGTCGATGACGCTCACGGTGAAGGACGTGAGCGCGCGCACGGTGGGCGCATTGATTGCCTTGTACGAGCGGGCGGTGGGCTTCTACGCCAGCCTCGTGAACGTCAATGCCTATCACCAGCCGGGCGTGGAGGCGGGCAAGAAGGCCGCGGGCCGCGTGCTGGAGTTGCAGGGCAAGCTGCTGGCGAAGTTGCAGGCGGCGAAGGCGGAGGCGCGCTCGGCGGATCAACTGGCCCAGGACATCGGCGCGCCGGACGAGGCGGAGACGGTGTTCAAGCTGCTGGAGCACCTGTCCGCCAATGGCGACCACGGCGTGAAGCGCACCGGCGGCGAGCGCCCCGCGGAAGCCCGCTTCCAGGCGGGGTGACAGTGGGGTGCCCCACGGGGCGATGATTGACGGGCCCAGGTGACGGTTAGCCTGGGCCGTCATGGGCCAGGGCCGCGCGCACTCCGTGGGGATGTGGCTGTTGGTGCTGGGCTGCGCGACCGCGTGCCCGGAGGCGCACCGGCGAGGGGGACTGGTGGACCGCGCCGCGCATCGGGATGCGGTGGAGCAGGTGCCGAAGGAACCCTGTTCCACGGAGGTCTACGAACGCTATTGCGTCGATGAAGGCGACCCGAGCGCGGAATGTCTTGAGGCCTGCCCATGATGCGCCACTGGCACACGCCCATGGGCCTGTTCGCGTGCATCGTGCTCATTGCTCCGACGGTCTTCATCCTCTGGAGCTTCCGGGAGGTACCGGTCCAGGACGGCGTGATTCCGATCCTCAGCAACGAGGCGCGCGCGCAACTGCTGACCTACCACCAACGCTGCTTGAGGCAGGCCGACTGCGAGCAGCCTCTCGGTTGTTTCTTCGACGGCCGTCACGGGAAGTACTGCACGGACAGCGCCTGCATGACCGACCAGCAGTGCCTCGTAGGCCAACGTTGCAGCACGCTGTCCACCACCAACGGGAGAGCCGAGGTCAGACTCTGCGCGCCCATTGGCCCACGGCAGGAGGGGGAGCATTGCCTGAAACTTCCCCTGGATCGGGAAGCATCCTGTACCGCGGACCTTCAGTGCGCTGGCACCTGGGGTTACGGTTACTGCGCCCGCCCCTGCGCTCCTGGCGACCCTGGCACCTGCGCGGAGGGCTTCTTCTGCGCGGACGTGAAGCCCAAGCCCTCCTGTCTTCCCACCTGCGAAGCGCGCGGATGTCCCCAGGGCCAGACCTGCGTCCCCTTCGAGGAAGAAACCTCCGTCTGCGCGGAGGTCTACGGCACGAACTGCGTGGAGACGCCCTGCCCCGACGGACAGAAGTGCGAGGTGCTCCCGGACTCGCGGTTCCCCGGCAAGGTCTGGATGGAATGTGTCGTGCGCTGCTCCCTCGCGAATCCGACCTGCGCGGAGGGCCAGGTCTGCGACCGCTATCACTGCGTTCAAGCCTGCGATCCGAACGGATCCAACCCGTGCGCGGAGGGCTACCACTGCGACCGTCGCAAGAAGGACTGGCCGTGGTCCTGCCAACCGGATTCCTGGACCGGCCCCTGAGCCCCGCGTCCTCCCGCTGACGCCGGGCCTGCCCCCAGGTCCCGAGCCGTCTTCCAGTCAATGGAGCATTGATCCGGTGTGCACGGCCAACACTGCAACGGGCCCCATCGGACGGGATGTTGCGGGCGCATCACTATCGCATCCTTGGAGTTCGCGATCCCCGGAGCCCCAGGATGACACCTTCTCCGTCCGCCCCCCTCGTCGACCCGTGCACCGTCCCTTCATCCCCGGAGGCCGATGATCCGTGGCGCTTCGACGCGCTCGGCTGCGTGCGCAGCCGGGACACCGTCACGATGGATGCACTGCCTCGCGCGCGCTATCGCTCCGCCCTCGAAATTGGAGGCGGCATCGGCGGCCTCACCGAGAAGCTCCAGGCGCGCTGTGACGCCCTGCTCTGCGTGGACACCTCCCCCCGCGACCAGGCGCGCGCCATCCACCGCTGCCGCCACCTGACCCACGTGCGCTTCCAGCAGCTGTCCGTGCCGGACGCCTACCCCGACGCGACCTTCGACCTCACCCTGCTGTCCGAACGCGCCTGCTACTGGAGCGCCCCGGAGCTGGCGCGCGCACAGCAGCGCATCCTCGAACACCTGGAGCCCGGCGGGCACCTGCTCCTCGTCCACTGGACCGGCCAGACGCGCGACATGCGCCTCAACGGCCACGACGTCCACGACGCCTTCCACCGGCTCACCCGCCGGGGCCTGCGCCACCTGCGCGGCGAGATGGAGGGCACCTACCGCCTGGACGTCTTCGAGCGCCTCTAGGCCCCGCTTCCGTCCGGAGGTCGACCGCCTCCAAATCCCCTGCCCCACCGGCCCCACGGCGGCGCTAGAAGGGGCCGCATGGAACTCGGAATCACGGGAAAAACGGCGCTCGTCACCGGCAGCAGCCGGGGCATCGGGCGGGCCATCGCCATGGCGCTCTCGCGCGAGGGCGCGCGGGTGTGCGTGTGCGCGCGTCACCTGGAGCCGCTGGAGGTCGTCGCGAAGACGCTGCGCTCCGAGGGCGCGCAGGTGGCCACGGTGGTGGCGGACGTGGCGACCCCCCAGGGGGCCTACGCGGCGGTGGACGCGGCGGTGCACGCCTTCGGGTCGGTGGACATCCTGGTGAACAACGTGGGCGGCAGCGGCGGCGCGGGCGCCTTCGACGCGGCCAGCTCCGAGCAGTGGGCGAACGTCATCCAGCGCAACCTGATGTCCGCCGTGTGGTGCAGCCAGCGCGCGGTGCCCCTGATGCGCGCCACGGGGGGCGGCAGCATCATCCACCTGAGCTCCATCTACGGCCGCGAGTACGCCACCAGCGCGCCCTACAGCGCCGCCAAGGCGGGCCTCATCGCGCTGACCAAGGAGATGGCGGTGGACCTGGCCCCCCACCGCATCCGCGTCAACGCCGTCGCCCCCGGCTCCATCTTCTTCCCCGGGGGGAGCTGGGACAAACGCCAGCAGCTGGACCCCGAGGCGGTGGCCCGCGTGGTGCGCGAACAGATTCCCTGGGGCCGCTTCGGCACGCCGGAGGAGGTGGCGGACGTGGTCGCCTTCCTGGCCTCGGAGCGGGCGAAGTGGGTCACCGGCTCCACCCTGCCCGTGGATGGCGGCCAGGGCCGCGCCTTCTAGGGCCGCACGCCGCGGTCCTGGCGCTAGAGTCCGCGCGCATGAGGCCACGCACGTGCTGAAGCTCTACAAGAAGGACGGCGACACCCTGCGCTACTGGGAGGCGTGGGAGCACGAGGGCGTCGTCACCGTGCACTGGGG
>NZ_RAWB01000579.1 GCF_003612055.1 Corallococcus llansteffanensis
GCGCTGGTGGTGCTGGGGGGCGAGGCCCTGGGCACCGGCGGGGTGCTGTCCCGCCGGGCCTGGAGGCACTTCGCGGCGGCCGGGGCGCTGTCCCTGGCCGCCGTGTTCATGCTCGCCCGGACCCTCTAGAGGGCCCCGGCGCAACGACCTCAGCCGATGTTCACCTGGCAGCTGTTGCGGCAGGTGTCGTTGTCGTTGGTGTTGGCGTCGTCGCAGGTCTCACCGAAGTCGAACTGGGTGACGCCGTCGCCGCAGCGGGCGTTCCAGATGCAGGTCAGGCTGCACTTGTTGTAGCCCGGCCCGTTGAGGTTGCCCTTGTCGCACTGCTCGCCCACGTCAACGTTGCCGTTGCCGCAGGTGGACTTGCACTCGGTGCGCTGGGTCTCGAAGTTGTTCAGGGTCAGCTTGTACGAGGACTGGGACGTGTGGCGCTCCGCCTGGAACACGACGACCTCGTAGATCTTGCCCTTCACCAGGCCCAGGTTGGAGACGGTGGCGGCATTCGCCAGGGACACCGTCCCGGACGTGGCGCCGTGCACGCCGCCCAGGTCCAGGGCGAGCTTGCGGTTGATGAACACCCACACGTCGTCGTCACCGAGGAACGTCAGCGTCTCCGTGCCCTTGAACTCGAACCAGTAGCGCGTCTCGCTGGTGAAGCTGAAGTTGCGCTTGATGCTGTTGTTGTCGTTGAGCAGGTTCTCCATGCCCAGGCCCACCCAGCCGCTGGCGTCGAGCGGGAAGAAGGTCTGGTCGTTGAACAGGTAGGAACCGTCGCCCTGCTTGTCCAGCTTCAGCGTGCCGACCTCGGTGACGTTGATCCTGCTCGCCGTGGGCTGGTCCCGGTACCACTGATCGAAGGCCACCTTGCCGTGGGTGGTGGTGGAGGCGACGCCGTCCTTGGCGTACACGGGCTTGCCGTCCGAGCCGAGCGTCGCGGCCACGATGCCCGTCTCCGTGCCGTTGGCGTCGTCGAAGTCCGGGTGGACGGTGGCGGGGTAGGAGCCACCGACGGGCTGACCCTTGCCGCGGAAGTCGCGGTACACGACGGGGATCTCCACCGTGGACGGCGGGGACTGGGTGATGCGGGTGCACGCGAAGCCATCCTCCAGCTTGCAGGTGGAGGAGCAGCCGTCGTTGGAGCGGACGTTCCCGTCATCGCACTGCTCGGTGGTGTCACCCGGGAGGATGACGCCGTCGCCGCAGCGGGCCTCGCAGGTGCCGTTCACGCACCGGGGCTCCAGCACGCACAGGACCGAGCAGCCGTCGCCCATGTCGTGGTTGCCGTCGTCGCACTGCTCGGTGCCTTCCTTGACGCCGTCGCCGCAGTTCGTCTTGGCGCACGGCTTGCCCGGCTCGCACTTGTAGCCCGGCTCCAGCCGGCAGACGTCGCTGCAGCCATCGCCCTTGGCGACGTTGCCGTCCTCGCACTCCTCTTCGCCGGCGACGATGGTGTCACCGCACTGCGCCGCCCTGCAGCGCTGACCCTGGAACGGGCAGGACCAGCCCGACTCAACGGTCTTGCAGTCCGCGGAGCAGCCGTCGCCGCTCACCTTGTTGCGGTCGTCGCACACCTCGGGTGGCTTCCCGGCGGCCGGGTCGCCCGGCTCCACGACGCCGTTGCCGCACGCCGTCCCGACCACGCACTTCTCGCCCGGGGTCGGACACTCGAAGCCGACCTCCACCTCGGTGCAGTCGTTCTTGCAGCCGTCACCGCTCACGGTGTTGCTGTCGTCACAGGCTTCGGTGGAGTGCTTCTTTCCATCGGCACAGACGGCGGGACCTTCGTCGGGGCCTGCATCCGGGCCTCCGTCCGTGACGGTGGTGCCACCATCTTCGTCCGGGCTGTCGTCGCCAGGGCAGGCCGTCAGCGTGAGCAGCAGGGAGGCGAGCACGAGGCCCGTGAAACGAAATCGAGAGGGGGAATGTTTCAGCATGAAACGGATGCTGGAAGCCCGTACCCCCGGGTGTCAAATAGATCAGGTGCCTTTGTACCCAGGCGGCGAGTGAAGCTGGAGAAAACCCGTACACCTGTACGGGTGTGCGGGCTTGGAGACCTTCCCCTGCGTCTCAAGGGCTCCAGCGCTACATGGACTCCAGTTCGCGTCCCTTGGTTTCCTTGATGTAGCGGACGGCGAAGAAGAGGGAGAACACGGCGGCGGCGGCATACAGGCCGTAGGCCCAGCCGAGCCCGAGGGCCCGGAGCGGTGGGAAGGTGGCCGACACCAGGAAGTTGGCCAGCCACTGCGCCATGGCCGCGACGGACAGCGCGAGCGCGCGGATGCGGTTGGGGAACATCTCGCCCAGCAGCACCCAGACGACGGGGCCCCACGAGAAGCCGAAGAAGACGACGTAGAGGTTGGCGGCGATGAGCGCAGTCGTGCCGGCGGCGCCCTGCAACGCGGGCCTGCCCGCGGCGTCCAGGGGCGCGGTGCCGAAGAGGTACGCCAGCAGGCCCAGCGTGAGCGCCATGCCGACGGAGCCGATGATGAGCAGTGGCTTGCGGCCCACCTTGTCCACGAAGACGATGGCGACGATGGTGGTGACGATGTTGGTGACGCTGGTGATGACGGTGATGATCAGCGAGTCCTGCTCGGAGAAGCCCACCGCCTGCCAGAGGACGCTGGAGTAGTAGAAGATGACGTTGATGCCCACGAACTGCTGGAGCATCGCGAGCACGATGCCGATCCACACGATGGGCTGGAGGCCGAACCGGCCGCCCTTCAGGTCCGCAAGGCGTGGCGTGTAGTGGGCGCGCAGCGAGTTGCGGATCTCCACGACCTTGGTGGGCGCGGTGTCTCCCTCGATGTCGTACAGGACGGTGAGGGCCTCCTGCTCACGGCCCTTGGCCACCAGGTAGCGGGGGGACTCGGGGATGAAGAGCGCGCCCAGGCCGTAGAGGAGGGCGGGCGGCAGGCCGCTGAAGAACATCCAGCGCCACCCGGTGATGCCGAACAAGCCCGGATTGGAGGCCGAGCCCGTCGCCCACGCGATGGCGAAGTCCCCCATCAGGGCCATGAAGATGCCCACCACGATGGCCAGCTGTTGCAGCGACGCGAGCCGCCCGCGCAGGTGCGCCGGGGCGATCTCCGCGATGTACGCGGGCACGACGACGCTCGCGGCACCCACGCCCAGGCCGCCCACCAGCCGCCAGAAGCTCAGGTCCCACAGCGAGAACGCGAACCCGGAACCCAGGGCGCTGAGGGTGAACATGACGGAGGCGACGATCATCGAGCGCGTGCGGCCAACGCGATCCGCGATGTGTCCCACGGAGAAGGCGCCAATCGCCGAGCCGATCAACGCGGACGACACCGCCAGGCCCAGCGCCCAGTTGCTCGCGGCGAACTCCGCCTGAAGGGCGCCGACGGTGCCGTTGATGACGGCCGTGTCGAAGCCGAAGAGGAAGCCGCCGATCGCGGCCACCACGGAGATGATGATGATCCGGCCGGCATGGGTCTCCGGCTTCGCGGTGGGCCGCCTGCCAGCAGGGGCATCCAGGACATCCGCCATGACGTGCTCCTTCCCAAGGGGCACGTCCTGCGCGGGGACTCAGGGGAGCAGCGGTCAATGCCTCCCGGTGTCTGGCACTCGCGTCTTGCACAACGGCCCTCTGCATAGGTGGCCTTCGCCCCTGCCCGAGGGCACCCTCGGGCGCCGCACCGCTGCACTGCCTGCCTGTGGGGGGAACGGAGTGGGGCCGGGAGCGGGGGACGCCCCCTCAGCCCTCGTCCCCAAGGCCGTACTCCTTGAGCTTGCGGGCCAGCGTGTTGCGGCCGATCTCCAGCGTCCGCGCCGCCGCGGTGCGGTTGCCCTTCACCGCCTCCAGCACGCGCAGGATGTGCTGGCGCTCCACCTCGGCCAGCGGCAGCAGGGCATCGCTCGCGGCCCTGGCGACCGGGGCCTCCGGAGACAGGGGCATCGCGGCAGACGGCGCGCGGTCGAGCGAGGGCAGGGGCAGGTGCTCCTCCAGGATCTCCCCCTCCGACAGCACGACGGCGCTCTCGATGCAGTTCTCCAGCTCGCGCACGTTGCCGGGCCAGCGGTAGCGCTTGAGGCGCTCCAGGGCCGCGACGCTCAGGCGGGGCGGTGGCAGGCGGTGGCGCCGGGCAGCGGTGGCGATGAAGTGGCGCGCGAGCCGCTCGATGTCCTCCGCGCCGCGCTCGCGCAGCGGGGGCAGCAGCAGCTCCACGACCTTGATGCGGTAGTAGAGATCCTCGCGGAACTTCCCCTCCGCCACCATGCGGGGCAGGTCCCGGTGGGTGGCGGCGACGATGCGCACGTCCACCTTGACGGGCTGCGTGCCGCCCACGCGCTCGAACTCGCGATCCTGCAGCACGCGCAGCAGCTTGCCCTGCACGGCCTGGGGTAGCTCCCCCAACTCGTCGATGAAGACCGTGCCGCCGTCGGCCGCCTCGAACTTGCCGGGCACGCGGTGGTCGGCGCCGGTGAAGGCGCCCTTCTCGTGGCCGAACAGCTCGTTCTCGATGAGCGATGCGGGCAGGGCCGCGCAGTCCACCTTCACGAAGGGCTTGTCGCGCCGGGGGCCGTTGACGTGGATGGCGCGCGCGAAGAGTTCCTTGCCGCAGCCGCTCTCGCCGCGCAGCAGCACCGTGGCGTCCGTGGGCGCGGCCTTCTGCACCAGGCGGTAGAGGGCCTTGAGGGGCGGGGCCTCGCCGATGATGCGGTTGAAGAAGTAGCCCACCGGGGCCTGCGGCTGATCCTTCGCCCGCTGGAGCTCCTGGTAGAGGCTCGTGGTCTGGAGGGCGGTGCTCACCTGGGCCGCGATGGCGGTGAGCTGCTGGGTGTCGTCCTCGGTGAAGGGCCCGCCGCCCCGGCGGTTGAGCACCTGGAGCACGCCGTACACGGCGCCAGCCGCGTCGCGCAGCGGCACCGCGGCGAGGCTGATGGTGCGGTAGCCCGTCATCCGGTCGATGTCCGCGAAGAAGCGGCGCTCGCCGCGCGGATCCGGTACGTGCACGGGCTCACCGGACTGCGCCACGTAGCCCGCCACGCCCTGGCCCAGCTTCACGCGGATCTGCGCGACCTCCGGCAGGTGCGCCGCGCGGCTGAACAGCTCACCGCGCGCCGGGTCCAACAACCACAGCGTGCCGCGGTCCGCCTGCAGGGTGATGGCGATGCGGTCCACGAGCGTCTGGAGGAAGGCATCCAGGTCCACCTCGCGCCCGACGAGTGCGCCGAACGGGAGCAGGACCTGCGTGACATCCGGCGGGGACGGGGGCATGGCGGCGGGCAGCGGCGGCAGCGTGAAGGGATTGCCCGGCACTGTAGCGCAGGGCTCGGGGCTCGGGAGGTTCATGCGCCCGCCGCGCGGCCCAGGAGCATGCGCTGGCCCTCGCGCGCGGGCTCCGTGAAGGGGAACAGGCCGCGCGCCTGCTGCGCCATGTCCTCCAGCAGGTCGTCCGCGTGCGCCGGATCATGGTGGAAGAGGAAGAGGCGCCCGGCGTGCAGGTCCTTGGCCACCTTGGCCGCGTCCATCATCGTCGAGTGGCCCCAGCCCTTCTTGGACATGCCCTTCTTCCCCTCGTACTCGTCGGGCGTGTACTGCGCGTCCAGGCACAGCGCGTCCGCGCCCTCGAAGTGGCGCGCCACGTCCGACGTGAGGCGCTCCGGCAACTCCACGTCCGTCGCGTAGACGAACGAGTGCCCGTCCGCCTCGACCCGATACGCCATGCAGCCGTCCGGGTGCGGCACGTCGATGGGCGTCACCTTGAACGGGCCCACCTCCACCGTGTGGCCGTGCAGCGCGGCGCCGAACGTCATCTTCGAGCGCATGGTGGACAGCGGCACCGGGAACTGCGGCGGACGCATCTGCTGCGACAGCGTGGACTCCAGCGCCTGCGCGCCGTTGGCTCCCGGGCCGTACAGCGTCAGCGACGTGGTGGGCAGGTACGCGGGCGTGAAGAAGGGGAAGCCCTGCACGTGGTCCCAGTGCAGGTGCGAGAAGAACATCGTCGCCTTCTGGGGCGCGCCCTCGCGCATCATCACCTCGCCCAGGGTGCGGATGCCCGTGCCCGCGTCGAGGATCAGCCGCTCGCCCTGGCTCGTCACCTCCACGCACGCCGTGTTGCCACCGATGCGTGAGCCCGACACCGCGATGCTGCCACGAACCCCGAAGAACCGGATTTCCATGATGTTCCTCCTGATGCTCCCGGCACCCTGGGGGGCGCCCTGACACGAGGGGGACAGAGCACGTCCGATGCCAGGGCCAAGGGGCTGGAATCACTGGGGG
>NZ_RAWB01000057.1 GCF_003612055.1 Corallococcus llansteffanensis
GGAGCACCCAGTCATGGGCCATCAGGGCGCGCATCGCCACCCGGTCCGTGGCCACGCGGATCCGCGACAGCTTGATGCCCGGAGGCAGGCGCGCGGCGCCGCGGGCGCTCGCGCTCAGGTCCGCGAGCCCGGGGTAGCGCTCCGGCTTCACGCGCAGGGACACCTGCATCAGGGCCTTGCCCTTCTGCTTGCGCTTGGTCTTCGTCTTGCCGCGGGCGTTGCGCTGCGTGCGGCGGCGCTTCTGCAGGTGCTCCACCATGGACAGGTGCAGGTGCGTGCCGTCCGCGAAGCGACCCTGCAGGTCCAGCCACGCGTCGGTGAAGTCCTCGCGCTGCCACCGGCCATGGGGGCCCTGGTGGACACGCTTGTGCGCCTCGTCGTTCGGAGCCAGGTCCAGCGTCAACGACACGGGCGAATCCGGGTCCATGTCCACCTGGAGGCGCTTGAGCAGCGTGGCCACCAGCCCGTAGCGCCGGTTGTCCAGGTCCATCCGGCGCCGACGCGCGCGCACGACGAACAGCACCACGGACGTGACGAGGTACAGGGCGCCGACGCCGGAGAGCACGGGGCCGTACACGTCCCACGCGCCCTCCGGGTGGGCGTCCATCAGGAAGGGCAGGAGGAAGAAGCTCCCGATGCCGCAGCCGAGCAGGACCCAGGCCATGATCCACAGCTTGCGCCGCGTCATCTCGGCCTGCCAGTCCAACTGCCCCACGACCTCCAGGTCCGCCAGCACCACGGGCACGGAGGAGTCCTGCGCACGGTAGACGTAGGTCTTCTGGAATTCGGAGAGGTCGAGCGCCACGGGGAGGGAGCCTTCTTCAGCGGGACCGTCCAGCGGTCGGCCGCGAGCGTAGGGGTCCCCCCCGGGCAGGTCAAACCGACTGTCGCCGGGCCCGCGCCGCCTGGAGCTTGCCCCGCCGCCGGGCGTAGTGGACCACCTGGTAGAGGCTCAGGAGCATCATCGTCGCCGTGCGGGACGCGTCGTCCTTCGCCAGCGCCTGCTTCCAGAAGGCGGGCGTCTCCGGGTCGTCCGGCGCCCGCTTCACCTGCACCGCCCAGTCATGGGCCAGCCGGACGCGCATCGACAGCCGGTCCGCCGCGACGCGCACGCGCTCCAGTTCCACGCGCTTGGGCAGGCGCACGGCGGCCGTGGCCTGCGGCTTCATCGCCGCCAGCCCGGGGTGGCGCTCCGGCTTCACGCGCAGGGACACCTCCAGCCGCGCGGAGCCCTTCCGCTTCGTCTTGGTCTTCGTCTTGCCGCTGGCGCTCGTCATGGAGCGCTCGCGCTTCTGGAGCCGCTCCACCATGCGGATCCGCAGCATCGTGCCGTCCGCCAGCGGCGCTTCCAGCAGGAACCACGGGTCGACGAAGAACTGGGT
Source organism: Corallococcus llansteffanensis (assembly GCF_003612055.1). GTDB lineage: Bacteria > Myxococcota > Myxococcia > Myxococcales > Myxococcaceae > Corallococcus > Corallococcus llansteffanensis. The sequence continues at coordinate 1,383 of NZ_RAWB01000057.1, forward strand.
GTTCCACCAGCCCACCATGTCTTCCTTGACGCGCTTCTCCCGCACGTCGTCCTGCCGCAGGTCCAGCTTCAGGCGCACCGTCGCGTCCGGGGCCAGGTCCACCTGCAGGCGCTTGAGCAGCACCTCCGCCAGCCCGTAGCGCCGGTTGTCCAGGTCGCGAGGCTTCAGCGCGGCACGCCAGACGAACAGCAGGAGGCCTGTCACGAAGAGCGCCGCCCCGACGAGCCCCGCGGCCGTCACCAGCTCCGAGCCCTGGGCGGAGAGCTCGACCTCCGATTCCGCGCTCCCGGCCCACGTTCCGAACGCCAGGATGGACAGCACCACGCCGGGAATCAGCGTGAGCCACGCGCCCAGCGTCAGCGTGCCCAGCTGCGACTCCGCGCGGGCGTCCAGTCCCGCCAGGACCTTCAGGTCCTCCAGCAGCGCCGGCACCGTCGCGCGGGACTGGTAGAGGAACACGTTGTGGAACCGGGTGATGTTGACCGCCACGGCGGAGGACTCCCTATGACGCCCGTCGGGCGGACCGTACGCGAGCGTAGGAGGCACCGCGAAGGGCGGTCAAACCGCCCGCCGGCCGCGCGCCTTCCGGGAGGCCTTTCTCTTCGACTTCGACTTCGGCTCCGGACCCGGCAGGGTCCGGGCGACGTGGAGCATCTGGTAGAGGCTCAGGAGCATCATCGTCACCGTGCGGGACAGGTCGTTCCTCTTCTCGAAGGTCTCCCGCCCGGGCCAGCGCACGCGCCACTCGCCATCCACCCGGACCTTGAGCTGGAGCCGGTCCTCGCTCACGTCCAGGCGGCGGAGCCTCCCTTCATGGGGAAGGCGGAGGGCTGGCAGGGCCTGGGCCTTGGTGAGCGCGGCGAGCCCCGGATGGCGCTCGGGCTTCACCCGCAGCCGGACGGACAGCAACGTCGCGAGCTTCGAGCGAACCTTCCTCCGCAGCACGACTCCGTCCGGGCGCTTCGTCGTGCGCTGCCGGCTCCGGACTCGCTTCACCAGCGAGACCTTGAGCCGGGCACCATCCACCAGCCGTGCCTCCAGCGTGAGCCAGGGTTCGCGTGCGTCCCAGGGCTTTCCCCCCTCGAGTTCCTTGACGGAGAGGGTCGAAGGGGGCGTCCAGCTCCAGGACGAGGGCCTCGACCGGAACCACACGTCCAGGGTCTCCCCGGGCATCAGGTCCACCTGCAGGCGCTTGAGCAGCAGGGACACCAGCTCCTGGCGACGGGCCGCTTCCTCCAGGCCCTCCAGGTTCCCGCGCCGGACCACCCCCAGATAGAGACGCCAGCCCAGCATGACGCCGGCCGTCGCGAAGGCCATGAACCCGAAGATGATGAGCTCGGGAGGGGACAGGAAGAAGGAGGCCCCCACGCACAGGGCACCGAGTCCCAGCGCGAGGATGTTGACGCGCCGGATCCAGACCTCGGGCAGGGCCCGAGAGCGCCGGAACACCTCCAGGTCCGCCAGCACCTCCGGCACGGGCGCCTTGATTTGATAGGGGTTCAGGGACAAATACGAAACGTCATGGCTGCGGAGTGCCACGCAAGGTCCTTCGTGTCGGGAGCACCCGCCCCGGTGCGCGCGGGCCCGAGGTTAGACAGGGGCACGCCAGGTCTCCAGAGCGGCGTGAAAGTCACGTTGTTAGGATGAAGGGGCACCACGCACGAGGTGGACCTTGGATGAAGTGAGCCGCAGGGCGGCGCTGAAGGTGATCGCCGCGGCGGGTATCAGCACGGCCGCGGCGTGTTCATCACGCGGGTCGGAAAAAGCAGGGGAGCAAGCAATGGGTCAGCAGCAGGCACAGTCACCCGAAGCCGTCATCCGCGTGGATCCGCTCGGGATGCCGTGGCGGACACCGGATCCGTTCCTCTTCTGCGTGCACCACGACGACCGCTATCCCGCGGGCAACGAGCGCTTCGGGCCGCAGGCCTCGCTGGCGGGGCGCGAGCTGGGCCAGGACTTCGGCGGGCGCGACGGCTGGAACATGTACCACGGCACCGTCGTGCCTGGCTTCCCGCAGCACCCGCACCGCGGCTTCGAGACGGTGACCGTCGTGCGCAGCGGGCTGTTGGATCACTCCGACTCGCTCGGCGCGGCGGCGCGCTTCGGTGGCGGTGACGTGCAGTGGCTCACCGCGGGCAGTGGCATCAACCACTCGGAGATGTTTCCGCTGCTGAAGCGCGACCAGCCGAACCCCGTGGAGCTGTTCCAGATCTGGCTCAACCTGCCGCGCGAGAACAAGCTCGTGACGCCGCACTTCTCCATGCTCTGGAGCCACGTCATCCCCCGGCACGTCGCGAAGGACGAGGCGGGACGCGCCACGGAGGTCACCGTGGTCGCCGGTCGGCTGGGCGACGTGAAGGCGCCTCCGCCGCCGCCGAAGTCCTGGGCTGCGAGCGAGGAGTCGGACGTGGCCATCTGGACGCTCAAGCTGGAGCCGGGTGCGCGCTGGACGCTGCCGGCGGCGGCGCGCGGCACCCACCGCATGCTGTACTTCTTCCGGGGCTCCGCGCTGAAGGTGAGCGGCCGCGCCATCCCGCCGTCGCACAGCATCGAACTGCGCGCCGACATTGACGTCGCGCTGGAGAACGGCGCCGACGTGACGGAGCTCCTGCTGCTCCAGGGGCGCCCTATCGGCGAGCCCGTCGTCCAGTACGGACCGTTCGTGATGAACTCGCGGCAGGAGATCCAGCAGGCCTTCGCGGACTACCAGCGCACGGGCTTCGGCGGCTGGCCGTGGCCGGACGCGGCACCCGTCCACGCGCGTGAAGAAGGGCGCTTCGCCCGCCATGCGGACGGCCACGTCGAGCGACCGGCCTGATCAGCGCTGGTCAACACCCCCGGGCCCTTCGGGGCCCGGGCGGAGCGGATTGGGACTACTTTGCCCCCTGGTGGCACTTCACAGAGGGCTTCTCCATGGCGACCCAGGACACAGGACCGAAGCCCCCGCGGGCCCACACGGACGAAGGCCTCCGCACGGAGCGGGCGAAGTCGGACCAGGAGTACGCCCAGCGGCAGAGCTCGATTGAAAAGGGCTCGGACGCCGCCATCGACAAGGCCCGGGGGCAGGCGGACGAAGCCCTCCAGGCCGCCCGCGACACCGCGGACGGGAGACGGGCGAGGAACGCGGCGCCCGTGGCGCAGGAGACCCTCACCCAGGAGAGGGCCACCGAGGACGCGGCCCTCCAGGGAGAGCGGGACACGGCGGACGCGGAGCTGCAGGACGAACGCGAGGAGCGGATGCTGGCCCTGGCAGCCCTCCTCCACCTGGAACGGGCGGAGACCGACCTGCGGCTGTCCGGAGAGCGTGCGCAAGCCGACGAAGCGCTCGCGACGCGGGACAACTTCATGGGCATGGTCAGCCACGACCTGCGCACGCTGCTCGGGGGCATCGCGTTGCAGGCGGCCCTGCTCAAGCGGGGCTCCGGCGAGGACGAGGCAGGCCGGAGGGCGACCCAGGCCGCGGACAAGATCCAGCGCTTCACCGCGCGGATGAACCGGCTGATTGGCGACCTGGTGGACGTGGCCAGCATCGAGGCGGGGCATATCCGCGTCGCCCCCGCGCTGCAGGACGCGACCGCGCTGGTGAAGGACTCCGTGGAGGCATTCCAGCCGCTGGCCTCCGCCCAGGGCCTCACGTTCGACGTGGAGCTGCGCGGGAACACGCTGATGGCGAAGTTCGACCATGAGCGCATCCTCCAGGTGCTCGCGAACCTCCTGTCCAACGCCATCAAGTTCACGCCCGCTGGCGGCCGGATCTTGCTGCGGGTGGAGCCGGTGGACCCCGACGTCCGCTTCTCCGTGGCGGACACCGGCCCTGGCATCCCGAGCCACCAGTTGGAGGTGGTGTTCAACCGGTTCTGGCAGGCCCGCAGCGAGGACCGGCGGGGGCTGGGGCTCGGGCTCTACATCTCCCGGGGCATCGTGGAGGCGCACGGGGGGCGCATCTGGGCGGAGAGCGGATCCGACCAGGGCAGCACCTTCCTGTTCACGCTTCCCGGCGCGCCGGCCTCCGCGACGTAGCCACTCAGGGCTTTTTGGCGTCGGAGGGCTCCCAGGAGAACTCCACGGTCGGAGCCCCCGCCGCCTTCGCGTCCTTCATCAGGAAGCCCTCCTCGCGCTTCGCCGCGCGCTCGAACGCCGGCCGCAGCGCCACGGGGAGGGGCAGCAGCACGCCCACGACGAACTTGTTCCCGCGGCACGCCTCGTTGTCGTAGCTGAACGCGATGCGCACGGCGACCTTGTTCGCCTCCAAGTGGTGGAACGCCACGGCGCTCTTCACCGCGTCGAGTCCGGACGAGAAGCCCACGCAGTCCTCACCGGGCTCCAGGCTCTCCAGCATCGCCTGCACCGTCCGAGCCTTCGTGAACGCGGCCTCGTCCTGGATGTGCTTGCGCACGAAGCCGTCCGCCTTGAGCGCCTTGAGCACGTCCTTCTCCGCGAACACGTCGAGCAGCGAGAAGCCGCCCGTGTCCTTCGACACGTCACGGGTGACGTAGCCCTCGTGGGCATACGGGTGGGCGCCGCCGGTGTAGCCCGAGTTGGAGGACTCGTAGCTCACCCAGGAGCCCACCACGGACAGCACGCGGTAGGACTCGAAGCCCTCCCAGTTGGACATGTCCGGGGGCGTGTCCGTGTCCGGGTCGGGCTCGAAGTTGGAGAGGAAGTCCTTCTCGCGCGAGCGCAGGCCGAACACCTCCTTGCCGCCGCGCAGGGCGCGCAGGTCCTTCGGGGACAGCTCGAACGTCACGTCCGAACCGGTCACCCTCCACGTCTTCGCCTGGGCGGGAGCCGGAGCCGGAGCCGGCGCGGGGGCCGGAGTCGGAGCCGCGAGCAGCACCACCATCACCACGGAGCTCATGAACATGCGCGCCATCCTGCCCGAATTCGCCCTGCGTGAGCGCAGGAGCCAGGCGGGGTGCTGCCTCCGGCACGACGCGGGAGGCAGCACCCCGAGCCTACCTGGCTAGACGTCCTCCACGTCCGCGAGCGCCGACAGCTCAAGGCCGGTGAAGGCGAGGTCGGTGATCACCTCCTGGTCCGCGTCGAGTCCCTGTGCCGTGGGCAGCATCGGGTTGTGCGACCCCTGCAGGTACCGGAACCAGCCCGACCCGGCGTCGCTGCCCTTGGCCTCCTCGGCCGCCTTGCGGTCGTTGCGCCACGCGGCCGCCACGCTTTCAGCGGTGTCGAGCGCGGTCCCCGTGAGCCCCAGCCCGTACTTCAACTGGGAGGGACCGGCCATGAGCAGGTCGAGCCCCTGTCCATCGCGCGTGCCGTTCTGCGTGCCAGGGCCGTTGTATGCCCACGTGTCCGCCTGCCCCAGCAGGGGGATGAGGTCGGCGTAGCCCTGCGGCAGGTTCGCCGCCACGCCCCCCGCGTTCGACACCGCCGAGGCGGGCAGGCCGAACAGGTAGCTGTTGCCGCTGATGGTCAGGCGGGGCCCATCCACCAGCCGTCCCACGATGCGCTTGCGGTGGATCTCCACCATCCAGTCGAGCACCGCGGCGAGCTTCGCGCTGCGCGCCCGCAGCGCGGCGTTGAACCCGAGCCGCTCGCCAATCGCCAGCGCGTGCAGCCAGTACCCGATGAAGAAGTCGTGCTGCTGGTACTCGCCGTTGGACATGTAGCCCGGCCCGAAGAGGTTCACGAGGATGGCGAAGAGCTGGGACTCGTTCGTGAACGTCGCCGGAGGATTGAACAGCCCGGGCGTCGTCGCGCAGTGGGTGTCGTGGAAGGCCTCCAGCTCCCGCTGCACGAACGCCAGCACGTCCTCGCGCGAGTACAGGCGCTCACTGCGCTTCGCCGCGGTCTTCCACGCCAGCGCCGCGTGCAGGTATCCCCACGCCGACGAGCGCTCCCCCAGGTCCCCCGGACTCTGGAGGAGCCGGTTGGAGTAGAGCCGCGTCTGGTCCCAGAACTTGTGGCCGAGGAAGGCGAACTCCGGCGTCTTGAACAGCAGCGTTCCCCAGTGCGGGTACTGGTGCGCGTGGGACGAGTCGATCTGGTAGGTGCCGAAGACCGGCTTGTTGGGCGCTGAGCCATGCTCGGGCACCTTCGCCCGCCAGGGGTTGGCGTCATCGCAGATGTCGTAGGGCCGTCCTCCCTTCGCGTAGTAGGCGCGCTCGGGCGGGGTGGTCGCCTCGCCCCACCCGTACCAGTGTCCCCGCATCGTGATGGGCCGGGTCGGCCTGCTCCGGAACAGCGGGCGCGGGCGGCCGTCCTCGAACACGTGGACCGGATCCGAGACGTAGCCCGTCAGATAATCGAGCGCGAGCTCCAGGTGCGAGGTGCCGTCCCAGCGCTGGCCGGTCGGGTTCGTCAGGTACAGCCACACCGGCTCGGCGATGGCCTGTCGGTCATCGCGGATGCCTCCTGGCCCGGTGACCGGCGAGCGCGCCTGCATGTTGAACGGCGTGTACTTGAGCCACGTCGCGCCGACCGCGAGCTTGGAGTTCGTGCCGTAGAGCCCCTTGTATGGATCGCCCGCGCCCACCGTGGCGTCGTTCACCCACGTCTCCGCGTCGGTCGGGTTGAACGGCATGACGCGGATGTTGCCGAAGCCGTTGAGCTGCCCATCCGAGCCATGGCCTCCGAAAGCCAGCCGCCAGTCGAAGCCGTTGCTCGAGTAGTCGAGGTGCATCGCGTAGGGCACGTCGGTCGCGTAGCGCGGCAGCTTCGCGCCCAGCGTCGCGACCGGCACCGCCTCCGGCCGCTTCGAGCGCCAGATGAGGCCCGCGCGCGCCGTGCCGAACGGGACCCAGCGGTTCGTCGGCGTGGTGAGCGGCTTCGACACGCCATCCCACGGCCCCTCGAACACCGGGCTCCGTCCCGCCGGGTTGAGCGGCGTGCCGTCATGCTGCTGGAGCGTCCCCAGGGCGTTGCCGTCCCTGTCGCGAACGACCCACTTGTGGGGGACCATGTAGCTGTCGATGCCCTGGGGATCTCCGAACGGCGTCGAGGGCAGCGCGCCTGGCGCGAAGTCGTAGCCGAACTGGAACTGCGTGTAGCCCCGCATGCGGATGCCTTCGCAGTAGTAGCGGAGGCCGCCGATTTCGATGGGCGCCTCCAGCGGGGCCACCTCGGTCCACGTGCCGACGAGCGGCCCGAACTCGGCGTCCTCGAGGGACAGGTTCTGGCCCACCACCTTCGTCAGCGTGTAGACGCCGACCTGGACGGGCGCCCCCGTGGACCAGTCCTGAAGCACCACGTCATGCGCCTCGTTCGCCGCCGTGACGTAGGGGCCGACCCGCACCGTCAAGTCCTCGCCAGCGCTCGCGTCCGGCGAGCCGAGGCGATACCGGAGCGTGTAGGGCCCAGAGGGCGCGGTGAGCGCGGTGGCGTCGAACATCAGGGTGCGCGCGACGTTCGCGGGCACGACGTTCGAATTCAGCGCCGTGAACTGCTGCGTGACGACCGGCACCGGCACCGTGAAGTCGAGCGCGCGCACGCCGAGGCCCGCGGTGCCGGTCCGGTGGTTCCAGCCGACGTTGTTGACGAAGAACGGGAGCACGGGCTGGAGCTTGAGCTTCGCGGTGAGCGTGTGCGGCCCGCCGAGCGCCACCCCGGCCTTGTAGAACTGCAGGCTGCCCCCCGGCCCCTGCGGGTCGTCGGTGTAGCGGAACGCGACGTCGATGTCCGCGCCCGCCGCGTAGCCGTACGAGACCTCGAGCTGCTGATTGTCAGCGTAGTTCCTGAACACGATGTTGCGCGCCCAGTTGGCGTAGACGAAGAAGCCGCCGGGCACCCCGTCCATCCACATCGCGCCCAGCGCCGCGGCATCGTCGATGGACGCGGGCAGCCGCCCCCGGAAGCGGAAGCCGAAGAACACCGGGACGTCGTTCGTCAGGGTGAAGTCGAAGCCCACCGCCCCCGTCGTCGCCAGCCCGCCCGTCGCTCCGCCCGGGGGCCCCAGTTGGATGTAGTCGCCCTCGTCGGTGATGGGGCCATTGCCCGTGGAGTCCAGGGCCATGCCGCTCGGCATCCCCGCCGGGGCCGCGAAGGGCGGCAGCGTGCCGGTGGGGATGCTCGCGCTCCGCTCGTCATGGGTGACGTGGGTGGTGACCGTCCCGAGCGGAAGCGCGCTGCCCGGCGTCTCGAGCAGGTGCACGTCGCCCGTGAAGTCGTCGGGGAGGTCGAGCGTCGCCGGGAAGTAGGACGCCGGGTTGCCGTACACGTCCCGCGCGCCGACCCCGACGGACGTGTGGTGGAGGTAGGGAAGCCTGAAGTCAGACAGCTTGAGGCGCCTGCCGAGCACGAGGTCCAGGGTGGGCAACCGCAGGTGCCTGTCCGTGTCCGCGTAGAGGCCTACCGTCAGCGTCGCGACCGTCGTGGGGCCGGACCGCAGCCGCGCCTCCCGGACCGTCCCGGTCCGCTGCACGTCGCCGGTCACGACCGGGTGGAGGAGCGCGGGCGGGTCCTCCTGCAGCGCCAGGTTCGGCAGCGCCACACGGCACAACACCTGCCCGGAGGCGTCCAGGAAGTCCACGGCCCACAGGCCCGCGTTCTTGAGCCGCGCCCCCTCCAGGAACAGCCCGGCACCAGCAGGGGTCAATTCAAGCGGAGCAGTCATTTTCAGGTTTCTCCAAGGAGTGGGGGCGCCAGCGGGGATGGGGTGGTCCCATTTGCTGGCGTCACGGAAACTCCCCATCGTCGCGAACCCGCGCAAGGTTGAGCGACGCACGCATTCCTGTCTGACTTTGGAGGTGGTCAGCGCAACTTCGGGGTGTGGACCTGTCGCGCGAAGAAGAGGAAGCCGGCCGCGAGGACCCCGTGCACCACCGAGTTGGGGGCGATCCCGCCGAACCGCGTGATGACGCCCGCCTGCCACGCCGCGAGCTCGATGGGGAACAGCCCGAGGTGGACCAGCGCGTTCCCGAGCAGGAGGGTGCGCATCGTCGGCGAGTCCGGATGATGTCGCACGAGGAAGGCCATCGCCGCGAGCGCGAGGAGGAGCACGCCCACCTCACGCACCCAGATGGCGGGGGCGGGCGCGGGAGTGACACCCTTGCCCGCGAGCACGGCCCCGGGCACGAGCAGGGCAAGGGTACCGACGGCGAGGCCGATGCAACTGGTGAGCAGGAGGAAGGTCTTTCGGGTCATGGGGCCACCCTGCCCGCTCCGGCGCCGACGCCTCAATGACCTCTCCAGGTAGTTGCCGGCCCTGGCAGCGCGGGTACGCTCCGCGCGGTGAACGACACGCTCTTCCCCGCGCTGCTGCGCTACTGGCGTGGCCGCCGTGGGCTCTCTCAGCTGGCGCTCGCGCTGGAGGCGGACGTCTCCGCCCGGCACCTCAGCTTCCTCGAGTCGGGCCGTGCGCGGCCGAGCGAGGAGATGGTGTTGCGTCTCTTCTCGGTGCTCGCCGCCCCGTTGAGGGAGCAGAACCAGGCGCTCGCGGCCGCGGGCTTCGCGCCCCGGTTCGCGGAGCCGGGCCTGGACGCGATGGCACCGGAGGTCGATCAGGCCCTGAACCAGATGATGGCGCAGCACGAGCCGTTTCCCCTCACGGTGCTCTCGTTGGACGGCACCGTCGTGCGCAGCAACCGGGCCGCGCAGACGCTCTTCGGCGCATTCATCGCGAAGCCCGAGGCGTTGCGGCAGCCCCTGGACATGTACTCCCTGCTGTTCGACGAGCAGTTGATGCGGCCCTTCGTCGTCGACTGGGAATCGCTGGCGCGAAGCATGGTGGCGCGTCTGCACCGGGAGCGGCTGCAGCGGGGGGACGCGAAGCTGGGCCCGGTGCTGGAGCGGGTGCTCTCCTTTCCCGACGTGCCGCGCGCCTGGAGGCAGCCGGACTTCTCCACGGAAGCGCACCCCACGCTTCGCGTGCGACTGGAGCGCGGAGAGCTGCGCGTCGGCTTTCTCGTCACGGTGACGGTGTTCTCCGCGCCGCAGCAGGTGACGCTCGACGAGCTGCGCATCGAGAGCTGCTTTCCGCTCGATGAGGCGACGCGGGAGGCCTGTGAGCGCTTCGCGCGGGCTCCGGGCACGCGCAAGCGCCCGCCGCTGGTCGGGTCCCGTGGGGTGTGACATCTTCGAGCCGGCGGTCGCGTTCGCGGCCCTCCGCCTCGGGACACCGCATGCCTCCGTATATCGTTCAACCTGCTGACACGTTGAATGGCATCGCCGCGAAGAAGCTTGGCAACGCGAACCGCTGGCCCGAAATCGCGCGCTTGAACAAGCTCGCCAATCCCAACCTCCTCCTGGTGGGCCAGCGACTCGAGTTGCCGGGCACGCAGGCAGTGCATCCCTCCTTCGTCCTGAAGCCGGCCCCGAATCCCTGGGCGGAGCTGGCCACGCTGCCCGAGCTCTGGGACCGTGGACCGGGAGAGAGGGCGTTCCTGGCCACGACGCAGGCCCAGCACGCCCAGGAGCCCGCGACCTTCGCGTGGGCCCGGGGCTCCCTCTTCGTCGTGTTCTCGCAGCTGTCGGAGACGACGGGAAAGCTCATCCGGAAGGTCGCGGTGGTGCCCACGGACTTCTCGCTCCTGCCCGCGAACCTCCTGGGGAAGATCACTCCCGCCGAACATGCGATGGCGTTGAACCCTACGGGCAGCCAGTTCCTTTCGACGAGCCAGAAGGTGTTTGGAGCGCCCTCCATCAACGGCACGCCGCTGCTGATCGACATCGCCAAGGCTGAAGCGGCAGGGGCGCGGATCATCCCGATCGAGCAGCTCGTGTCGGAGCTCAAGCAGTTCGCGGCGCAGAACCCGGGGGCACAGACCCGCGTGAACAAGCTCATCGACATCATCCAGACCGTCGAAGGGGAGGTGCTGATCGAAGGCAGAGTGGCGGGTCAGGCCGTCAGCAAGCTGCCGGCCGCGCATACCGCGTACGTCCGCGCCGCCGAGGACCTCTGGAAGCAGTTCGCCTCCAAGAAGATCACGAAGGCGCAGCTTGAAGCAGGGCTCAAGAAGCTCGAGACCGCGTTCGGCAAGTCCAGGTTCATTGGCAGGCTGGGGCGGGCGTTGACGGTCGTGGGGGTCGTCTTCACGGTCAAGGACGTCGCGGACGCCACCCAGCGCTCCATCCATCAGAAGTCGTACAAGCCCCTGGCCGCCGAATCCATCCGACAGGCCGGCGGATGGGGAGGCGCTTTCGTGGGGGCCAAGGCCGGGTTCGCGGTCGGCGCCTTGTTCGGAATCGAGACGGGCCCCGGTGCGCTCATCACGGGCGCGCTCGGCGCCATCATCGTCGGCGGCGCGGCCTATTACGGCTGTGACCTGCTCGCGGATCAGCTCTCACCCAATTGATGACCACCATGAACCCTCAACCGCCCTGGATCGAGTACCCCGACGCCGAGCCCTGGTGGGGCGGTTGGCGTCAGGGCATCAGCGAAGCCTGGCTGCTGCGAACCTGGTTGCCGTTCTGGCAGGCCCTGGGTGAGACAGCGAAAGCGGAGTACCTCCAGCGCTGGCCGCCGCCCACGGAGGACTGGCGCACCCAGGTCACGGTCTACTGGAAGTGACGCGAGGACGGTGGACCATCAACCTCGACGCGTGGAAGGTAGCGGCAGCCGTTGTCGTCATCGGCGCCGGGATGGCCGGGGCGGCCATCTGGGCCAGCGGCAGAACCCGTCTGACGGTCGTGAACGAGACGGGAAGGGCTTTGAAGTTGTTGAAGCTCCAGATCCCCGGCCATGAGTGCGTGTTCCGCGAGGTCGCGGCCCATGCCGAAGTGCTCTGCGAGGGACGCGCGGATGCGGATGGGTACTTGAGCGCCAGCTTCGAGTTCGTGGACGGCGGTGGCGGCCGGGACGATCCCCGGTCCCACTATGTGAACTCGACGTTTGGATTGCGTGGCCACGCCCGCCTGAACGCGGAAGGGACCATCGAATATAAGCGTGAGGATTGACGGCCCTCTCCGCGGCTGCGCCCGAGCGTCCGGGCAGCGTCCTCCCATCCGAGCCCGTTTGCCGTCGCGCGCCGGGCGCGGTAGCACGGGCTCCGTGGCCTCTTCCGGAATCGTCTACGCGTCCTTCGACCGCTTCCCCGCGCCCAAGGGCGCGGCCGTGCACATCCGAGCCTTCGTGGAGGCGCTGGGTGCAGCCTTCGGTCCGGTGGACCTCGTGGCCATTGGAGATGCACCCGGCATCCCCACCCCGGCCCTGAGCGACGCGGTCACCTACCACCCGCTGGGCGCGCGGGGAAAAGACCTGGTGGCCCAGGCGCTGACGTTCCGAGCGCACCTGGGAGCGTGGTGGCACGGCCGTCCGCGCGCGAAGGTGGTGCACGTGCGCTCCATCTTCGAGGGCTATCCCATCGCCCAGCGCAAGGCGTCGCTCACCGACGCGCTGGTGTACGAGGTGAACGGGCTGCCCTCCATCGAACTGAAGTACCACCACCCGGATGTCGCGGACGACGCGGAGCTGATGCGAAAGCTCATCGCCCAGGAGGACATCTGCCTCCAGGCCGCGGACCTGCTCGTCACGCCCAGCGCGGTGACGGCCGAGTACCTCGTGTCACGAGGCGCGGACCCCCAGCGCCTGCGAGTCATCCCCAACGGAGTGGACCTGGACGTCTTCCGCTACGCCGCCCCGCGAGCGCCCGAACCCGGCCGTCCCCTGCGCCTGCTCTACAGTGGAACGATGACGTCGTGGCAGGGCGTGCACCACGCGCTGGACGCCTGCCGGCTGCTGCTGCGAGACCTGCCCGTGGTGCTCACGTTGGTAGGCCCTTTGCGCAAGCACGCGCGCCGCGCGCTCCTGGACCGGTGCGGCGACCTCCTCCTCCAAGGCGCGGTGGAGCTCCTGGAGCCCCTGCCGCAGGAGGAGCTGGCCCGGCTGCACCACGCCTGTGACGTGGTGCTGGTGCCGCTGCCGGCGAACGACCGCAACTGCCTGCAAGGCTGCTGTCCCCTGAAGCTGCTGGAGGCCATGGCCACCGGCACGCCCGTGGTGGCCAGCGACCTGCCCGTGGTGCGAGCCCTGGCGGAAGACACGGAAGTGCTCCGAGTCCGTCCAGGCTCCGCCAAGGCTATCGCGGAAGCGGTGAAGACCCTCCTCGCCAATCCCATCCAAGGCGCCGCGCTGAGCGCCGCGGCCCGCGCCCGCGTAGAGCGGGACTTCCCCTGGGGCCGCGCGCAGGAGGCGCTGGTCAACGCCTACGCGGACGACCTGGGGATCGCGCGCGCCAGCACCCGCTCCAGCACCGCGGCCTCCGCGTCCGCCTGAAACCGCGCCTCGATGCGTGCTCGCGCAGCCTGCCCCATCGCCGCGCGCTCCTGCTCGGACATGCCCAGCACGTCCAGACACGCCTGCCCCAGGTGGTTCAAGAGCGCCTTGGGCACGAGGAAGCCGTTCTTCCCAGAGTCCACCGCCTCTGGGATTCCCCCTGCGTCGCTCGCGATGACCGGCCGCGCGCACGCCATCGCCTCCAGCAGCGCGTTGGGCATGCCCTCCCACAGTGACGGCTGGAGATACACGTCACACAGGCGCAGGTGCTCCGCGATGAGCGCGGGTGAGTCCAGCGCGCCGGAGACGACGATGCGGGCCGCGTCCTCCGGGTGCTCCGAACGGTAGGCGACCAGGTGCTCGGCGTCCCGGGCGCGCACCTCTCCAATGACAAGCAGGCATGCGGGCCGCACGCGCCGCACCTCCGTGAGGGCGGAGAGCAGGAACGGCAGCCCCTTCTTGTGGCGCAGCTCCCCGGAGAAGCCGAGCACCGCCTCGTCGGGCGTGATGCCCAGCCGCTCGCGCAGGGACGCGTCCGCGGGCCCCGGGGAGAACAGCGCCGTGTCCACCGCGTTGGGGATGACCTCCACGCCCGGGTCCCGGCCGAGCAGCAACGCCATCTTCCGGCCCAGGTCCCCGGACGCGGCGGTGAGCACGTCCGCCCGCTGGAGCGTCCAGAGCAGTCGGGCGAAGTCGCCGGGCGGGAACATCAGCTGATCCACGTCGTTGCCCCGCGCGCTGAGCACGGAAGGCAGGCCCGCGCCCTGCGCGAACACCACCGCGAGGAAGCCCGGCGGATACAGGTAGTGCCCCCAGACGAGATCATACTTCCGCCGCGCGTGCAGATACCCGAGCACATCGAGCGTGTGCTGCATGGACAGGTCCGCGCTGCCGAACAACCCCAGCCGGTGCAGCGTGACGCCCTTCGCGAACGGCGTCACCTCGCCCGCGTCCTCCACCGTCTCCAGCGCCCCCGGGGACGCCGTGCGCGTCCACGCCACCACGTCCACGCTTGCGCCCAGCCGCACGAGCGAGCCCGCGGTGCGCGCGCCGCTTCGCGCCAGCCCTCCGATGTCGGGAGGAAAGCGCTCGGCGAGGAGGAGGACGCGGGGACCGGAAGCCATGGGCCGAGATCCTAGCCATCCGCGCCCTGTCGCAACGCCCAATTCATGAGGCCCCCACCTCTGGCCGTGCACGGAGCCATGGAGGACCGGGCGAAGCGGGCCGCGGACAGTGGAAGCCGCGGCACGCTTGATGCCGCACGCGCCAATGGACAGTCGCCACTGTCCAGAGGCTGAGTTGAAAGCGCCCGCCCATATGCCGACTTTCCCGGCACTCTCGCAGCGTGTGGGCGCACCCATCGCGCCTTCAGTCACGGGCGCTCCTGGCATCCCGGAGCGCCCCCTTCGCGTTGCTGCGGACAACGGGGTGGAGCGGTCGAGGGGAAGGGTCGGAACACATGGCGGGCAGTGAACGGCTGGGCGTGGCGAGGGTGGGCTTGGGTGGAGCTGTGGCGACGACGACGGTGGCCGGCAGGGAGCTGCTCCGCCGGGAGCGGATGGACACGCGGGTGCTGACGGAGAGCCCGAGGACCTGGAGTTGATCCACCAGGGCCCCTTGCAGGCGTTCGGCAACGAAGTCCTCGCGGAAGCGGCGGTGTGGCCGGCACGCGGACCGCAGGATCTTCCGGAGGGGGATGGACCATGTTCGGTGTGAAGCCAGACGCCCGCAGGCTGGGCTGGGCCGTGGTGGGGTGTGGTGGGGTGGCGCGGGACTACGTCATCCCGGCGCTCCAGGGTTCGACCAACGCCAGGCTCGTCGCGATCTGTGACGCGGACGCGGAGACGCTGATCCGCAGCCCCGCGGACGACGTCGCCCGGTACAGCGCGCTGTCCGGGGTGCTCGAGGACAAGGACGTGGAGGCCGTCTACATCGCCACGCCCAACCACCTGCACGCGGCGATGACGGAGGCGTGCGCGGCGGCCGGCAAGCACGTGCTGTGTGAGAAGCCCATGGCCCTCACGCCGCAGGACGGGCTGCGCATGCTGGCGGCGTGTCAGCGCGCGGGCGTGCACTACGCCACCGCGTTCGACCAGCGCCACCACGCGGCGCACCGCAAGCTGCGCACGCTGGTGAAGGAAGGCGCGCTGGGCACCATCACCCAGGCGCGCATCCACTACGCCTGCTGGCTGCCGGCGGATCAGGCCCCCCGCACCTGGCGAATCGACCCGGAGCAGGCCGGCGGCGGCGCGATGATCGACCTGGCGCCGAACGGCCTGGACCTCCTGGAGGTGCTCCTCGGGGACGAATGGCAGACGCTCACCGCCTTGTTGCAGCGGCGTGTGCATGACTACGCGGTGGACGACGGCGCGGTGCTGATGGGCCAGTTCCGGAGCGGCGCGCTGGGGCTGTTGCAGGTGGCCTACAACTGCCCGGAAGCGTATCCCCGGCGCACGCTGGAGCTGCTCGGCACCAAGGCGCGGGCGCTCGCGTACAACACCCTGGGCCAGACGCCGGGCGGCGCGCTGTCGCTCACCGACGCGAGGACGGGCGAGGAGAAGTGGCTCCACCTCTGGCCGGAGGAGGACCGCAGCCCCTTCCTCAACCAGGTGGAGTCCTTCACCACGTGCGTGCTGGAGGACCGGCCGCAGCCCTTCGCGCCGGAGCGCGATGTGCGCCTCGTGGGGCTGCTGAGCCAGGCGACGCAGGGCGGAAGGTCGTTCCCGCCATGCCACTGATCCGCGACGCCCGCACCCACCGCGGCACGTGGCAGCCCCCGTGCATGCGGCACACCCGTCCGTTGCCGTTGGAGGAGTTGTCATGAGCGTGGCCCAGGCCCTGGATGTCTATTTCCGCGCCGTCTCCAGCGGTGCGTTGCAGTTGTTCCGCATCGATCCCATCGACCGGCTGGGGGTGCCGGTGGCCTCCGCCAGTCTGCGGTTGGGCGACGGCCCCGGCGCCGTGCTGCACGGCAACGGCTACGGCCTCACTGGCGACGAGGCGCGCGTCGGGGCGCTGGGCGAACTGGTGGAGGAGGTCTCCTGCGAGTACGCGATGCAGCGGATGCCGCGCGTGCACGGCAGCTACGCGGCGCTGGTGCGGGCGCGGGGGCCCACGGCGGTGGCGGATCCGCTGACGCTGGGGCTGCCCGCGGGCAGTCCGTACCATCCAGACATGGCGCTCGTCTGGGTGGAGGCGCAGCGGCTGGCCACCGGGGAGCGGGTGCTGGTGCCAGAGGAGTTCGTCGCCATCCACCCGGGACAGCTGCAGGGCCACACGCCGCTCATCACACCCATCACCACCGGCCAGGGCGCGGGGCTGACCAGGTCGCAGGCGCTCTCGCACGGCCTGCTGGAGCTGGTGCAGCGCGATGGCAACGGGTTGCAGTACCGCGCGCTGGACCAGGGCGTGGTGCTGGACCTGGAGGGCGCGGAGCTGTCATCGGACGTGCGGGAGCTGTTGGAGCGCTTCCAGCTCGCGGGCGTGGAGGTGGTGGTGAAGCTCGCGAGCACGGACTTCGGCCTGGTGAACGTGTACGTGGTGGGCCGCGACCTGTCCGAGGACAGCCAGCCGCTGATGGTGACGGCGTGCGGCGAGGCGGCGGATCCGGACCGGGACCGGGCGCTGCGCGAGGCGCTGCTGGAGTACGCGGCCTCACGGGCGCGCAAGGCGTTCATGCACGGCCCGCTGAGCGAGGTGGCCCGGGTCGCGCCCACGGAGTACCAGGACCGCTTCGTGCCGCGGGTGGACCTGGCCGCGGAGGAGCCGCGAGCGCTGCACGCGATGGTGGAGTGGGCGCGGATGCCGGCCTCGGTGCTGCGCGAGCTGACGGCGTGCACCCTGATGTGCCGGCGCAAGGTGCGCTTCACGGACCTGCCCCGGGTGCCGACGGTGGAGGACCCGGCGCTCCGGTGTGACCACGTGGTGCGCCAGCTCCACGCGGCGGGCTTCGACATCCTCGTCGCGGACCTGTCGCCCCAGGGCCGCGCGGTGCACGTGGTGAAGGTGCTGGTGCCGGGGCTGGAGGTGGAGACGATGACGTACCACCGCGTGGGGGAGCGCAACGTGGCGAGGCTGCTGGAGCGGCGCGACCCGCTGGTGGGCCTGGGGCCGCCACCGCCCGGGGCGGAGCCGGTGCGCCTCACGTCGGAGGCCGAGGAGCGGCTGGGCGGGCCCGCCTGGTTCAACGTGCGGCTGGCGGAGGCGCGCCTGGGGCGCCTGTATGCGCTCTACCGGGAGCCGGGCCGTCACGCGGTGCCGGCGATGCTCGCGAGCCGTCGCTTCGGGGGAGAGTGAGCCCTGGCGCTGCGCTTCGCGTTGCACACCCACGACCTCTGTCACCTGAGAGGTCGCAGGGGATGCAGCAAACCGGCGTCGCTGAGCACCCGCTGAACCTCGGCGGCCAGCTGGACGTGTTCCGGGTTCGTCACCGTGAACCGCTCGGGGGTCAGGACCACCAGCGTTCCCAGGTCCCCCACGGGCTCCACGTGCACGGGAGCGGGGAGCGGAGGCACGGTTCCGCGTTGGCGGGAGAAGTAGGTAACCCACCCCGTGAAGGTCCCAACCGTGGCAGTTGGAGCCACCAGGTCCCGATGCTGCTCGGACGTGACGACGCCCCACTCGGGATCCCAGTTCAGGACCATTGTTCGTAAGACCTCTGTCAGGACCGCCGTCGTCAACACGCGTTCCGCAGGAGCCCCTTGCTCAGGCGGCTCGAACACGCAGGTCGAAGGCTGCCAATCCGCAGCGGAGCCACAAAGCCCGTCGACCCGGGCTGATTCATCCGGGTGCTCCCCCGCCCACAACCAGTAGCGAAAGCCATCACCGACCCGGTTCTTCCGCCGAGCGAACAGCTTCAGGAAGGCCGTGCGGTCGGTAGGAACTGGATGCCCCCGCGCCTCCTCGAAGGTCCGTGCGGTCTCGTACCACTGACGCCAGGTCGGTTCGATGCGGCCCAGGCTTTCGAACAAGCCTTCCGCGCGCCGGGCACAGGACTCGGCGGGCTCCTGTCGCGCCAGCCAGTAGGCGCCTGCGTAGTACCTATCGACCATGCCGTCCGTGTCTCTCATGAAGCGGGGGGAACATGGAGCACTTCCACGCTAACGCCTCGACGAGAGAACAGGGAGCGCAAGGCGGCGGCGAACTTCTCCTCCGCGACCACCCACCGTATGCGCATGCCTCGTGCCACTCTCACTTGCCGCTGGGCCTGCTCCACCAACTGATCGGCACCTTGAAAGAAGCGCTTCGCCGTCAGGTCTTCTCCGAAGAACCGCGCGTAACCGGGCCCTTTGGCCTCCAGGAGCACATTCTCCGTCGCATCGAAGCCATCGAAGTCGGCCCGCTCCCCTACGCCTTCAACCCGGTACGCCTGCCCCTCGGGAGTTCCCGTCACCTGCGCTTGATACGCCCGGGCGCGCTCGGACATCGACTCCGTCACCTGCACCCACTTGCCCGGGCCTCCCGACGGTAGCCCACCACCCGCCGGAGGCCCCATCGCGCTCATGGCCACCGCCGTGGAGGCGAGCGTCACCTCCACCGTTTCGCCCATCACCGCCACCGCGCTCACGTCCTGCACAGCCAGCAGCCGAAGGCTCCCGTGCGATGCGCCCAGCATCGTCGCGTCCGTGAATCCGGGCAGCAGCGTGAGCGCTGACGACAGTCCCACCGTCACGCCGTGACTCACCACCACCGTCACCGCCAGCACGAAGAGTCGTGCCACTTCCGGCCCCAGCGTCTGGCCGAAGCGCTCTCCCGCCTCCTCCAACTCCTGGAACGTCGTGGCCCGGTCCGTTGCGTCCTTCAACGTCCCGCACGCCCTCACCACCGTGAGGAACGACTGGACCCCCAGGTACAACAGCATCACGGCGGCCAGGACCGCAGCGGCCTTGGTGAACACCGGCTCCGGTGCCGCCGCCAGCACCACCCACGACGTCAGCGCTCCCGCCACCACGGAGACAAAGAGGGCCGGGTTCACCGTGTCCCTCAACGCCTCTCCAATGCTCGCGCGCAGCGGCTCCAGGGACATGCCCACGGCGAACGTCAGCCGGTCCATTTCGCTGAAGCCGGCTCCATCCTCCAGCAAGGACAGACAGTCTCCTGGAGCCTGATGTGCTCGACACCACCGGCTGTACCGGTCGTGCATCAGGAACGCCCGGTCCCTCCGCGCACCCTCGCCACTGATCGTGCGCACCAGCCGCGAGGGCCGCACCGTCAAGGGCATGTCCAGCACCAGCCGGGACAGTGCGCCCTCGAACTCGGCCGCACGGATGGGCGCCGGACGCTCCCAGGTCGCTGGCGCATCCGTCCGCACCCGGCCCTCGTGGCTCCGCAGCCGCACCGTGGGGCTGTTCGCGCAGCCTGCCCAGAACACCAGCAGCATCGCCCAGGTGAATGCCCTGCCCCACGGTGTCAGCATGCTTGCGGCCATACCTGCATTCCACCATGCATCCGGTACGTCCTTCCGCGAGGTTTCCCTCAGCGGTGGTGGGCTTCCAGTTCGGAGGTATGGAACGCCTGGTGCCGATGCTGACATCCTTCCACCACTGGGAGGCCCGTGCCCAGGGGCGCACCGGAGCCGCGGAAGTCTTCCTGACGACCTCCGTCAGCTGAGAGGCCGCAGGGGATGCAGCAGGCCCGCGTCGTTGAGCACCTGCTGAACTTCGGCGGCCAGCTGGACGTGTTCCGGATTCGTCATCGTGAACCGCTCGGGGGTCAGGACCACCAGCGTCCCCAGGTCGCCCACGGGCTCCACGCGCACGGGAGCGGGGAGCGGAGGCACGGTTCCGCGCTGATGGGAGAAGTAGGTCATCCAGCCAGGAAGGGTCCCTGCCTTGTATCGCGGGGCTGCCAGGCTCATCAGGTGTTCGGTCGAGGTCGCGAGGCCGAACTCCGGCTCCCACGCGAGGACCATCTGTCGAATCACCTGACAAAGCAGCGAGGCGGTCGCGACACGCTCTGCAAGCGGCCCCTGCTCAGGCGGAGTGAGGACACAGGACGAAGGCTGCCAGGGGCTCTCTGAGCCACACGAACCCGTGACACTCGTCGTGTTGTCTGGGGAGGGACCTGACCAAAGCCCGTAGAGGAATCCATCACTGAGCCGGCGATCCTTCCTTTCGAGGTGTTCTCGCAATGAGCCAGCATCCGTGTCCACCTGCAGTCTGGACGCCTCTTGAAAGGAGTCTCCAGGCTCGCACCAGCGATTCCAGGTCGGATCAAGAGGGCTCAGGGACTGGAAGAGCGCAGCGGCACGCTGGGCACACGACTCCGCTGACTCAAGACGCCCCATCCAATAGGTGCCTGCGAAATAGGTCTCAATCATGGCGTGGCAATGATCACGGAGCGGCGGGACGTAGGACGACCTCGATATCGATGCTCTCCCTGGCGAACATCTTCCTGAGCATGACTGCGAAACGCTCCTCTGCGACGATCCAGCGTACGGGAATGCCCTTGGCACACCTCAACTGACGTCGTGCTTGCTCAAGCACCCTGATATCGCCCCTAAAGTACCTCTTGAATCCCTGGACCCCATCAAGGAACTTCTCGTAACCGGGCCCCTTGGCATCCAGGAGCAAGGGCTCCGTCGCATCGAAGCCATCGAAGTCGGCCCGCTCCCCCACGCCTTCAACCCGGTACGCCTGCCCCTCGGGAGTTCCCGTCACCTGCGCTTGATACGCCCGGGCGCGCTCGGACATCGACTCCGTCACCTGCACCCACTTGCCCGGGCCTCCCAGCGGTAGCCCACCACCCGCCGGAGGCCCCATCGCGCTCATGGCCACCGCCGTGGAGGCGAGCGTCACCTCCACCGTTTCGCCCATCACCGCCACCGCGCTCACGTCCTGCACAGCCAGCAGCCGAAGGCTCCCGTGCGATGCGCCCAGCATCGAGGCCTCCGTGCCCCCCGGAAGCAGCGTGAGCGCTGACGACAGTCCCACCGTCACGCCGTGACTCACCACCACCGTCACCGCCAGCACGAAGAGTCGTGCCACTTCCGGCCCCAGCGTCTGGCCGAAGCGCTCTCCCGCCTCCTCCAACTCCTGGAACGTCGTGGCCCGGTCCGTTGCGTCCTTCAACGTCCCGCACGCCCTCACCACCGTGAGGAACGACTGGACCCCCAGGTACAACAGCATCACGGCGGCCAGGACCGCAGCGGCCTTGGTGAACACCGGCTCCGGTGCCGCCGCCAGCACCACCCACGACGTCAGCGCTCCCGCCACCACGGAGACAAAGAGGGCCGGGTTCACCGTGTCCCTCAACGCCTCTCCAATGCTCGCGCGCAGCGGCTCCAGGGACATGCCCACGGCGAACGTCAGCCGGTCCATTTCGCTGAAGCCGGCTCCATCCTCCAGCAAGGACAGACAGTCTCCTGGAGCCTGATGTGCTCGACACCACCGGCTGTACCGGTCGTGCATCAGGAACGCCCGGTCCCTCCGCGCACCCTCGCCACTGACCGTGCGCACCAGCCGCGAGGGCCGCACCGTCAAGGGCAGGTCCAGCACCAGCCGGGACAGTGCGTCCTCGAACTCCGCCGCACGGATGGGCGGCGGGCGCTCCCTGTTCGCCGACGCGAATCTCCGCACCCGCCCATCGCCGGTCCGCAGCAGCACCGCAGGGCTGCTCGCACAGCCCGCCCAGAACACCACCAGCAACATCCAGGTGAATGCCCGGCCCCACGGTGTCAGCACGCTCGCGGTCATTCCGCCATTCAACCACCGTGGCACAGGTCTCATGCACTCAAGCGCCGAACCACCCGCTCGACCCGGCACCGCACGGACTCAGAGCATGCACACCGTGTGGCATGAAGCTCGTTTCGCGCGGAGGCGCTCGATGAACCCAGACATGGCTTCCACCGCTGTCCGCCCCTTCTTCCCGGAAGGCTTCAGCGCCCGCGACGAAGACGTCAATGGCACCCGGCTCCACTTCGTCCTCGGCGGGCAGGGCAGTCCCGTGGTGCTCCTGCACGGCTATACGCAGACGCACCTCATGTGGTGGCGACTGGCTCCGGAGCTCGCCAGGAGCCACACGGTCATCGTCCCCGACCTGCGAGGCGCCGGTGAATCGGCCGCACCCTCGGAGGGCTATGACAAGGAGACGATGGCGCGCGACGTGCGCGCACTGGTGAAGAAGCTGGGCTTCGAGAAGGTCTCCGTCGTGGGTCACGACATCGGCCTCATGGTCGCGTACGCCTACGCTGCCCTCTACCCCCACGAAGTCGAGCGGTTGGCCGTCCTCGACGCGTTCCTCCCCGGAATCGAGCCCTGGTCCGACCAGGTCATGCGCAGCCGCGACGTCTGGCACTTCTCCTTCAACGGCCCCACCGCCGAGAAGCTGGTCCAGGGACGGGAGCGCATCTACCTCGACCACTTCTGGACCGACATGGCCGCCAATCCCCATGCCTTCAGCGAGGCCGAACGTCAGGCCTACACGGAGGCCTACGCGGCCCCCGGTCGTCTCCACTCGACGTGGAGCTACTTCCAGACGTTCGACCAGGACCAGAAGAACTTCCGCGAGCTGGCCAAACACAAGCTCCCCATGCCCGTGATGGTCATCGGCGGAGACAGGTCCATGGGGGAACCCCTCGTCGCGCAGATGCGCACTGTCTCCACCCAGGTCGAACCTCACATCCTCAAGGACACCGGCCACTGGGTCTCCGAGGAGCGTCCCGACGAGGTCAGGAAGCTGCTCGGCACCTTCCTCCAGGCGTGACCCGGCTCCCCGCTAACGTCCAAACCCACCCAGCGCCGTGCGGCTGAAGCTGGCCGCGCCCTGGCTCACGCGGACCGCGGACTGGCTGAACACCTGGAAGGCTGCGCGGATCTCCTGGGCGCTCTGGCCCGGCGTGAGGATCCAGCGGTCCGCGATGCCCATGTCCTGGAATACCCGCCGGAAGTCCGTCACCCCATCGTCGATGCCCATCGCCGCCACGATGTGGTTCTCCACCCGGTGCAGGTCCTTCACCACCGCCGCCACGTCCTTCGCCCGCGCCTTCTGCGACCCCTGGTCCGCGCCGTCCGTGATCAACAGCGTCACCGTGCGCACCGCCACGCCGTTGCCGCTGAACTCCTGCGCCTTCGCCAGCACCGTGCCCAGCAGCACCACCGCCTGGTCATACAGCGGCGTCCCCATGTCCGCCGTGTAGTTCCCCGAGTGCATCCGCACCACGTCCTCCAGCGGCCGGAAGGGATTGAGCACGTGCCCGTTCAGGTAGCGCGTGTGGAACAGCACGCCGTCCTTCTGCTGGCTCGCCAGCAGCGAATCCAGCACCAGGTTGTGCCCGTCGCACACCGTCTTCGTGTGCCCCGAGTGCGAGATGCTCCCGGAGTCATCCGGCATCACCGTCACCAGCACGATCTCGCTCGCCTGCACGTCGTCCACGTGGATGCCCAGGCCCGCTTGAATCTGCGCTCCCAGGTCCACCACCGTCAGCGCCTGCAACCCCGCGGGACTCAGCACCCCTTCCGCGTGCGCATCCTCGAAGAGCTTCTGGACCCCGCCACCGTTCGCCTTGCTCATGTCCGTGTCTCCGTTCGTGTGAGTGTCAAAGCCAGACGTCACGCCAGGTGCAGGTCCGGCCAGCTCGCCAGCGGGTCCGTGGACTTCACCAGGTGCATGCCCGCGTCCGCGAAGCGCTTGAGCGCCGCGTCCGCCTGCGGCGTGAAGTCCGCAGCGAAGCCGCCCTTGCCGTCCGGCACCGTCACCGACGACATGCAGTCCGTCAGCAGATACACCTTGCGAGCGAGCGCCGCGTCCTGCGCGACAATCTCTCCCAGCAGGTCGTCGATGGAGCTCTTCACGCAGTGGCTCGCGGCCTGCCCGCCAATCACCACCGCATCCGACGTCAGCAGCGTCTTCAGGAACTGCGTGTTGCGCTGCGCGAGCGGCTGCCCGTCATGCCGCATCAGCACCTCCGGCCGCAGCACCGAGTAGTTCTCCGTCAGCGGGTTGCCGCCCTTCACCTCCGCCCACGACTGCACGCCGCGCGCGAACGAGTGGAACAGCCGCGCCTCCTGCACCACGCCCGCCAGCGCGTGCCCGTCGCTCCCCAGCAGGCAGTGTGGCGGCCACAGGTACAGCGTGTACTTGCCCGCCCGCTCCAACTCCTCGCAGTAGAACTTCACCTGCTTGAGCAGCCACGGGTAGTTGCCGCCGCACAGCCACTTCGCCACCGCCGGGTTCGGCCGCGCCTGGCCGCGTTCAATCTGCTCGCGCGTCACCTCCCGGTACGGCTGCAGGGGCTGGTCGTCCTGGTCCACCCAGAACGATGGGAAGAAGATCTGGTAGGCGAAGTGCGTGTCGAGCGTCGCGGTGACGTTCGTCAGCGTCCCCAGGTTCCGGTAGATGAACTCCGCGATGCGACGGTTGTCGTCGATGGCGCCCCGGCCGCTGCGCCCCGCGACGTACAGCGAGCCATCCGGGAAGCAGAAGTCCTTCTGCACGTCGATGAGCAGCAAGTGAAGGTTGAAGCGGTCCGTCGCCGACACCTTCACGCCCTGCGCCGCCTTCCACGCGCCGGCCTCCTGCTGCAGCTTCCCCGCGTTCGGGCCGTACCCGTACTCGGCCGCATGGTTGGCATTGTAGAACCCGGGCAGCGGCAATTCCTTCGCAGTCGTCTTCGTCATGTCCATTCCCCCTTCACGTGCACTTCACGTCATCCGCAACACGGTGAGGTCCTGAGCCCCCACCACCATCAATCCCTCTCTCGACAGGAGCAGCTGGCAGCCCGCGTCCACGAACGGCTCCGCGTCCGGGAACTCCCGCACCGCCTCCAGCTGTGCCTGCCGGTGCTCCACGCGCGTCAGCCCCGCGTCCGTCGCGCAGAACAGTGCGCCCCC
>NZ_RAWB01000580.1 GCF_003612055.1 Corallococcus llansteffanensis
ATATCCAGCCAGTGAAGGCCTTCGTGGACGTGGCCGAAGAGTAGCCACCCTTCCGCATCGCCCCTACCTGGCGGGTGGGCCTGCATGGGGCAGAGGGCATTGGGTGGACCTCGTGGTAGACAGGGAGGCCCCTGCTGCCCTGGTTCGAGGAGCCCTCCACACCGTGCCCTCCTGTCTGTCCGTAGCGCTTCCGGTCCTGCTCTGGTCGACGTGCGTTCTGGCGGCCGTTCCCCTGGAGGTGAAAGCGGCGTCAGGGGAGATCCTTCGCTTGGAAGTGGGCCCGGAGGGGGCTGCGACCCGACCCATCCGGATCGGGCCCGGCTTGAGCACGACCCTGCTGTTCGACACCGACATCCAGCAGGAGCAGGTGTCTCTGGAGGGACGTGCGCAGTTCGCTCGGGTGAGCCTGGGCAACTCGCTTGTGGTGCTCGTGCCGGGCAGCGACGTGCGGCTGGGAGAAACCCTGAAGCTGTCCATCCCTTTCAAGGATGCCACCCTGCCCGCGCGGCTGGTGCTGACCCTGGAAGTGCAAGCCACCGGGGTGGACCGTCAGGTGGAGGTCTACCGGCGGGCCCGCTCCGCGGAATCATACCGTCAGGAGGCAGAACAGTTGCGTGCGGAGCTGGAGCGCTTGCGGCAGCGCCCTCCGCCTGCACCCGGTGGGAAGGTGGAGATGGATGGGTTTCGCGCGCTGCTGTCCGCCACGGGCCCCCTGGAAACGCTTGTAATGGAGATGGACCTCAGTGGGATTTCCTGCTCACGGCCGTGTCCGTTGCACCTCAAGGGCATCAGGCTGCTCAGGGGGGGGGGGCGGCGGGCCGCGCAGCTCTCCGTGCGCTCGGAGGACGGCTTGCCATGGACCATCCGGCGGGCGGTGCTGACGGACAGGAAGAGGCATGTATGGGAATCGCTCCCGCCCTTGCAAACGGCTCCGGTGACGCCCGGATCGTATGTGCCCTTGGCCGTGGAATTCGAGTTGGACGGCAACGCAGGCGACGGCCCCTTCACGCTGCAACTCTGGGACGAAGCGGGGACGAGGAGTGCGGTGTTCAGCGGAATCAAGTTTCCCTGAAGGTGGCGCATGGCTCACTCCAGGAACCGGCGCTCCCACCGGAGCAGGGCCTCGTTCTCGCGGTAGGGGCGCGCGGCTTCGCGCGAGGTCAACCAGGGCTCCAGGACCCGCGCCAGCTCGCGGTAGGCCGGGAGCCCGCGGCCCTCGGCCGTGTCTCCCGCGTCGGGTTCCGCGCCCAGGGTGATGAGGGCACGGTCTTCACCGAGTGACTCCACGGAGGTGCCGGGATGGGTGAGCCGGGCCCGCAGGGCCTCAGTGCCGCCCACGGCGCCCAGCACAGGCTGTCCAATGAAGTTCATCCAGTGGACGCCGTCGAGCTGGTCTCCCACGGTGTATGCGTTGTTGTGTTCATCGGGGATGTCCATTCCAGGGTAGCGGAGCCCCAATTGAAACATCTGTTGCGTGAGGTCTTCCATTGCCCATGCATGGAAGGAAGGCCCTGCATGGCCGGAGCTGAAAGGCAGCAACTTCGCGAGGGCGAGGGCCAGGTCTCGGAATGGCCCGATGCCCTGGGATTGGAGGCGACTGGCTGGAAACCGGAAGGAGAAGGCATAGGCCAAGCGCTCGGATGGCCCATAGATGTTCACCGGCGACTCCAGATCAACGTCCTGGTATTGGAACTGGTAGTCGCCAATGTCTCCTATGCTGTCTTTCAGCAAGACGTGGGTGTAGCCTCGTTGCAGCTGCTTCTGGGTGTACTCCATCGCGGGAACATCAAGCCTTTGCCAGTATCCTTCATCGTCTGGAGAGTATGTCAGTGCCTGCCGGCCGATGGCTTTGAGATAAAGCTCCAATGCTTGAAGCATGACTGACGCCATGTCTTCATGGGAGTGGCGCACGTAGAAGCAAATGCTGAGTCCTTCCTTGAGACAGACGAAGCCGGTTCTGGCAATGACTCGTATGGACGGCAGGTTTCCGATCATCAGTAAGCTCCCAGAATGGGCGAGACACGTAGCACGGGGGCTTGCAGCGCTTCTCCATAGAGTTCCCCCTGATTGAATTTCTTGAAGGGATGTCCCTTCGGATATGTGCGCCAAGGGGAAGCCTCGCCGACGAGGCAGGAAAACTTGAAGTCATAGACCACCTCGGCCCGGAGCGGATTCCCAGAGTGGATGACCACATCGGGAACCAGCGTGCCCTTGAGCGGCCCCGTGTTCCCCGTTCGGATCAACTCCTGTTCTGCGGCCTTGGTGATCAGTTCAAGGACCTTCGTCTTGGGATCATACCGGTAACGCTGCTCCAGGCTGAACCCACCGGGACGTTCGACGGACAGCCGCAGTTGGACGCACCGCAGGGCTGCTGCATGCTTCTCCTGGCCCAGCTTCATGGCCCGGGTGAGGACGGGGTTTCCCGCCGCGTCCCTCTTCAAGACTTCCTGGCACTGCTCCGCCGTAGGCGGCTGGCTGCCAAAGTGTTGCTCGTTCACCTCGAACTCGGCCTCATTCGCGCACGTCTCCATGATCTCCCGGACACGGCCCTTCGCCGCCGCATCCATCACCTGGAGCGCACCCGCGACGGACGCCCCAGCCGAAGCCGTGGTCCGGAGTCCGGCGGACAGGCCCACCTCCGCGCAGTACGCCGGGTTCTGCCGGCAGGCGGCCATGCCCGAATCCATCGACTGCGCATATTCGTGCCGCGTCTGGCCCGCGCCCGCGGACTGGCACCCACAGAGGAGCAGCCAGCAGGACAGGAGCGCGGTGAGCCGGAATCTCATGTCCCCAGGGTGCCAGAATCCCCCCCAACCACGTCCCCAAGCCGGACGCCCCGCCGTGTAGGGTTCCACTCCCACGATGACCTCCGACCTGACGCCCGAATCCCTGCGCTGCTTCCGCGCCGACGCGCGCGAGCCCGAGGGCTACCGGGCCGCCCTCGGCGACACCCGCGCCTCCCTGCTGCACACCGATCCTCCCTATTGCCTGCTCACCCGGCGTCGCAAGGGCGGGGACCTGCGCGACCCCCGCGCGAACAAGAAGATCGACCGCAACCCCATCGTCCGCTTCGAGTCCGTGCGCGACTACCGCGTCTTCTCCGAGGCCTGGCTCTCCCGCGCCGTCCCGCACCTCACCCCCGACGCGCCCCTCATCATCTGGACCAACCTGCTGGGCAAGGAGCCCATCGTCACCGCCGCGCGCGACCTGGGCTACACGCACCTGCGTGGCGAGTACGTCTGGGGCAAGCGCACCACCGACAAGAACGCCAACGAACAGAACCTGCGCGTCTACGAAGTGGCCCTCGTCCTCACCCGCACGCCCGCGCCGCCGCTCGCGCCCGGGGACCTGCCCACCGTGTGGGCCGTCGTCGGGGGCTACGACGACGACGCGGAGGCCACGCAGTGGGGCGGCCACCCGCACCACAAGCCCTTCTCCGTGCTGGAGCCGCTCGTGCGCACCTGGAGCCGCCCCGGGGACACCGTGCTGGATCCCTTCGCCGGCAGCGGCTCCATGCCCTCCGCCGCGCTGCGCCTGGGCCGCCGCCCCGCCTGCATGGAGGTCGAACCCGAGTGGGCCGAGCGCGTCACCCAGCGCCTGCACGACACCGCCCGTCAGCTCGCCAGCGCCCGGTAGTAGCGCGTCTCGCTCCACGTCGGCACGTCGGTGGGACGGTGGTCCCACCAGTTCATCACCAGCGTGCGCCGCTCGCGCGAGGGCCCTGGCAGCTTCCCGTCCGGCACCTGGTTGTCCGCGTCCAGCACGCCGTGCGTCAGCGTCCCGTCGAACACCACCAGCCGGTTGGGCCGGGGCGCCACCAGCGTCAACCCGTCCAGCCGGTCCGGCGCGAGCGACGGATTGTCCGCGGACGGCAGCTCCCGCGTCACCGCCAGCGCTCCGCCCCGCACCCGGTTGAGGAACAACACCGACGAGCGCTTCGGATGCACCAGCTTCCCCGTGCGCAAGGCCAGCCGCTCGTCCCGGTCCTGGTGGAAGTCCACCCGCACGTCGGTGGCCCGCATGCGTGACAGCCACCACTCCACGCCGGCAATCCTCCGCCCCTTCGCCACCGCCGGACGCAGCGTGTGGATGACCTCCTCCACCACGTTCTCCGGAGGCCCGAAGGCGTACCAGAACGTCGTCTGGTAGGTGTGGCGCAGGCGCTCCCCCCGGAGCGCCCCCACGCGCCGCGACAGCAGGCGGAAGAGGGCAGGGGGCAGGGCGGGCTCGGTGAGCTGGACGAGGGATTCCACGGTGGGCCGGAAGCTTTCTCCCGAACGCGAGGTGGGCGCCACCTCCTTTCACCGCTAGGCTTCGCGCCCATATGAAGGCCCACCAGAAGATGCTCCTCGGCATTTCCATCGGCGCGGTGGCCGGGCTCGTGGCGAACGCCGTGTTCGGGGACGCGCCCTGGCTCAAGGGACTGGTCGAGCACGTCACCAACCCCGTGGGGCAGATCTTCATCCGCCTGCTGCTGATGCTCGTGGTGCCGCTGCTGTTCTCCGCGCTCGTCGTCGGCGTGGCGGAGCTGGACTTGAAGCAGGTGGGCCGCCTGGGTGCGCGCACGCTGGGCTACACCGTCGTCTTCTCCGTCATCTCCGTCCTCATCGGCCTGCTGCTCGTCAACACGTTGAGGCCCGGCGACGGCCTGAGCGACGAGGCCCGCGCCCTGGCCCGCACGGGCACGCAGATAAAGGCCGCCCCGCCGCCGGGCGACTCCTCCGTGGGCGCGCTCTTCATGTCCATGGTGCCCACCAACCCCATCAAGGCCGCGGCGGACGGGGACATGATTGGCCTCATCGTCTTCTCGCTCATCTTCGGCCTGGGCCTGGCGCTCACCCCGGGCGAGCCCGCGCTGCGGCTCAAGGAGGCCATCCAGGGGCTCTACGACGTGATGATGCGCCTCATCGACGGGGTGCTGAAGCTGGCCCCCATCGGCGTGGGCGCGCTCCTGTTCTCCATGACGGCGCGGCTGGGCTTCCACATCCTGGGGCAGCTCGCGTCGTACGTGGGCGTGGTGCTGCTGGCGCTCGGCCTGCACATGTTCGTCGTCTACTCGCTGTCGGTGCGCTTCCTGGGCGGGCGCAACCCGCTGGAGTTCTTCCGCTCCTGCCGGCTCGCCATCGTCACCGCCTTCTCCACGTCCTCCTCCAGCGCCACGCTGCCCACCGCCCTCAAGGTCGCCGAGGAGAACCTCCACCTGCCGCGCAATGTCGCGCGCTTCGTGCTCACCGCCGGCTCCGCGATGAACCAGAACGGCACCGCGCTCTTCGAGGGCGTCACCGTGCTCTTCCTCGCGCAGGTGTACGGCGTGCCGCTGGGCCTGGGCCAGCAGGCGGTCATCATGTTCATCTGTGTGCTGGCGGGCATTGGCACCGCGGGCGTGCCGGCGGGCTCCATCCCGGTCATCGCCATGATCCTCGGCATGTTCAACATCCCGGTGGAGGGCCTGGGCCTCATCCTCGGCGTGGACCGCTTCCTGGACATGTGCCGCACCGTGCTCAACGTCACCGGCGACCTGGCCGCCGCCGTGTATGTGTCACGGGGGGAGCCGCCCGACCGGGCGGTCGCCGAGGAAGCGGCGGAGTCCCCCGCGTCCTGACGCGCGGCCCCGCAGGTTCCACCTTTTCCCGAAGTCCCACTCCGCCGTCCCTGAAGCCAAGGAGCTTCCTCCCCATGAAGATCGCCAACGGTCGCGTCGTCGCGCTCGAATACCGCCTCCATCTGGGAGACGGAGAGGTCATCGACCAGAGTGCCCCGGGCCAGCCGCTCGCCTATCTGCACGGGCACAAGCAGATCGTCCCCGGTCTGGAGGGGGCCCTGGAGGGCCTGGACTCAGGTGAGAGCAAGCAGGTGGTGGTGGCCCCCGCGCAGGGCTATGGCGACCACAACCCGGAGGGGCTGCGCACCGTCCCCCTCACCATGCTGCCCCAGGGCTTCACGCCCCAGGTGGGCCAGACGCTGATGGCCCAGACGGAGGAGGGCAACGTCCCCCTGCGCATCCAGGCGGTGAACGCCGACTCCGTGGTGGTGGACCTGAACCACCCGCTCGCGGGCAAGACGCTCCACTTCGACGTCACCGTGCGGGAGGTGCGTGACGCGACGCAGGAAGAGCTCACGCACGGCCACGTGCACGGGCCGGGCGGCGCGCACGAATAGGGCGCGACTCCGGCAGGGAGCGTTTCGTTCCACCGGGGGGCGTGCACTATCTTCGCGCCCCCATGGCTCCTCCCGCCCCGAACC
>NZ_RAWB01000581.1 GCF_003612055.1 Corallococcus llansteffanensis
CCGGAGTGGTAGGGACCCACCACCGCCGCCACGAACGCCGCCGCCACGGCCGCGTCCACCGCGTTGCCGCCCTTGTTGAGCATCTCCAGCGCGGCCTCGCTCGCGGGGGGGTACGCCGTGGCCACCGCACCTCCCCGGTAGGGCCGCGCCGCCTGCACTCCCGAAGCGGCCAGCAGCACCGCGAGTCCTACCGCGCGAACCCACCCGGCTCCGACGCTTCCGATGTGTGTGTTCCCCACCTGTGGACGCCTTTCCTTGTGATTTCCGGCCGTTCCCTAATGCACCATGCGCCGCGTGGGGACCAGGGTTTCAACTGGACGACATTTTTTTCCTTGGATTGTGGATTGGGTCGAGGCAATCTTGATCCATGTGCAGCGACTGGTGGCGTCCATGAGTCCTCCCAACCCCATCGAGCCCTCCGTTCCCGTGGTGGCGCCCGTGCCGGTGCGGATGACGACGTTCCTGAAGCCGCGCTTCGGCATCACCGTCCAGCGCAACACGTTGTGTGTGGCAGTCAGCGCCCGGCCGTCTCAGGAAGGCCCCCGGCCGGTTTTGACGCCCGGGCACGGTTGACGAGTTGATCGGCGGTCCCTAATTCTCCGCCGCATATGACAGCTCTGGCAGCGGTGGTCCTTTGCGCGGGGAAGGGCACGCGGATGAAGTCGGAGAAGGCGAAGGTCCTTCACCCCATCCTCGGTCGTCCCATCTGCGCCTATCCCTTGAAGCGAGCCCTGGAACTGGGCGCCACGTCCGTGGTGCCGGTGGTGGGACACCAGGCCGCCGAGGTGGAGAAGTCCATCCGCGCCCACTTCCCGGAGGCGCCCCTGCGCTTCGCGCTCCAGAAGGAGCAGCGCGGCACGGCGGACGCGGTGAAGGCCGCGGAAGACGCGCTGAAGGGCCACGACGGCCGCGTGCTCATCCTCTACGGAGACGTGCCGCTCCTGCGCAAGGAGACGCTCCAGGCGCTGCTCGCCGCGCATGACGCCGCGGGCGGGGCGCTGGCGCTGGTGTCCACCACGCTGGAGGACCCCACGGGCTACGGCCGCGTCATCCGCGAGGCGGGCAAGGTCGCGCGCATCGTGGAGCACAAGGACTGCACCCCGGAGCAGCGCGCGGTGAAGGAGTGCAACGCGGGCATCTACTCCGTGGACGCGGCCTTCCTCTGGAAGGCGCTCGCGGAGATCAAACCCGTCAACGCGCAGGGCGAGTACTACCTCACGGACCTGGTGGAGATGGCCGCGAAGCACGGCCCGGTGGGCGCGGTGGACGCGGACGCCACGGAGACCGCGGGCGTGAACGACAAGGTGGAGCTGGCGGCCCGCGCGCGCGTCCTCCAGCAGCGGATCAACGAAGCCCACATGCGCGCCGGCGTGTCCATCCTGGACCCCGCCACGGCGTACATCGAAGAGGGCATCACCATTGGCACCGATACGGAGATTGGTCCGAGCGTCACGCTCGCGGCCGGCACCGTCGTCGGGAAGAACGTCATCATCGGGCAGGGCAGCGTGCTCACCGCTTCCCACGTGGCGGACGGCACCCACATCAAGCCCTACTCCGTGCTGGAAGAGGCGCGTGTGGGCGACCGGTGCATCATCGGCCCGTTCTCCCGGCTGCGTCCCGGGACGGACTTGGCAGAGGACGTGCATCTGGGGAACTTCGTGGAGACGAAGAAGGCCCGCATCGGCAAGGGCAGCAAGGCCAACCACCTGACTTACCTGGGGGACGCGAACATCGGCGCGGGCTGCAACATCGGCGCGGGCACCATCACCTGTAACTATGACGGGGTGAACAAGCATCTGACGGAGCTGGGCGACGGGGTCTTCATCGGCTCGGACTCGCAGCTCGTCGCGCCGGTGAAGGTGGGGGACGGCGGCTATGTCGGCGCGGGCACCACGGTGACGAAGAATGTGCCTCCTGGGAGCCTCGCTGTGTCCCGTGCGCCGCAGGTGGTGAAGGAGGGGTGGGTGGCGGGCAAGAAGGCACGGCAGGCAAAGGTGAAGGCAGGCGGTTAGTTCGCGACGCTTGCCTGGTGGTCGGACGGTTGGGCGCGGTTGGGCGTGGTTGGGATTCCCGTGATTTGCTGAGGCGGCGCGGGTCGAGAAAGAGGCAGGAACATGTGCGGGATTGTTGGTTACGTCGGTGACAAGGAGTCTGCTCCCATCCTGGTGTCGGGTCTGAAGAAGCTCGAGTACCGGGGCTATGACTCCGCGGGCGTCGCGGTGGTGAGCGGCAACCAGCTCAACGTGGTTCGCGCCACGGGCAAGCTGCGCAACCTGGAGAACCGGGTGGTGCAGGACCTGCCGAAGGGCACCACCGGCATTGGCCACACGCGCTGGGCGACCCACGGGCGCCCCTCCGATGAGAACGCCCACCCGCACACGTACAAGAACGTGGCGGTGGTGCACAACGGCATCATCGAGAACCACCTGGCGCTGAAGGTGGAGCTGCGCGCGCGCGGCCACGTCTTCGCGTCGGAGACGGACTCGGAAGTGTTCGCGCACCTCATCTCCGAGGAGGTGGAGCGCGGTGTGGACCTGCCGGACGCGGTGCGCGCCGCCATCCAGCAGGTGAAGGGCACCTACGGCCTCGTCGTCGTGTGCTCCAAGGATCCGGGCCGCATCGTGTGCACGAAGGACGCGTCGCCCATGGTGCTGGGCCTGGGCGAGGGCCAGAACTTCGTGGCCAGCGACGTGCCCGCGCTGCTCGAGCACACGCGCGACTTCGTCTACATGGAGGAGGGTGACCTGGCGGTCATCACCGCCGCGAAGGTGGACATCTACAACCGCCAGGGGAACCTGGTGAACCGCCCCACCCGCCGCATCGACTGGACGCCGATGATGGCGGAGAAGGGTGGCTACAAGCACTTCATGCACAAGGAGATCTGGGAGCAGCCCCGCGCCATCGCGGACACGCTGCGCGGCCGGATGCTCCTGTCGGAGGGCGACGTCCACTTCGACACGTGGAACCTCTCCACCGAACAGGTGAAGTCCTTCACGAAGATCACCATCCTCGCCTGCGGCACGTCGTGGCACTCCGGCGTCGCCGGCAAGCACATGATCGAGTCGCTGGCGCGGATCCCGGTGGAGGTGGAGCTCGCGAGCGAGTTCCGCTACCGCGACCCCATCGTGGAGAAGTCGCACCTGGTCATCGCCATCAGCCAGTCGGGTGAGACGGCGGACACGCTGGGGGCCTTCAAGGAGGCCAAGCGGCTGGGCGCCCACACCCTGGCCATCTGCAACGTGATTGGCAGCGCGATGACGCGCGAGTCCGACCTGCACATCCTGACCAACGCGGGTCCGGAGATCGGCGTCGCGTCCACCAAGGCGTTCACCACGCAGCTCGTGACGCTCTACCTGCTGGCGGTGAAGCTGGGCCGCATGCGCGGCTCGCTGTCGGTGGAGGCCGCCCAGGAGCACCTGACGCACCTGACCCAGGTGCCGAAGATGATCGAGGACGTGCTCAAGTGCGAGCCGCAGGTGAAGCGCGTCGCGCGCGAGTTCATGAACGCGCAGGACTTCCTGTTCCTCGGCCGCGGCCCCATGCACCCGGTGGCGCTGGAGGGCGCGCTCAAGCTCAAGGAGATCTCGTACATCCACGCGGAGGGCTACGCGGGCGGTGAGATGAAGCACGGCCCCATCGCGCTCATCGACGAGAAGATGCCCGTCGTCATCATCGCGCCGAAGCAGCCGCACGTCGCGTACGAGAAGATCATCGGCAACATCGAGGAGGTCCGCGCGCGCGGCGGCAAGGTCATCGCCGTGCTCGACGAGGACGACACGCAGGCGGACAGCCTGGCCGACCACGTCATCCGCATCCCCTCCGCCTGCGCGCTGCTCGCGCCGGTGGTGGCCACCATCCCGCTGCAGCTGCTCGCCTACCACGTGGCGGAGATGCGCGGGAACGACGTGGATCAGCCCCGCAACCTCGCCAAGAGCGTGACGGTCGAGTAGCGCTGAACCGCTTCAGGTCCTGAAGAGACAAGAGCCCGGGTCCCCTTCAAGGGGGCCCGGGCTTCTTCGTGGCTTGGGTCCGGGCGGGCTACTTCTCCTCGGCCAGCTCCAGCAGCACTTCCAGGTCCGCCGCCGCGTCCAGCGACTCCAGCAGCTCCAGGTTCTCCACCACCTCGCGGTCCTCGTCGGTGAGCTGCGGCTCCGTCCGGCGGGGCTCCAGGGGGACGGGCGCGGGGGACGCGGGAGGCGCCGGTGCTTCCGGAGGGGGCGTGCGCACCTCCTGGGCAGCGGCGGGCAGCGCGCCCGCGAGCGCGAACAGCAGCAGCCACGCGCCATGCATGGACAGGGGGGCGGGCCTCACTTGCGCCGCCTCTCGCGCAGCCGCTCGCGTGCCTCCTGACGCTGCTCGGCGGACATCTGCCGCCAGCGGCGCATGTTCTCCATCATCTGCTCGCGGCGCTCGGGGTGTTCGCGCAGGTACGCGCGCATCCGCTGGCGCAGCTCCGCGCGGCGCTCCGTGGACAGCCCCTTGAGGTCGCGCACCTGCTCGCGCACCGCCTTGCGCTCCTGGGGCGTCAGGCGCTGGAAGTCGCGCAGGTTGGAGCGCAGCCGCTCGCGCTCCTCGGGGGGCAGCTGCCGCCAGCGCTGGAGGTTCTCGCGCACGCGTGCCCGCTCCTCGGGCGGCATCGCCTTGAACTCGCGCAGCTTCGCGCGCAGCGCCTCCTTCTGCTCCGGGGGCAGCTTCTCGAAGCGCTCCGCGGGCGTGGGCGTGGGGGCGTTGGTCGCGCCCGCGGGCGTGCCCGTGAGGAGGGCCAGCGTCACCGCCACGGCGACGGCCGCCAGGGTCGTTCTTCCCAGCATCACGGCATCCCCAGTTCGTGGAGGTTCTCGACGACCTCCAGGTCATCGGAGCTGTCGAGCCCGAGGACTTCGTAGTCCTCGACCAGCTCCAGGTTCGTCGCCACTTCCAGCGCGCCCGGGTCCCACTCGTCCAGCGCCGTGCTCTCTCCGCCGCCCCGGCCGACGACGAGCACCGCCAGCACCGCCGCGGCGGCCACGCCCAGGGAGGGCACCAGCACGCCCGGCCGCAGCAGCGACGCCAGCCGTTCACGCCACGTGGGGGGCAGCGCGTCCAGCCGCGCCAGCACCTCGCGCCGCGCGGAAGGCGAGGGCGTGAAGGCGGGCAGCTCCGCCATCCGCGCCACGGTGACGCGCAGCAGCCGCTCCGTCTGTTGGCAGTCCGCGCAGGTGCCCAGGTGGGCCTCCACGCGGGCGCGGTGCGGGGGCGGCAGCTCCCCGTCCACGTAGGCCGTCAGGTCTTCCTCATACGCACAGCTCATGCCCGACTCCTCGCGGGCACGGTGCCCGCCTGCAACGCTTCCAGCCTGCGCGCCACCGCCAGCGTGGCCCGGTGGATGAGACTCTTCACGGCCGCCTCGCTCGCTTCCAGCGCCTCCGCGATGTCCCGGTACGCCATGCCCTCGAACCGGCACATGGTGAAGGCCGCGCGCTCGCGCTCGCTCAAATCCCCCAACGCCAATCCCACCGCCGCCTCCAGCTCCCGGCCGCTCAGCGCCTGGTCGGGCCGGTCCCCTTCGGGCCCTGGCATCTCCACGCCTCCCGCGTCTTCGGCTTCCGGGGCCTCCGTGACAAGGCGGGCCACGCGGTACTCGCCGCGCCGCATCTCGTTGAGGCAGTGGTTGGTGGCCACCCGGAAGAGGAACGTCTTGAACTTCGCCGTGGGCTTGTAGGAGCGCGCGTGGCGGTAGAGCTTCACGAAGATGTCCTGCGTCAGCTCCTCCGCCCGCGCCGGATCGCCCACGAAGCGGAACGCGAAGCGCGCCACGCTCGCGTGGTGTCGGTCGAAGAGCCAGGCGAAGGCCTGCTTGTCGCCCGCCGCCACCTTCAGCATCGCCTGTGTGTCCGGGTCCAGGTCCATCCGTGAGGCATCAACCCCGTTGCCCGTTGGAAGTTGCGGGCCTTCCCACTTTGAACCCCGAGGGCGCCCCCGGTTACAGTTTCGCCACCGTGTCCGATGCTCCCCGCCCACGTTCGCGCACACCCGCCTCCCATTCCGGAGATGAGGACGGCTCCGTGCAGGACCTGGCGCCCTGGGAGCCCCTGGCGCAGGGCGGCACGCCCACCCCGCCCACGGACTCGCCGCTGCCCATGTTCCTGCTGGCGCAGCAGGCCCGGCGCGCCACCGGGACGGAGCGGCAGCGGCTGGCGTCGGAGCTGAACGGGCTCCTGGAGGACCTGGTCGCCGAAGGAGGCGG
>NZ_RAWB01000582.1 GCF_003612055.1 Corallococcus llansteffanensis
CCCCCCCGCCGCGCGCCAGCTCCCGAGCCCCGCGACGACGACGAGGAGGCCGCCAGCGCCGGGCCGGACCCGTGGTCGCGCGAGGCGCGGGAGCCCGGCTCCGGCCGCTCGCCCATCGATGATCCGGAGGTCCTGCTCGACGACGCGCGCTCGTTCCTGCGGGACCTGGAGGGCGCGGACCGCATCGCGTTCTGGGGCGCGGCGCTGGTGGTGCTCTCCTGCTTCATGCCGTGGAAGGAGACGGCCGCGGACGGTGACTTCCTGGGCCTCATCAGCCTGGGCTTCATCTCGTTCCTCTTCGCCGTCGCGACGATGGTCTTCATCGGCATCCGCGTGCGCAACCTGATGGACTGGGCCAGCCCCATGCTGCCGTGGGGCGCGCAGATGGTGTCCACCGTCGTGTGCCTCGTCTGGTCGCTGGTGTTCCTGAAGATCTCGTCGGACACCACGCTGGTGCCGTCCCCGCTCGGCAACTCGGAGATGATGAACTCGTCGCCGAGCATCGGGTGCTTCCTGGGCGTGCTCGGCGCGGTGATTGCGCTGCTGGGCGGCCTGATGGGCCTGCGCCGCCCGCAGTAGGGGCGGCGGCGAGGATTTCGCTGCCGTGCCGGAGGGGAGGCGGGCTACCGTCGCCGGCCACCATGTCCGACGCCTCGCCCCTCTCCCGCCTGCTCAATGCGCTGGGCTCGGCCGTCGTGGGCCAGCCCCGCGTCCTGGCCGACCTGGTGACAGCCTTCCTCGCGCGCGGCCACGTGCTGCTGGAGGGCGTGCCCGGGGTCGCCAAGACGCTCACCGCGCGCAGCATGGCCGGCGCCCTGGGACTGTCCTTCTCCCGCGTGCAGTTCACGCCGGACCTGATGCCCGCGGACATCCTGGGCACCAACATCTTCCAGCCCCAGGCCCAGTCCTTCCGCTTGATGAAGGGCCCCGTCTTCACGGAGGTCCTGGTCGCGGATGAGATCAACCGCACCCCGCCCAAGACCCAGGCGGCGCTGCTGGAGGCGATGGAGGAGCGGCAGGTCACCATCGACGGCGTCACCCACCCGCTGCCGCCGCACTTCTTCGTCGTCGCCACGCAGAACCCGCTGGAGCTGGAGGGCACCTATCCCCTGCCCGAGGCGCAGCTGGACCGCTTCCTCATGCGCGTGCGCGTGGGCTACCCGGACGCGGACTCCGAGGGGGCGCTCCTGCGCGCCTACCACCAGCGCGAGGGCCGTGCGCCCACCGTGCCGCGCGTGCTGGACGCGGCCACGCTGACGGAGCTGCAGGACCGCGCGGCCCGCGTCGCGTGCGACGAGTCCATCCTCCAGTACGTCGTGCAGCTCGTGCGCGACACCCGCGCCCACCCCCGCGTGCGACTGGGCGCGAGCCCCCGCGCCTCCCAGGCCCTGCTCGCGGCGTCCAAGGCGCACGCGGCGCTCCAGGGCACCGACTTCGTCACCCCGGACGACGTGAAGGCCGTGGCCTCCAGCGTCCTCAACCACCGCCTCCTCCTCAAGGCCGAGGCGGAGGTGGAGGGCGTCACCCCGGACGACGTCCTGCGGCAGATGCTCGAACGGGTGCGAGTGCCCCGGTGAGCCTCGGGCGTCCCGTCCCCACCGGCCTCGCCGTGGCCCTCTTCGCCGGGGCGCTCGTGCCGGCGGCGCTCGCGGTGGCAAGCCTCGCCTTCGGGTGGCTGGCGCTCGCGGTGGACGTGGCCGTGCTCCTGCTGTGCGCGGTGGACTTCGCGCGCGCGCCCCGGGCCCACGACGTGGAAGCACACCGCGAGGTGGAGCCCATCCTCTCCTCCGGCGTGGACAACCCCGTGCGCTGGGTGCTGAGCGCGCGCACTGGAAGGCCCGTGCGGGGAGAGCTGCGCGACGAGCCGCCCCTCGACGTGGAGAGCCACGGCCACCGCCAGCCCTTCGCGCTCGAAGCAGGGGCCGCGTCCGCGAGGCTCACCTACCGGGTGCGGCCTCCTGCCCGGGGCGACGCGCGCTTCGGCGACGTGCACCTGCGGCTCCTGGGGCCGCTGGGCCTGTGCTCGCGGCAGGTGCGCCTGCCCGCGGCCCGGGACGTGAAGGTGTACCCGGACCTGAGCGCCCTCTCGCGCGAGGCGCTGACGCTGGCGCGTGCGTCGGAGGCCGTGTCCGCGCGCACGCTGCGCCGCAAGGCGATGGAGGGCCGCGAGTTCGAATCGCTGCGCGAGTACCGCCCGGGCGACGACTACCGCCACATCGACTGGAAGGCCTCCGCGCGCCACGCCCACACGCTGGTGCGCACGTGGCAGCCGGAGCGGCACCAGCCGGTGCTGCTGCTGCTGGACTGCGGCCGTCACATGGCGGGCCGGGTGCAGGGCCGACGCAAGCTGGACCACGCGGTGGACGCGGCGCTGCGGCTGGCGCGCGTGAGCCTGGACGCGGGCGACGTGGTGGGCGTCATGGCGTTCGCCAGCGACGTGCGCGCCTTCCTCCCCCCGCGCAAGGGCGCCGAACACCTGCGCCTCATCACCGAGTCCCTCTACCGCGCCGAGGCCGGCCTGGAGGAGAGCGACTACGGCCGCGCGTTCGACTTCGCCTTCGCCCGCCAGACGCGCCGCGCGCTGGTGGTGCTCTTCACCGACCTGGTGGACCCGGACGCGTCCGCCACGCTCCTCACGCGCACGCTGGCCCTGCGCCCCCGGCACCTGCCCGTCGTCGCGTCGCTGCTGGACGAGGACCTGGAGGCCGCGGCCACGGACGTGCCCGGCGACGCACCGGCCGCCTACGCGCGCCAGGCCGCAGCGCGCATGGAGGCCGAATACCGCCTCACCGCCACCACGCTGCGCGACGCCGGAGCCCTGGTCGTGCGCGCGCCAGCACGCGCCTTCGGGGCCGCGGCGCTCAACGTGTACCTGGACGTCAAGGCGCGCGGACGGCTCTGAAACACACGCGTGTTCGTGGAGCGCGCCAGACGCATTCGTCAAGACCTTTGGAACACCCGCGGAACATTTCACCGCACGCGTGAGTGCACGCAGCAGCGCTCCGCCGAACGACGTGCTTGCCAATCGCGCGGAGGCCGAGTTTTCGGCCTCGCGGAGGACCCCCTTTACAGATCCGGATCGCTCCCCAGAATGGCGCGCCTCAATCGTCCGCGCACGCGCGCGCACGCTCCAAACCTACGGATGGGAGGCGGGACTTGGCGGAGGTCGCAAGGGGTTTGAGGGTGACGGTGGAGGCGGACGCCGCGGCCGTCGCGGCCCGTGCCGCGGAGGAGCTGGTCGCGGCGGCGTTGACGCCCTTCCACGAGCGGCTGCTGGCGGAGGAGCTGCTCGCGCGGAGCGGCGACACGCAGCAGCGCCTGGCCAACGCCCTGTCCGAAGCGAAGGTGGACCTGAACCCCCACCAGGTCGAAGCGGCGATGTTCGCGATGGACGCGCTGTCGCGCGGCGGCTGCATGCTGGCGGACGAGGTGGGCCTGGGGAAGACCATCGAGGCGGGCCTCGTCGTGGCCCAGCTCATGGCGGAGGGCAAGAACCGCATCCTCATCCTCGCGCCCGCGGTGCTGCGCGCGCAGTGGAATGCGGAGCTGCGCGAGAAGTTCGACCTGGACAGCGTGCTGGTGGACGGCCGCAACGTGCGCCCCCACAACAACTGCTTCGATCAGCCCTTCCCCGTCATCTGCTCGCACCCCTTCGCGGCCAACCGCGTGAACCTGCTGGCGGAGATCCCCTGGGACCTGGTCATCATCGACGAGGCCCACCGCCTTCGGAACGCGCACCGCCCCAACAACAAGATGGGACAGGCCCTGCGCGCGGGGCTCGCGGGCCGGCCCAAGCTGCTGCTCACCGCGACGCCGCTCCAGAACAACCTGATGGAGCTGTTCGGCCTGATGTCGCTCCTGGACGAGCAGATATTGGGCCCCGAGCACGCCTTCCGCAGCCGCTACCGCGCGGACGAGGGCGGCGGCATGTCGGAGGCCGCCGCCTGCGAGCTCAAGGAGCGGCTGGCCCCGGTGGTGCAACGCACGCTGCGCCGTCAGGTGCGCGAGTACGTGCGCTACACCAACCGCCGCAGCATCGTGGAGGACTTCAATCCGTCCCCCGAGGAGCACGACCTCTACGAGAAGGTCAGCGAGTACCTGCAGCGCTCCGAAGTGGCGGCCATCGAGCCGGGCAAGAAGACGCTGCTGACGCTGTGCTACCGCAAGCTCCTGGCCTCCTCCACGTTCGCCATCGCGCCCACGCTGCGCAAGCTGTCGGAGAACCTCCAGAAGCGCCTGGAGGCCGCGCGGCTGGGGCAGCAGGCCCTGGCGCTCTTCGAGCCGGAAGAGGCCAAGCAGTTCGTGGAGGAAGGCGAGGAGTGGTCCGACGACCCCGCCAAGGCCCCCGCGGTACGCACGCTGGAGCAGGAGGTGTGGGAGCTGCGGCAGTACGCGGACCTCGCGGACTCCATCCGGATCA
The DNA here is from genome assembly GCF_003612055.1 of Corallococcus llansteffanensis. GTDB lineage: Bacteria > Myxococcota > Myxococcia > Myxococcales > Myxococcaceae > Corallococcus > Corallococcus llansteffanensis. The sequence goes on from NZ_RAWB01000582.1 coordinate 4,421, forward strand.
ACGCCAAGGGTGAGGCGCTCAAGCGCGCGCTGGATCGCACCTTCGCGGTGATGCGCACGCACGGCTGGCCGGAGAAGGCGCTCATCTTCACCGAGTCCAAGCGCACGCAGCAGTACATCTTCAACCTGCTGTCGGAGCACGGCTACAAGGACAAGATCTCCCTGCTGTCCGGAGACTCGGGCAGCTCGCCCGAGGAGCGCCGGGCGCTGGTGGACGACTTCCGCAACCGCACGCAGATCCTCATCTGCACCGAGGCGGGCGCGGAGGGGCTCAACCTCCAGTTCTGCAACCTGGTCGTGAACTACGACCTGCCGTGGAACCCGCAACGCGTGGAGCAGCGCATCGGCCGCTGCCACCGCTACGGCCAGCAGCGCGACGTGCTGGTGGTGAACTTCCTCAACCGGCAGAACGCGGCGGACGCGCGCCTGTTCGAGCTGCTGGAGAAGAAGCTCAACCTCTTCGACGGCGTCTTCGGCGCGTCGGATGAAATCCTGGGCGCGCTGGAGAGCGGCGTCGACTTCGAGCGGCGCGTGCTGGACATCTACCAGTCCTGCCGCAACCCGGCCGACATCAACATCGCCTTCGACAAGCTGCGCGAGGAGCTGGAAGGCGCCATCACCCAGCGCATGTCGGAGATGAAGTCGGTGGTGCTGGAGCGCTTCGACGGCGACGTGCGAAGGCGCCTGCGCGTGGCCGGCGACCAGGCCAAGGAGGTGGTGGCGCGCCGCCAGCAAGAGGCGAAGGCGCTCACCGGCTCCGTGCTGGGCAGCCGGACCTCCGGACGGCTCCAGGTGGCCAAGGCCGCCTACGCCGTGCGCGACCGCACCCAGGACGCCGTCAGCTACCTGCAGCTGGACGCGGCGGGGCTGCCGTCACGGCTGGCGCGGCTCGCGGGCAGCGAGGGCTGGTGGTTCGCCTACAAGTTCGAGATCACCGGCCTCAAGCCCGAAGAGAAGCTGGTGCACCTGGTGCTGGTGAAGGACCGGGAGGGCGGCTTCCGCGCCCTGCCCCTGACGGACGGTGTTCACTTCACGAAGCTCGACGCCAAGGAGGAGAAGCGTCGGCAGCCCGCGCCGGTGTCGGTCCAGCTCATGCAAGAGCAGTCGCTCATGACCGCGAAGGATGAGCTGATTCGCGCGGCCGAGCGCCGCAATGCGTTGGAGCTGGACAAGGCCCGCGAGCGGGTGGACCGCTACGTCGAGGACTGCCTGATGGAGTCGCGCGAGGTGGTGGAGGCCGCGCGCGAGGCGTGGACCACCGCGCGCAAGGAAGTCTCGGGCGTGGAGGATACGGCGGAGCGCGCGAAGGCGCGGGCGCACTCGGACCGGCTGGAGCGCGAGTACCGGCGCAAGCTGGCGTCGCTGCGCAACGAGGAGGAGAAGCGCTACGCGGCGAAGGACCGGCAGCTGGCGGAGCTGGCCCAGAAGGGGCGCGTGACGGAGAAGCGCACCCTCATCGCCTCCGCGTACTTCTGGCTGTCGTAGTCGCGTGAGTCCAGGCCCCCTCACAGGGGCTTGAGCCGCACCCACGTCGCGCCCCAACCGCCGTCCGCCTCCGAGGCGGTCTGGAAATGGGCGACCTCTGGCAGCGTGGGCAGCAGGGTCTGCACGGTGCGCCGCAGCGCGCCGGTGCCCTTGCCGTGGATGATGCGCACGTCGAGCACCCCCTTCTGCTGGCAGGCCCAGAGGTACTCGGTGACGAGCGCCTTCACGTCCCGGGGCTGGAAGAGATGCAGGTCGAGGTTGCCATCGACCGGAATTTCTACGGCCTCGTCCTCACTGGTGGGCGGGGGCTCCGGCCC
>NZ_RAWB01000583.1 GCF_003612055.1 Corallococcus llansteffanensis
GGTCGGGGGCGGGGGCAAGACCGACGTCGGCGACCTGGCGGAGCTCGCAGCGGTGCAGGCCCAGCTTCGCGCCGTCGACGCATGTCGCCTCGAGCACAACCTGCCGGCCCGGGGCAACTATCGGGCGATGTATCGGCGGACTGTCTTCGTCACGCCTTGCGGCGCGTCGGGAATCGCCCCCACGCGGGGGAAGGTGGAGCTGCCCGCCCAGTGGGCGCATGGCGAGCTCTCCTTCGAGGCGAAACGCTCGTCGACGACGGACGACTGGGCCATCCTGGTCAACCAGGAGGCGGTGCCCTTCCCGGTGCTCGTCGCGGGGCTTGGCGAGCTGGCGCCCATCGTCGCGCGTGAAGCCGCGGGAGCCATCGCGAAGAGCCTCGCCGAGGACGCGGAGGGCAAGGCGAAATATGAAGAGAGCCTGCGCCAGCGCGAACAGCAGGAGCAGCAGAACAAGGGCAGCTACCCCACGCGCTGAGACCGCGCGGGAGCCGGGAAGTCGGGCCTCGCGTCCGCTCAGTCTCCGTGCTTCACGAACGCCAGGAGGTCCCTGTTCAGGCGCTCCTGGTGGGTGATGAAGAGGCCATGCGGCGCGCCCTCGTACACCTTGAGCCGGCTGCCCGGGATGAGCTGCGCGGTCTTCCGGCCGGTGAGGTCGATGGGCGCGGAGGCATCCTTGTCGCCGTGGATGATCCAGGTGGGGCGCCGGATGCGGGGCAGCTCAGCCCGGAAGTCCGTGGAGGACATGGCGCGGTGGCAGTCATGGGCCGCCTTCATCGAGCAGCGCAACAGCAGGCTCATCACCCACTGGATCATCGGCTCCGATGTCTCCGCGACGACGAAGGAGCGGGCGTTGGCCGTGAGCCATTGTGGCGCGTCCCGGAGCAGCACCTCCTTGCGGAAGTGTTCGAAGACGCTCGCATCGACGCCGTCCGGGTTGTCCTCTGTCTTCAGCATGAAGGGCGTGGCCGCGGGCGCGAGGAAGACGAGGCGCGATACCCGCTGGTCGCCGTGGCGCGAGAGGTAGCGGACCATCTCGCCGCTGGCCATGGAGTGGCCCACGAGCGTCACGTCGCGCAGGTCGAGCGTCTCCAACACCGAGGCCAGGTCGTCCGCCAGCGTGTCGTAGTCATACCCCCGGCCCGGGTCGCTGGAGCGGCCGTGCCCGCGCCGGTCATACGCGATGCAGCGCAGGCCCTGATCGGCCAGCGTGACCCCCTGGTAGCTCCAGATGTCGGAGGGCAGCATCCAGCCGGCCAGGAAGACCACCGGCATGCCTGTCCCCCAGTCCCGGTAGAACAGCTCCACGCCATCTCGTGTCCGAATCACCGGTCCATCCATGGGTGCACCCCCGGGCCGCATGTCCCAGGTGAAGATTCCAGGCGGTGCGTGTGAAAGCAATTGCGTGCGGGTACGCACTGGTCACTTGCGTTCACGCAAGGCCTTGCACGGGTCATCCTCCGGCATCGCGGGCGTGAACCAGACGTAGTCGTAGGGCAGCGTCGTGGCGCCCATGAGCGCCGCATGGTCCTGGGGCGTCAGGGCCTCCGGGGACACCTCCAGCAGCGCCACGCTCAGCACCGTCACGTCCTTCATCCGGCGCGCCAGGTGCGCGGGCACCGCGCGGTCCTTGCGCACGTGCCCGTTGCCGGTGATGAGCACCGCGCCGTCCACCGTCACCGTCTGCAGCAGCCGGTCCGCCATCATCGCGTCGCGGGCCCGCTGCGCCAGCGCCATGGGCTCCAGCATCTCCTTCGGAAGCTCACCGCAATGCGAGCGATCCAACTCCTCGCGCACCGCCTTCGCCTCGGCCTCGGGTACGGGCACCTCCAATCCCAGCCGGGAGCGCACGTCCGCCGGCACGGCCTCCGGCCCCTTCATCACCAGGTCGCGCACTTGCGAGCGGGGCAGGTTCGCGGCGACGAGGGGCAGGTGGGCTTCGAGGCCCGCGGTGAATACCGGCGCATAGAGGCTGAAGTCCGGCCACCCGCTCTTCGCCCAGTCCACCGCCCGCGCCAGCGCTTCGGCGTCGTCCGGCTTCTCCTTCAGGGCCGCGTCCACCGTTGGCTGCTGCGACACGTCCAGCATCTCGAAGGCGAGCGCGGGCCGCCGGCCTTCAGAGGCCTTCGCCCGCACCAGCTCCGCCTGGAGCCGGTGGTGGTCCGGGTGGTCGTGCCGTTCGCCCAGGAGCACGTACTGCGTGGAGACCACCGCCGCGCGCAGGGTGTCCACCTCCACGAACCGTCCCCCCGCCACGTCCCAGATGCGGCCCACCAGCGGGTGGTCCTGATGCAGCGTCGTGGTCCAGGTCCTGGCGGGGGAGGGCGAAGGCGCCTGTCGGCTGGCACAGCCCCCGGATACCAGGAGGGCGAGGACAACGACGAGGAGGGAAGGGATGCGTGTCATCCCTCCATCCAATCCGTCCCAAGCCGGGATTGCCTGCCCGAAACGACAGAGCCCGCACTCCCGGACAGAAGGAGGCGGGCCCGTCATGGGAGTCAGGCAGCGGCTCCGAGCAAGAGACCTCGGTGCCGCCCTGACTCAGTTCGCCGTGCTGGCGGTCGTCCACGCAGAACAATTTACGAGCTGCCCGGTGCGGGACTCACCAGTGCAGGCGCGGAAGCGGATCAGGATGCCTTCGGCGAAGTCGCGGTTGCAGGTCACGGAGGTGCCATTGCCACTGTTGTTCCAACAGAAGGAATAGTTTCCCGTGTTGTAGTTATAGATATGGGCCACGGCGGAGCGGCCGTCCGCCGCGGTGTCCCTGACGGTGAAGTTGTCTCCGTACGAATTGAACGACACGGTGGCTCCGAAGACGGACATCGTGGAGACCGCGCTCGCGGTAACGGTTCCCCCGGCTCCTTCCGCGGGCATGACCTGAGTGTCCGGCGCCTCCGGGCCCTCGGTGGATTCGCCGTCCCCGGGCTGCCCGCCACATCCGAAAAGCAGACCACAGAGCGTCAGCGCCAGCGCAGGCATCGAACGAGACATGTGCTTCCTCCCAGGTAAGCGTGTGAGCACGCTCATGGGAATGACGACTAAGCGCAGCTTTATTGGATGCCGACGAAGCCGGCTTTTGGGCTGTGATGAGGTTTACTGGTCAACGGGTCGTCACCGGTCGAAGAAGGACGCCTGCTGGAAGCGCATCCCGGCCAGGACCTGCTCCACGCGCCGGTCGGAGAGCGTGCCGATGTATTCCCCCAGCGTTGTCTTGTCGACCGAGGACACCTGCGACACGACCAGGACGCTCTGCTTCGGCAGGTTGCCTTCGCCCACGTCGAGCAGCACGTTGCCGGGCTCCTGGGCCCGCTTCAGGTTCGAGGTCAACGCGCACACGACGACGGTGCGGATCCGCGAGCGGTTGAAGACATCCTCCTGGAGGACCACGTGGGGGTGGGGGATGCCGGGGAGCGACCCCTGCGAGTCCTCCGGCACCAGCCAGAAGAGGTCTCCCCTCTGGATGCGCCTCTCCGGTTGCGTTTGCGTCTCCATGGGAGCGTCCTTCCGGACTTGAGCTGCCATTGAAATGACAGGGCCCGCGCTCCCGGACAGGGGGAGGCGGGCCCGGCGTCAGGCGCTGAGCGCGCGCCGTGCGCTACTTCGAGTCGACGACGAGCACCATCCACCGGTCGGTGCCGTGGTCGATGCGCACGTTGGAGGCGCCGGCCTCCTGGAGCTGCTGCACCACGCGCTCCAGGAACTGGAGGTGCTCCTGCGGCGCGTCCACGAACACGTTGCGCACGCCCGGGCCCTTCGCCTTCGGCTTCTTCGCGGGCGCCGCGCCGTTGAGCAGCTCCGGGGCCGCCGCGGACTTCAGCAGCGCTCCCGCGTCCTCCGTCGTGATTTCCGGACGGTCCTCATTCACTTCCACGTCTTGCTCCTGGGTGCGGGCGCGAGGGCTGGCACCACCGGACGCCAGCTCCTTCTTCGCCTGGTCGCGCAGCTCGTTGAAGGTGCGCAGGTTGATGGTCGCGCCGAACTTGTCCTTGAAGCTCTCCAGGGCGTCCTGGCGGCTCAGGTCGGGCTGGGTGCGAAAGAGGTCGAGCAGGAACGCGTGGCGCTCCTGCGACTGCTCCTGGGAGGTCCTGGGCATGGGCGTGTGGCTCCGGCGGTGTCGGGTGCTTGAAGGCGGCGCACCCTATACCCGAGCCACCCCCCCGAGCGAAAGCCAGGGGGCTACTGCCGTCCGCGCGGGCCCGGACGCGGCGTGCGTCCCGGGCTCCGACCCGACGGACGCGGCTGCACCGGACGGGGCCACGCGTTGGTGGAGAGGCCCGTGTCCGCTTCGGCGTTGTCGCCCGTGCGGCGCAGGCGCGCGGCCTCCGCGGCGGACTCCGGCGGCACCAGCGCGTTCGGGCCCCGGCCGATGAGGTCCTCGCGGCCGGCGAGCCGCAGCGCCTCCCGCGCCAACGGCCAGTGCTCCGGGTTCCAGTAGAGCAGGAGCGCCTTCTGCAGCCGCTTCTCGCGCAGGCCCTTGGCCGTGTACACGGGCTCCATCTTCAGCGGGTCCAGGCCCGTGTGGTACATGGCCGTCGCCACCGACATGGGCGTGGGGATGAAGTCCTGCACCTGCCGGGGCCGCTTGCCCTTCTCCTTCAGCCACTGCGCCAGCATCACCATGTCCTCCAGCGTGGAGCCGGGGTGGCCGCTGATGAAGTAGGCGATGTCGTACTGCTCCTTGCCCGCGTCCTCGCTGGCGCACGCGAACATGTGCTGGAAGCGCTCGAAGCTCTCGATGCCGGGCTTCTTCATCTTCTCCAGCACCCGGGGCGACACGTGCTCGGGCGCCACGGAGAGCTGGCCGCCCACGTGGTGCGCCGCCAGCTCCTTCACGTACTCCGGCGAGCGCTCCGCCAGGTCGTACCGCACGCCGCTGGCGATGAAGACGTGCTTGATGCCCTCCTCCTTGCGCACCTGCCGCATCAGGTCGATGAGCGGCCCATGGTCCGTCTGGAGGTTCTCGCAGACGCCCGGGTGCACGCACGACAGCTTGCGGCACTTGCTCTCGATGTCCTCGCTCTTGCACTTGAGCTTGTACATGTTGGCCGTGGGGCCCCCCAGGTCGGTGATGGTGCCCCGGAAGTCCCCCATGCGCCGCACCTCGCGCACCTCGCGCAGCACGCTCTGCGCGGAGCGGCTCTGGATGACGCGGCCCTCGTGCTCGGTGATGGAGCAGAAGGTGCAGCCGCCGAAGCAGCCGCGCATCAGCACCACGGAGTGCTTCACCGTCTCATAGGCGGGGATGCGCTCGGTGTACATCGGGTGCGGGACGCGGTTGAGCTTGAGGTCGTACAGCTCGTCCATCGCGACCGTGGTGGTTTCACCGGGCCTCAGGCCGGCGCCGTCCTCCAGCGGCCGGGCGGGCGGGTTCATGTAGATGGCCCGGTTGCCGTGGCGCTGGACGATGGGGCGCGCGTTGCCGGGGTTCGTCTCCATCTGGAAGTCGCGGCTCATCACCGCGAAGGCGCGCGTGTCCGCCACCACCTCCTCGTAGGAGGGGAGCACCACGACCTTCTCGCGGTCCGCGGCGCGCTTCGCCGGGTCCGCTTCAATCACCTTCATCGCGGCGTCGTTGATGAGGTGCGCGGTGCCGCGGATGTCCTTGAGGTCCTCGATGCGCTCGCCCCGGTGGAGCCGGTCGGCGATCTCCCAGATGGGCCGCTCGCCCATGCCGAACACCAGCAGGTCCGCCTTGGCGTCGAAGAGGATGGAGCGGCGGACCTTCTCGCTCCAGTAGTCGAAGTGCGCGATGCGGCGGAGGCTGGCCTCGATGCCGCCCAGGACGACGGGCACGTCCGGGAAGGCCTCGCGGCAGCGCTGCGCGTACACGATGGACGCGCGGTCCGGCCGGCAGTTGGTGCGCCCGCCCGGGCTGTACTGGTCCTCCGAGCGGTTCTTCTTCTGGGCCGTCAGCCGGTTGAGCATCGAGTCCAGGTTGCCCGCCGCCACCCCGAAGAAGAGCCGGGGCTTGCCCAGCGCCTTGAAGGGCTCCGCCGAGTGCCAGTCCGGCTGTGGGATGATGCCCACCTTGAAGCCCCGCCCCTCCAGGAAGCGGGCGATGAGCACGGGGCCGAAGGCCGGGTGATCCACGTAGGCGTCGCCGCTCACGATGATGATGTCGCACTGCTCCCACCCCCGCGCCTGGAGGTCGGCGCGGGTGACGGGAAGGAACGGGTGGGCGTAGCGGGGGGTGACAGAGGCCATGGGGTCCTCCCCAGAACAG
>NZ_RAWB01000584.1 GCF_003612055.1 Corallococcus llansteffanensis
ACCCCGGGGACCTCCGCTCAGCCCGCCGGGCCGCCCGCCGCCCTGGCGCCCGGCCGCCCGGTGACGCTCGTCATCGGCGGCGACGTGACGGTGGGCCACCACTACCAGACGTACTTCGACGAGCAGGTGGGCAAGGGCCGCTCGCGCGAGGAGATGTTCGCGTACGGCTTCCGCGAGGTGAAGCCCTTCGCGGACACCGGGGACCTGTTCGTCGTGAACCTGGAGTGCCCGTACACGGACAGCACGGAGAAGCTGCCCAAGAACTTCAACTTCCGCGCGCGCCCGGAGCTGGTGAACGTGCTCACCGCGGGCGGCGTGGGCGTGGTGAGCCTCGCGAACAACCACATGATGGACTACGGCGCGCAGGGGCTGCTGGACACGCTCACCACCCTGGAGGCCGCGCGCATCCCCTTCTTCGGCGCGGGGCGCAACCTCGCCGAGGCGCGCCGCCCGGCCATCGTCACCGCGGGCGGCCTGCGCATCGCGTTCCTGGGCTACTTCTTCCTGGGCACGCGCAACATCGAGCCGCCCCAGGTCTACGCCACGGAGACGACGCCGGGCGTGGCCGGGCACTTCTCCGACGTGGAGGTGATGGAGCGGATGCTGCGCGAGGACATCACCGCCGCGAAGGCCCGGGCGGATCTGGTGCTGCCCTTCTTCCACTGGGGCATCGAGGGCAACACCACCCCGGAGCCGTACCAGGTGCGCCTGGCGCACGCGGCCATCGACGCGGGCGCGGCGGGGGTGCTCGGCAGCCACCCCCACGTGCTCCAGTCCATGGAGCTGTACCTGGGCGCGCCGGTGGTCTACTCGCTGGGCAACTTCGTGTTCGGCGGGAACTGGAACCCCCGGGACAAGCGCAGCGTCCTGTGGCGGGCGCGCTTTACACCGACGGGCTATCTGTCCAGTGACGTGCTGCCGCTCAGGACCGACCGCTATCCGGAGTTTCCCGTCCAGCCGGTGCCCGTGACGGGTGCCGAGGCGGAAGGGGTGATAACACTGCTCCGCACCGCGTCGCAGGAGCCGGGACGGGGGCTGGAGCGGATGCTGCCGGCGTTGGAGCCTGGGGCGTCTCCAGAGCCCGGAGAGCCAGGGGCCCGGCCGCTCCCCTCCTCCAATGTCCGAGGGGGGGAGTAGCCTGGGTGCTACTTGTTGTTGCGCTGGCCGCGCTTGAAACGGTTGCGGCGGCGCTTCAGCTGCGCCTTCCGCGTCTTGGCGCGGTTGGCCAGCTTCTTCTTGGAACGATTTCCCTTCTGTGCAGGCATGATCGAAGGCTCCGTGTTGGGCGTGAATCGGGCCGCACCGGGCGGCGACGGGGGGCGTTCTTACATGCCCATGCCCAGACGGCCAAGGTTTTCCTTGACGGCCACGGCCCTTGCCACGGGGCGGCCAAAGGGGCAAGACGCCCCGGGACCCACGCATGATTGACAAATTGGAAGAGGTCGAGCGCCGTTTCGAGCGGCTCACGGCTGACCTGTCGAACCCTGAAATCCTCGCCGACACGGCGAAGCTCCAGAAGGTGTCCAAGGAGCGCGCCGCCCTGGAGCGTCTCGTGGAGACGTTCCGGGCCTACCGCAAGGTGCTGGCGGACCTGTCCGAGGTGGAGGCCTGGCTGTCCAGCTCCGACCCGGACGAGAAGGCCTACGCGCGCGAGTCACTGCCCGGCCTGAAGGAACAGCGCGACGTGCAGGAAGCGGCGCTGAAGATCCTCCTGCTGCCCAAGGACCCCAATGACGAGAAGAACGTCATCCTGGAGATCCGCGCGGGCGCGGGCGGCGACGAGGCGGCCCTCTTCGCCGAAGAGGTGATGCAGATGTACCTGCGCTACGCCGACCGCAAGGGCTGGAAGGCGGACATCCTGGACATGAGCGCGGGCAACGCGGGCGGCGTGAAGGACGCCACCGTGACGCTCTCCGGGGACGCGGTGTTCAGCCAGCTCAAGTACGAGTCCGGCGTGCACCGGGTCCAGCGCGTGCCGGCCACGGAGACGCAGGGGCGCATCCACACCTCCACCATCACCGTGTCGGTGATGCCGGAGGCGGAGGACGTGGACGTGCAGATCAACCCGGCGGACATCGAGATGCAGGTGATGCGCTCCACGGGCGCCGGTGGCCAGAGCGTCAACACCACGGACTCCGCGGTGCGCCTCATCCACAAGCCGTCCGGCATCGTGGTGAAGTGCCAGCAGGAGAAGAGTCAGGGGAAGAACCGCGCCATGGCCCTGCGCATGCTGCGCGCGAAGCTCTACGACATGGAGCAGGAGCGCATCCGCAACGAGCGCGACTCCATGCGCCGGGGCCAGGTGGGCACGGGCGACCGCAGCGAGAAGATCCGCACCTACAACTTCCCGCAGGACCGGCTCACCGACCACCGCATCGGCCTCACCGTGCACAACCTGCCGGCCATCATGGTGGGCAACGTGGACGAGGTCATCACCGCCTGCCGCACGCACTACCAGGCGGAGGCCCTCAAGGCGCAGACGGGCAGCGGGCGCCCCTCCGGCGAAGCATGAGCGACGTCTGGACCATCCGCCGGGTCCTCACCTGGACGACGCAGCACTTCGAGAAGCGCCAGGTGGACGCACCCCGCCTCACGACGGAGATCCTCCTCGCGCACGTGCTCAAGACGGGCCGCGTGCGCCTGTACGTGGACCTGGACCGGCCCCTGGCGAAGGAGGAGCTCACCGCGTTCCGCGCGCTCATCGAACGCCGGCTCGCGGGCGAGCCCACCAACTACCTGACGGGCACGAAGGAGTTCTACAACCGCCCCTTCAAGGTGGACGCCCGGGTGCTCATCCCCCGGCCGGAGACGGAGCTGCTGGTGGAGGCGCTGCTGCACGCGGTGCCGAAGGACGCGCCCTCGCGGGTGCTGGACGTGTGCACGGGCTCAGGCTGCATCGCCATCAGCGTGGCGGGCGAGCGCCCCCAGGCCACCGTCTTCGCCACGGATTTGTCCCCGGACGCGTGCGCGCTGGCGAAGGAGAACGCCCAGGCGCTGGGCGTGGGCGAGCGCGTCACGGTGCTCCAGGGCGACCTGTTCAGCCCCCTGCCCCCGGACGCGCGGTTCCAGGTGGTGGTGTCGAACCCGCCGTACATCGACTCGGGCGACATCGCCGGGCTGTCCCCGGAGGTGCGGCGCGAGCCCCGACTGGCGCTGGATGGCGGGCCGGATGGCCTGGTCGCGCTCAGGAGGGTCATCCAGGGGGCCCGGCGGGTGCTGGAACCTGGCGGGCTGCTTGCACTGGAGATGGGGGAGACCCAGGGAAGCGCCGTCCTGGAGCTCCTGCGCGCCGCGGGGTACGCGGACGCGCGCGTGGAGAAGGACCTGGAACGGCGAGAACGCATGGCGTTCGGGACACAGCCCGCGGCCTGAGGGCCGCAGGGGTGAGGCACACGAGACATGGACAAGATCGTCATGAAGGGCGGCACCGCGCTGCACGGTGAGGTGGAGGTGTCCGGCGCGAAGAACGCGGCGCTGCCCATCCTCGCCTCCGCGCTGCTGGCGGATGGGACCAACACCTTCCGCAACGTGCCGGACCTCGCGGACGTCAAAACGATGCTGGCGGTGCTGCGCACGATGGGGTGCGAGGCCGCGCGGCTGTCCGGCAAGAAGGCGGACACGTGCGAAATCAGCATCACCGGGGACATCACCCCGGAGGCGCCCTACGAGCTGGTGAAGACGATGCGCGCCAGCGTCCTGGTGCTGGGGCCGCTCGTGGCCAGGTTCGGCCGGGCGCGCGTGTCCATGCCGGGCGGGTGCGCCATTGGCGCGCGCCCCATCGACCAGCACCTGAAGGGCTTGAAGGCGCTGGGCGCGGAGATCCACCTGACCGAAGGGTACGTGGAGGCCCGGGCGAAGCAGCTCAAGGGAGGCACGGTCAACTTCGACGTCATCACCGTCACGGGCACGGAGAATGTGATGATGGCGGCGGTGCTCGCGAAGGGCCGCACGGTGATGGAGAACTGCGCGCGCGAGCCGGAGGTGGAGGAGCTGGCGCGGGTGCTCAACAAGATGGGCGCGAAGGTGGAGGGCGCGGGTTCGTCCGTCATCACGATTGAAGGCGTGGAGTCCCTCAACCCGGTGGACCACGCCATCCTCCCGGACCGCATCGAAGCGGGCACGCTGCTGGTGGCGGCGGCCATCAGCGGGGGCAACGTGCTGGTGAAGCACGCACGGCCGGAGCACCTGGACGCGGTCATCGACAAGCTGCGCGAGGCGGGCTGCACCATCACCGCCGAGGGCGGCGGCCTGCGGTGCAAGGCGCCCAAGACGCTCAAGTCCGTGAACATCACCACCACGGAGCACCCGGGCTTCCCCACGGACATGCAGGCGCAGTTGATGGCGCTGATGACGGTGAGCCACGGCACGTCGGTCATCTCCGAGAACATCTTCGAGAACCGCTTCATGCACGTGCCGGAGCTGCACCGGCTGGGCGCGGACATCACCATCCAGGGGCATACGGCGGTGGTGAAGGGCGTGAAGGGCCTGAGCGGGGCGCCGGTGATGGCCACCGACCTGCGCGCCAGCGCGTCCCTCATCCTGGCCGGCCTGCGGGCTGACGGGCAGACCGAGGTCAGCCGTGTCTACCACCTGGACCGTGGGTACGAGCGCCTGGAGCGCAAGCTGCGGGGCCTGGGCGCGGACATCCGCCGCGTGAAGGAACGGGCCTGAGCACCCGAGCCCAGGGGGCTGGTTGACGGCGCGTTGCCAACAGAAGCGGTGGGATGGGTTGCATCCGAATTTTTGGGCGACCTATCATTCTCCATTCACCGGGGAGCACCGCTCCCCTTTTCAGGAGAATGAGCCGCCCCATGGATTGCCCCGCTGGTTGCAGCGTCGAAATGACTGATCTCGAGGGAGATCACGAGACGTTGCGGGAATGTAAAGAATGCGGCGGGCTGTGGATCAACGTCGCGGACCTCAACCGGATCCTCCTGCACAACAACCTGCTCGGGCTGGAGGGACAGGGCGGCAAGATGGACGCCGAGGCCCTGACCGGACACTGCCCGGACTGCCAGGTCGACCTGGTTCGCGTCGACGGTGGCGACCGGCAGCACCCCCTGCACTACGACACCTGTGAGTCGTGCGGCGGCATCTTCCTGGAGTCGGAGTTCGCGGACGCGGCCGACGCCAAGGAGGCGGAGAAGAAGATCATCACCTTCTTCCGCAACTTCGACTCGAAGCGGAAGACCCGGGCCGCCATCTAGGCCGCCGCCCGGGCCCTGTCCCGGGCGCCGGCTTCCCGGCTTCAGGGATGGCTGCGGAAGTCGCTCCCCCACTCCTCGGGGAGCGTCCCCTCCAGGGTGAGTGACGCGGACGCCTTGGGGCCCTCCCCCACGGCGCTCCGCGCGAAGGTCACCGGCACGCGCCCCTTCTTGGGGATGTCCAGCGTCACGCGGTTGCCCGACACGGTGTAGGTGCCGGTGACGACCGTGGTGGGCTCGCGCGTCTCCAGGGGCTCCAGCGAGAAGCGCCAGGTGCCGTCCACGAAGAAGGACAGGAAGCGCTCGGGGGCGCCCTCGTGGCCACCGAACCAGGTGCCCAGGAGCGGCGCCGCCCGTGCGTCGTACTTGAAGCGGGTGGCGAGCGAGGGCGCGTTGAGCGGCTTGCCCCCCGAGTAGAGGAGGAGGTCGGTGAGGCACACCGGCGCGTCCTCCTTCGTGCCAGGGAAGCGGTCGGCGACCTCCAGGACGAAGCGCGCGCCGAACAGCGGCTGGGACAGGGGCACGGCCTGCAGGCCGCGCTTGTCCTGCACGGTGACGCTGCGCGATGCCTCCACGCTGGTGAGGGTGAACTTGCGCACCCGGCCGTTGGCCTTGAAGGCGTCGCGGGACGTGCCGTCGCCCGTGTAGACGCGCACCTCGTCCAGGGTGACGGGCTCCTTGAAGCCGATGATGATGTTCGCGGGCTTCTCCCCTTGCGCGCACCAAGTGGTGGTGTCCCGGCCGTCCAGCAGGTTCAGGGGCGCGTAGTGTTCCGGGCGCGAGTCCTTGTCCACGTAGGCTTCCGCCTGGGCATACCCGGGCGCGGCCGGCGCGGCGGCGAGGACGGAGGGGGAGACGAGCAGGAGGGAGGCCACGGACAGGCTTCGCATGGGGCGCATCTTGGATCGTCCCCGGCCCGGGGCTCCAGCCCGGGTGCGCACCTTCCGTCGCCACCGGACGCTGTCGCGGCGCCCCG
>NZ_RAWB01000585.1 GCF_003612055.1 Corallococcus llansteffanensis
GTCGTGAACGTCTCCAGGATCCGGGAGATCTCCCCCGGCTTCACGTTGGGGTCCAGGCTGCGGATGAGCCCCGGCAGGGTACTCGTGTCGACCTTCCATTTCGCCAGCAGCCCCTTCGTGCGTCTCGTGCCCTGGAGGGCCTTCTCCACCTCGGCCAGCCCCTTCATCATCCCCGTGACGCGACCCGTGTGCAGCTTCGCCTTGAAGCCCGCCATCAGGGCCTCGAGCTCCTGGCGGGCCACGTCGCCCGCGGGGATGGCGGCGTGCACGAGTGACAGCTTGCGCCACGCGTCCGCGATGCGCTCGACGCGTCCCACCAGGTCGCGTCCGGCGGGCGGCAGCGGGGTCTTGTGGCCCAGCCGCAGCTCGATGGAGATGTCCCACTCATCGATGGCCTTGAGCAGGGCGTCCACGTGGACGTCTTCCAGGCCATGCGCCTTCCTGAAGGAGAAATCGCCCAGCTTGTCGCGCAGCTCGCGCAGGTTCGACCGGAGGTTCTCTCCCACCGCCGTGAACTTCTCGAGCCTCGGGGGATGCTCGCCGCCCTTCACCTCCACCAGGTGCAGCTTCGCGCGCGTCGGTGCGCCAGCGTCGTCGAACTCGACGAGGATCTCGTCGAAGCCGCTGCCCTGGGCCTCGCCCAGGGGTTTGAAGTCCAGCCGCCGGAACTTCTTCGTGGGGCCCAGCTGGTCGCCCAGCAGCGCCTCCGTCATCTTCTTGGAGGACGTCTTCTCCAGCGTTCCACCCGCCTCGTGGGTGAGCTTGCCGCGCACCTCCCAGCGCTGGCCGGCGCGCTTGTTCATGACGAGCTGGAGCTGTTCCTTGGTGCCGTTGGCGCGCGTCACCTCCACCAGCTTGTAGTAGCGGGTCTCCCCGGTGCGGCGCTTGACCTCCATCCACGCGGGGCCCACTTGCTCCACGGTGTCGCCGGGATCCAGCTTGAGCGTGGTGCGCTCCCGCTGGTGCTGCGTGAAGACGTTGCGCTCCGCCGTCGCGATGAACGGGTCCCCGTCCATCGGTCCCGTCCTGGAGAACGGGCCAATGTCCTCATGGGCGGCGTGCTGGGTCGTGTTGGGCCAGACATCCACGGGCCGGCCCGGCTCCCGCACGACCGGAGGCGTGTCCGTCACGACCAGGGCCGCGGGCTGCGCCTTCTTGCCTCCGGCCTTCTTCGCCACCGCGGTCTTCGGCGGCTTCTTGGTGAACAGCCGCGGCGGCTCGCGCAGGTACTGGGGCTTCGCGCGCGCGCCCTGGCCGAACTCGGCGAGCTGCACCGGGGTGAAGGCGTCCACCTCGCCCAGCCGCTTGCGCAGGTTCTCCAGCGTGCGCTCACCCTGTTCGAGGCGCCGCGCCGCCTCGCCCGGCTCCATGGACACGCCGCGCTTCGCCTCCAGCGAGGCGAGCAGCGACTCCTGCGCGTCGATCTCCAGGAGCAGCTTCTTGCGGTACAGCTCGAACTGCTTCTCGACGGGCAGCTTGTCCCAGTGGCGCAGCGCCGTTTCGTCCAGCGAGCGCACCAGGTCGCGCGTCGCCTTGTCGTGACGCTGGAGCAGGTGCAGGCCCTCTTCGCCCAGGTCCGCCAGGTCCGCGCCCGCCTTGACGACGATGGTCGGCTTGCCCCGGCGGAACATCGTGACGGCCTGCCCGGACTCGCTGCCGGTGAGCGCGAGGAAGTCCGCCTCGGAGACCAGCTCGATGGGCGTGTTCGCGAACGCCCGGCGCTGCGCGGGTGGGACGTGCGTCAGCAGCTCCTTGCGCATCACGCGCTGGAGCTGCTTCTTGTCGAAGTCGCCCGACATCTGCTTGAGCAGGCTGTCGTCGAACTCGCGCAGGAAGTCCTTCATGCCTCCCGCCGGGTTCTCCACCTTCCACTTGCGGTACAGCGTCACGCGCTCCTGGGGCGTGCCCCGGAAGGCGAGCAGGTCGCTGGTGCGCGGCGGGGGCGGCCGGGGCTTGGAGATGCCGCCCAGCGCGCCCAGGCCTCCCGCGAGGACGGCGCCCGGGGCCGCCTGCATCGCGGTGCCCGCGAGCACGTTGAACAGCGCGTTGCCGCCCTTGTAGTTCTCGTCGTTGAGGACGTTGCCCAGGAACGCGGAGGGCACCGACTGCACCAGCCCCTCGGCCCCCTGGGCCAGGCCGTGCGCCGTCATGCGCGCGAGCACGCCACCTTCCTCCGCCATGCGCGCGAGGAACCCCAGCTTGAGCAGCTTGGAGCCCATGCCCGCCGTCGCCAGGGAGGTGAGCGCGTCCACGGCGCCCACGCCCGCGTCGGTGGCCGCCTCCTCCCAGCCGTAGGCGGCCCCCTTGAGCGACGCCTTGGCGATCATCGTCACCGCGGCGATGGCCACCGCCGTGCCCACGAGCACCGTGGAGCTGGCCATGAACGCGCCGAACGCCGCCCAGAACCCCACGCCCACCGGAGGGGCGAAGATGCTCAGCACCACGCCGATGACGACCGCGATGGCCATCACCGCCGCGCTGGCGAGCGTCACGATGAAGTCGGTGACGGTGTCCACCTGCTCGCGGTGCATCTTCACCGCTTCGTCCGCGAGCTCCGCCTGGTGCTCCACCCGGACGGCCTTCTTCTCCCAGCCCTCCTGCCACGCGCGCAGCGTGTCGGCGTTGTAGTCCTTGTCCCCCGGTTTCGGCCGCCGCGCCTCGTGCAGCTCCAGCGCCCGCACCTCGTCGTCGAGCGTGGACGTCTGGGTCCGGAGGAGCTCTCGCGCCGACCGGGAGAACATGTTGGACGACCGCTCCTCGAAGCCCTCCCGGCGCCGCGCCCGCGCCAGCTTCTCCCGGGGCGTGACGGCCTCGCCGTAGTCCACCACGTCGAGGATGTCGAAGGCCTCGCGCCCGCTCAGCTCCTCCGCGATGCGCGCGCGGAAACGCTCGAACGGGGTGCGTGTGTCCCAGGGGGCGGGCGGGTTGTTCTTCGCCCACTCCTCGGCGATGGCGTTGATCTCCTCGCGGCTCTTGCCTTCGAGCACCTCCTTGAGGATGTCCTCGTCGGTGCCGGCGCCCTGGACCGCGTACTGCACGGCCTCCGCGTCCGTGAGGTAGCCCTTGGCGAGCAGGGCATCCACCGCGTCCCGGTCCGCGCCGGACGTGTCCCTGCGGACGACCTGTTCGAACTGTGTGATCTCGAAGCCCTCGACCGAGTACGTCGCGTCGTACTCCGCCGCCAGCGCCTTCATGTTCGCCTGGGCGTTGGCCTGGGCGTGGGCCTTCGCCGCGACGTCCACGGCCTTGCGCTCCTTCGCGAAGCGCGCCTGGACCTTCTCCGGGCTCCACTTCTCCAGGAACTCCAGCTCGCTGATGAGTCCTTTCTTGCGGTCCGCGGCCGTGAGCGGGCCCTCGGAGGCGGGCTTGACCTTCTCCTCGTCCAACCCCCGCTCGATGTCGATCCGCTCCTGGATGTCCAGGTAGCCGTCGCGCCGCTCGTTGGCGATCTGCCGGCGGCCCTCCGCCGACATGGCGTCGCGGATGATCTTGTCGTCGGCGTAGAAGAAGCTGGTGTGCTCGATCTGGATGCGCGCGGCGTCGACCTGGAGGCCCTTGTCGTCGCGCAGGCCCTCGATGAGCTTGAGCTCCTCGCCACGCATCTCGTCGTGGTACGCGGCGCTGAGCGCGCTCTCGCCCGCGGCGCGCTCCGTCCAGTCCTTGCCGTACTGCTTCTCGTAGGACGCGTCGATGGCCTGGTTGCGCTTGAGCAGCTCCTCGCGGAACGTCTTGGAGTCCCAGCCGTACTGCTGCGCGTCGGCCTCCGTCTCCTTGCGGATGCGGTCGTAGACGGACTCGATGCCCTTGCGGTCCGTGCCCAGGCCGAAGAACCACGAGCCGCGCATGGCGCGGTCCATCTCGATGGCGCGCGCGTCCTCGGTGCGGCCCTCCACCAGGGCGTGCATCTCGTCGACGTCGTGCGTCTTCAGGGCGCCGCTGCGCAGCTCGTCGTCCATCTTCGCGACGAGGTCGCGGCCGTACTTCTCCTTGTAGGCCTTCTTGATGGCGTCGATCTGCTCGGGCGTCTTGCCGCGCAGCAGGGTGAGGATCCTCTCCTCGTCCGTGCCCAGGCCGGTGCCGAGGAACGTGCCCTCCATGGCGTCGTCCAGCTCCACGGCGGCGGCCTTGGCGGCGTTGCCGGAGAGCAGGGCCTCGGCCTTGTCCCAGTCGTGCGTGCTCGTGCTGAAGAAGTCGTCCAGCTCGCTCTTGAGCCGCTCGCGCAGGTTCTCGCCGCCGTTGCGCGACGCATAGAGCAGCTCGACGTAGTGGCCCTGGAGGGGCGTGAGGTTCGCGAGCGCGTCGAAGATCTTCTGCTCGTCGGTGCCCCAGGTGTGGTTGACGCCCTGTTCCACCTTCCCGACGATGTTGAGCGCGTCGGCGCTGAACTGCGGCTTCTGCGCGTCCACCACAGTCCGGACGCGGTCCAGGTCGCTGGAGGCGAGGATCTCCTTCTCCAGGGCCTCCATGAGCGGCTTGCGCCGCTGGCCGGAGATGCGCACGGCCAGCCCTTCCGCCAGCGCCTGGACGGCGTCCTTGCCGTTCTTGCCGTAGTAGGAGAGGAGGATGGCCTTCTGCTCCTCGCCCAGGTCGTTCCGCTTCTCGAGCGCCTCGGTGTCCAGCTCCTCGCCCTGGCGCAGGCGCACCTCCGCGAGGAACAGCATGTTCTTGTCGAGCGACGTCTTGTTCTCTTCGGCGCGCGCGGCCTCCCACGCCTTGCTCTCGTCGTGGGCGGTGTCGAGCCAGTCGATGATCCAGCTGATCAGCCGGTCCCAGAACCCGCGCTCGTAGCCGATCTGCTGCGCGTGCCAGTCGCGGATGGTCTCCTTGGCGGCCTTGCCGGCCCCGCGCAGCTCCTCCTGGTAGGTCTCGACACCCTGGTCGATGTCGCGTTTGGCCTGACTGACGACGGCGCCAAGCTCCTTGCGGCGGTCGTCGAGCCACTTCTTGGTGGGGCGGTACAGCTCCGTCGCGGCCTTGAGCTTCACCGGATCATCGCCGGCGTCCTTCTTGAGCTGCCATTCGTCCTGGAGCGCGGCGAGCTCGTAGGCGCGCATCTGGTCGCTCGCGGCCTTCGCGAAGGCCGCCTTGAAGCGCTTGCCGTTCTGGTCGTACCGGACGACCCAGCTGCCCACCTTGGTGTCGACCGCGGCGAGGAGCGCGTCGCGCTTGCGGCGGGCCTCGGTCAGGTCCACGCCTCCCTGGATGGCGGCGGCCCGGGCCTCGGCCTGGGCGTCCAGCGAGGCACGCACACGTGAGAGGGCATCGCCGAAGGTCTTCCCGCTCTCCACGAGGCTCGTCTTCGCCTCCTCGTGGGCCTTGCTGAGCGTCTCGGTGGTGGCCGCGTGCGAATCGACGAGGTGCTTGCGGCGGGCCTCCACCTTGGCGTCCAGGTCCTCCTTCTTGATCTGCGCGGCGTCGGCGACGCGCTGGAGCTCGGCGGCGAAGATGGGGCGTTCGGCGGCGATGAGCGCGACGCCCCACGACGTGTCGAGCCCGCCCGGGACATAGGCCTCGCGGGCCTTCTGGACGGAGGCGTCGGCGTACCGGTCCGGGGCGGCGAGCAGGCGCGCCAGCACGTCGCCGATGTCCACGCGGGCGAAGTCGGGGACGTTGATGGGCGCGGGCGCGGCCTCTTCGAGGACGGTGATGCCCTTGGCGGGCTCCTTTGGTTGGGCCTTCGCCTTCTTCTGCTTTTCGGCCGCGTCGGTGATCTTCTTCTGGAGCCGCGTCCAGTCCTTGAGCTTCTCCGGGTCGGTGGGCTTCGGGCCGCCGGGCTTGTAGACGAGGTCGCCCAGGGGGCCCTTGATCAGCAGGTGCCCGCCGTCGTCCCGCATGAGCTGCGCGCCAATCTCCGGCACGTGGCCCAGCGGGCTCTTCTGGAGGTCGGGGAGCTTCGCGTTGCGGACCTCCAGCTTGCGGTCGCACTTGCTGTCGACCAGGGCGGAGGCCTTCCCGGTCGGGTCGTCCGGGATGGCCGGCAGATCCTTCGGCTGCTTCGCCGGGGTGATGGCGCGCTTGCCTTCGTCCTCGAGCTGCTTGAGGCGCGCGGCGCGGACTGCGTTGGGGTCCACGGCGGCCTGCTGGATCTTGAAGGTGTAGCGCGGCGCTGGAGGCAGCTTGGGTTCGGGGACCTTCTCCGTGGTGCTGGCGATGCGACCCTTCCAGGCCGCCAC
>NZ_RAWB01000586.1 GCF_003612055.1 Corallococcus llansteffanensis
GGGAAGAGGAGGCTTCGGCGCACTCGGAGGCGCGGAGGATGGCCCTGCGCACCAGCGTGGGCGTGTCCAGCAGCAGGCCCACGCGGCCATCGCCCAGGATGGTGGAGCCGGAGATGCCAGGGATGCCCTGGAAGAGCTTGCCCAGGGGCCGGATGACGCGCTGGCCTTCGCCCTGGAGCTCGTCCACCGCCAGCCCGACGACGCCATCCGGGTGCTTGAGGACGACGACGTTCTCCCGGGCCGGCAGGTCGCCGCCCAGCCCGAAGACCTGGCGCAGCCGCAGGTAGGGCAGCGGCTGGCCGCGCAGGGACAGGACGCCGGAGGCGCTCGATGAGCGCTCGTCGGCGGGGACCTCCATGCACTCCTGCACGCCCTCGATGGGGACGACGTAGACCTGGTCGCCCACGCCCATGGCGAAGCCCTGGATGACGGCGAGCGTGAGGGGCAGGCGCAGCGTCAGCGTGGTGCCGCGCCCCTCCTGGCTCTGGACGGAGACCGAGCCGCGCAGCGCCTCGATGTCACGGCGCACCACGTCCATGCCCACGCCGCGTCCGGACAGCTCCGTCACGGTGGCCGCGGTGGTGAAGCCGGGCTCGAAGATGAGGCGCAGGAGCTCGTCGTCGCGCAGTCGCTCGGGCGCCGCCACGAGGCCCCGCTCCCGGGCGCGCTCGCGGACCCGTTCGCGCTGGATGCCCCGGCCGTCGTCGGACAGCTCCACCACGACGCTGCCGGCGTCATGGTAGGCCTTGAGCCGCAGGTGGCCCCGGGGGTCCTTGCCCGCGGCCTGGCGCTCGTCGGGGGACTCGATGCCGTGGTCCAGCGCGTTGCGCAAGAGGTGCAGCAGCGGGTCGCGCAGCGCGTCCAGCACCGCGGTGTCCAGCGTCGCGTCCTCGCCCTCCAGCTCCAGCAGGGCCAGCTTCTGCTGCGAGCGGGCCAGGTCCCGCACGGTGCGCAGGTGCTGACGGAACAGCGGCCCCACCGGGACCATCCGGACCTTCATCACCTCTTCCTGGAGCTCCTCGAAGAGGGGATCCATCTCCCGCTGCTGCGCGAGCGCGTCCTCCCAGCTCGCGCCCGAGCCTTCCGCGCCCGTCAGGAACTGCGTCATCCGGCCGCGAGCGACGGACAGCTCCGCGGTGAGCGTGACGATGCGGTCCAACCGCTCCAGGTCCATCCGCGAGCGGCCCCGCGTCGCGCCGCGCGCCTCCGGAAGACGCGGGAGGCCAGGCGGCGCCGGGGCCGCGGGAGCCTCCTTCACGGAGGGGTGGGCAGAGGCGGTGCTCTTGAGCAGGGCGAGGTGGGCCTTGTGGACCGCGCCCAGCGAGTCCACGCCGGCGAGGGACGCCTGGCTGAGGTCGCGCAGGTGGTCCACGGCGTTGAGCAGGAGCGACACCCGCTCCTCGTTCACCGTGAGGCGCCGGTCGAGCAGCGCCTGGAGGAGGTCCTCGACGCCGTGCGTGTAGTCCGTCACGGCCTGGAAGCCGAGCGAACCCGCGGCGCCCTTCAGCGTATGCGCCCCGCGCAGGATGCCCGGGAGCAGGTCATCCGCGGGAGACAGCTCCAGCGCGATGAGGCCCTCTTCCATGGAGGAGACGAGCCGCTCGGCCTCCGCGGCGAAGATGACGAGCACCTTCTCCCACTCTCCGGCTGTCTCTGACGTCATGCCCCCCAGGCCCGTCACCGCCCGGCACCCCGACTCAAGGGAACCGGCGCGTGTCGTGGGACATCAGGAGGGGAGTTCAACGACAGCCGCTCGGGGGCGGAGGTCATGGGGGCTCGATGCGACAGGGGTGGAGGCAGCGACCCTTCGGGAAACACAGACACACGAATCCCGTCCTCACAATGTGAGCCATTGCCGCGGAGGTGGGCCGACCTCCCCGAAGAGGAATGAACTGAGGGAATGAGAGTATCAAGAATGTAACACGAGCACAACCCGACTGGATAAATGGCGTTTAAGCGGAATTATCAGCCAGACAGCCGGCCTGCTTGCTTTCAGTTCTTTTCGGAGGCCGGCCCTACCCATGACTGGGGTTTCCGGGCGGGGCAATGCCAGTCCTGCGACAGCGCACCTGCACCTGCATGACCTGATGGATTGGATTTGGACGTGCCGTGCCCGGCCATGGGTGTGCCTCGCCCCACCGAGACATCACGCCCCCACGCCTCCGGGGGACGACGCCCGGGCGCTGGCCGGACGGCCTGGTGCCGGACGTGGACGACTCGCTGGCGAGCGGCTTTCCGCGGCAGGTGGACCTGCCCACGTGGGCCCTGCCGGACTACGACACCTTCAGTGAGCGCTGGGGGCCATTCCTGGACGGCTCCCCTGACAGGGAGCGCCTCCTGCTCATCCGGCGCCACCTGAAGCTGCGTCGGGAGTGCGCCGCGCCCTGACATCACCGGGGCGCCTGCTTCATCCCCTGCGATTCCACCGTCAGGACCTAGGACTCCGGCGACCCATCCCCGTCCAGCTCCCCATGCATGGGAAGGCGAAGCAGGGCTCTGTGGCCGGATTGGCGCACATACGCCACGGTGTAGAGCGTGCCCCCAACCGCTACAGCGGCACCATGAGGAGGCTCGGGATGCGCCGTCAGCCAGGCCTCCGCCGCCTCTCGGGTGTCGAAAGAGCAGAGGGGAACCGGGGCGGCATTGGAGCCGAGGCGCTCCCGATAGTCCTCGAACGCGTGCAGCTTTCCGAGCGACAGGATGAAGGAGAGCCCGTCCGCGGCAACGTCCAACGCCTCCTGCTCTTCAGGTGTTCGCGCCCTCGTGCGCAGTTGATAGAGGCGGTCGAGCAAACTGGCGGTGTCCATGCTCATGGGGCAACTCCAACGAACCCTGACTCGACCGCGCCCCCTGTGGAGGCCATGAGAACCATGGGAGCCAGGACGAGCGCCCCCGCGCCCGCCGAAATGACGACAAAGGTCACACCGGCAATGACGACGATGGCTCCTGCCAGTAATTCCGTACGGTGACGCTTCAGCCAGTCAACAGCCCCCCCTACCGCGGAGAACGCCAGGAACTGACGCCCTTGAGTGCCCAGGCACTGCTCATATTCAGCAAGACATTGACTACTGCAGTAGTTGATGTGCCTGGCGCTTCCATACTCGATGTGGCCGAAATGCGCAGGAAGCTTGAGCCTCATGCAAGCGCGGTAGCAGGCCGTGTGCTCCTCATCGCAGTCCCGGCTCCGACGCGAGGCGAGCGTAATGCCACCCTCATTCCGAGGAAGATCCGCTTTGGAGGCGTGGCGCCAGGAATGATGACTGCTCCCGTCAGGCAATTCCTCGACAGTCAGAACGAAACCGTTGATTTCTTCCGCTCTTGGGTGGGCGACAGCGCGGGCACCACCGCAGGAGACGAGGACAATCGCAAGGGTAGAACCCAGAAGCTGGCACAACACACCCATCATTTGCATGAGATCCTGATTGCTCGCGTACGACATCGACGCGTTCCGATGACACATACCCACTGCCGACGATCCGTCCCTACCCGCGCAGTAGCGCCAGCCCACGCAGGAAGTCGTCGGGCAGCGGGGACTCCACCTGGACGAGCTTCCCCGTCGCGGAGGAAGGCACCTCCAGCCGCCACGCATGCAATGCCTGTCGTCCCACGGCGAGCGCGGCCGGGTGCGTGCGCGCGGCGTCGGTGCCGTAGACGGCGTCGCCCAGCACCGGGAAGCCCGCCTCGGAGAGCTGCACGCGAATCTGGTGCGTGCGGCCCGTGTCCAGCTCGATGTCCAGCAGGGCCCCCTCCCGGAACCGCTCGCGCACCGTGAACGTCAGGGCCGCCCGGCGCGCGGAGGGCACGCGGGTGGTGAAGCGGCGCGGGTCCTTCGGGTCGCGCGCATAGGGTCCTTCCAACCGGCCCGTGTCCGGCGGCCGTCCCAGCACCAGCGTCTGGTAGCGCTTGTCCACGCGCTTCTCCTGGAAGGCCTTCAGGAGCGCGGCCACGGCGTCATCCGTCCGGGCCAATGCCAGACACCCGCTCGTCTCCCGGTCCAACCGGTGCACCACGCCCGGCTGCGCCACGCCCTCCACGTCGAATGGCGGGCACCGCGCCGCGAGCAGCCCCACCACGGAGGCCGCGCGCCCCTCCGGCTCCACCACCAGCCCCGGCGGCTTGGCGATGATGAGGAGCGCCGCGTCGTCGTACAGCACCGGCAGCTCCGGGCCCTCCA
This sequence comes from Corallococcus llansteffanensis, assembly GCF_003612055.1. Taxonomy (GTDB): domain Bacteria; phylum Myxococcota; class Myxococcia; order Myxococcales; family Myxococcaceae; genus Corallococcus; species Corallococcus llansteffanensis. The sequence goes on from NZ_RAWB01000586.1 coordinate 4,175, forward strand.
GGGAGGAGGGAGGCGGCGGGCGGGGCTCCGGCGTCTCCAGCTCCAGTTCCTCGCCCCCCCAGAGCTTGCGCGTGGCCTGCGCCTTCTTGCCCCGGATGCGCACACGCCCGGCGTCCAGCAGCGCGCGGGCGCGCTCCGGCGTGAGGCCGGGGACGTGCTTCGTGAGGAACCGGTCGAGCCGCTCGCCCGCGACCGCCTGGGGGACCACGAGGACCTTGTGCCGCGCCATGTTCCTCCCGTCTCTCATGGCAGGCAGGGAGTCAACGCCCTGCTGCCTCCTTCCCTGCTTCGCGGGCCGTGTAGGCATGCACCCACCGAGCACGCGTCAGGGGAGCGCAGTAGAACGGGCCCGCCTTGGCCATCTTCCAGCTCTCGCGCTTCTCCTCGTTCCGGGCCCTGTCGCACCGGGACTTCGCCTACCTCTGGGCGGGCATGCTCGTGTCCAACATCGGCACGTGGATGGAGTCCGTCGCCCTGGGGGTCTACGTCACGCAGGTGACGGGCAAGGCCGGATGGACGGGGGGCGTCGCCGCGCTCACCCACCTGCCCTCGCTCGTGCTCGCCCCGCTGGGAGGCGCGCTCGCGGACCGCTTCGACCGGCGCTCCTTCATGGCCGTGTGCGTGTGCGTCCAGGCGCTGCTCGCCGCGCTGCTCACGGTGCTGGCCGCGACGGGCAACCTGTCCGTGCCGTGGGTGGCGACCATCTCACTGCTCAACGGCGCCTTCAGCACGCTCTCCATCCCCTGCGCCACCGCGCTCACCGTCGCCGTCGTCCCGCAGGAGGACCTGCACAACGCGCTCAGCCTGGACTCGGCGCAGTTCAACCTGGGCCGCATCATCGGGCCCGTCCTCGCCGCGCTCGTGCTGACGCAGCTGGGCATCGCCGGGGCCCTCTTCATCAACACCCTCTCCTTCCTCGCCGTGCTCCTGGCCCTGGCCCGGATGCACGGCGCGGTGCGCACCCCGCCCAGGGTGGAGGCGCTGTGGGCCGGCATCGTCCGGGGCGTGAAGCTCGCGTGGACGGACCCCGGCATCGCGCTCGCGCTGGGGACGGGGGGCTTCGTCGGGCTGCTCATCTCCCCCTTCGTGGGGCTCGTCCCGGTGTTCGCCCTGAAGGTGCTGGGGGGAGACGCCACCACCACCTCGATGCTGCTCACCGCGCAGGGCACGGGGGCGGTGCTCGCGGCGTTCAGCACGGGGGCCATCGTCGCGCGCGTGGGACGGCGGGCCCTGCTGGAGGGCGCCATGGTGCTCGTGGGCCTGTGCTCCGCCATCTTCTGGCTGTCCCCCACGCTGCCCGTGGCCCTGGGCGCGCTGTTCGTCCTGGGCGCGGTGTACCTCGTCGCCTTCACCGGCCTGAAGACGGTGTGCCAGGCGCGCACGCCGCCGGAGCTGCAAGCGCGCGTGAGCAGCCTGTTCCTGCTGCTGGTGAACATGGGCTACGTGCTGGGCGTGTGGGGCCAGGGCATGCTGTCCGACCGCCTGGGCGTGCGGCCCATCACCGCGGGCGCCGCCCTCCTCTTCTTCGGCATCGTCGTGGTGACACGTGCCCTGCGCCCCCGCGGGCTCGCCACGCTGGAAGACGTGAAAGCAGGCTAGGCTGGGTGCGCAGTCAATTCAGGAAACCATTTCCCTGGAGCACCCATGCGAGCAGGATTCATCAAGGGGTTGTTGCTGGCCGCGGGCGTCATGCTGGCGGGCTGTGGTGGCACGGAGGCCCTGGACGTGACGGAGGATCCGTCCTTCGTCCAGACGGAGCAGTCGTTGACGTGTGGTTCGAAGCTGCCCCCGTGTCCCGAGGGCTACCACTGCAGCACGGACGGCATCCGGGGCACCTGCGAGTTCGACAACCCCGCGCTGTGTGGACCGGCGCTGCCGCCCTGCCCCACCGGCACCTATTGCTACGCCTATCCCCGGGGCTACTGCCGGCCCAGCCCCTGAGACAGTTTCAGGGATGGGAGGGGTGCAGGAT
>NZ_RAWB01000587.1 GCF_003612055.1 Corallococcus llansteffanensis
GTTTTCATCCACACCCTGCCCCTGTCTGCCGGGGGCTTTACCGCCCACCCGAGGCTTGACAGCCTGGGGAGGCGAGTCTAACGCAAGGCGCCATGAGCACACCCCGCTTCCCGCCCTCGCCCCGCCGCCCCGTCAACAACCAGGGCCCGCTGCGCGTCCTGCTGCTGGAGAACATCCACGCCTCGGCCCAGGAGATGCTGGCGTCGGAGGGCTTCCAGGTGGAGCGGCTGTCCGCCGCGCTCAAGCCGGAGGAACTGGCGGAGCGCCTCAAGGGCGTGCACCTGTTGGGCATCCGCAGCAAGACGACGGTGCCGGAAGGGTCGCTGAAGTACGCGGACGACCTGCTGGCGATTGGGGCGTTCTGCATCGGCACCAACCAGGTGGACCTGCTCGCCTCCAGCGTGCACGGCGTGCCGGTGTTCAACGCGCCGTTCAGCAACACGCGCAGCGTGGCGGAGATGGTGCTGGCGGAGGTGGTGGTGCTGACGCGCCAGCTCTTCGACCGCAGCCGCGAGGTGCACCAGGGGCAGTGGCGCAAGGTGGCCACGGGCAGCCACGAGGTGCGCGGCAAGACGCTGGGCATCATCGGCTACGGGCACATCGGCTCGCAGCTGGGCGTGCTGGCGGAGTCGCTGGGCATGCGCGTCCTGTACTACGACGTGATGACGAAGCTGCCGCTGGGCAACTCGCGGTCGGTGCCCACGCTGAACGCGCTGCTGGCGGAGTCGGACTTCGTGACGCTGCACGTGCCGGCGCTGAGCTCCACGCACCTGCTCATCGGTCCGGAGCAGCTCCAGGCGATGAAGCCGGGCGCGTGCCTCATCAACGCCAGCCGCGGCACGGTGGTGGACATCCCGGCGCTGGCGCAGGCGCTGCGCTCCAAGCACCTGGGGGGCGCGGCGGTGGACGTGTACCCGGAGGAGCCGGAGGGCAACTCGGACGGCTTCGTGACGGAGCTTCAGGGGCTGCCCAACGTGGTGCTCACGCCGCACGTCGGCGGCTCCACGGAGGAGGCGCAGGCGTCCATTGGCAAGGAGGTGGCCACCTCGCTGCTCAAGTTCGTCAAGGGCGGCGCGACGACGGGCGCGGTGAACTTCCCGCAGGTGGAGGCGCCCATCATCCCGGGCACCCACCGCATCATCAACGTGCACCGCAACACGCCGGGCGTGCTGCGTGACATCAACCGCATCGTGTCCGACCTCAACGCCAACATCCACGCGCAGGTGCTGAGCACCGACGCCAACGTGGGCTACCTGGTGATGGACCTGGACCAGGACGTGTCCCAGCAGGTATGCGACGCCATCGCCGGGCTGGAGACGGACATCAAGACGCGCATGGTGTCCTGAGGCGCGCGGCGAGCCCCCGTCGTGGCGGGGGCTCGCGAGCGTGTCGCTAGTTCTGCACGGTGAAGCGGATGGCGAGGGGAATGCCCCCCAGGCCGGTGGCCGCGGCCCCGCAGTAGGGGCTCGCTCGCAGCGCGTGAGCGCCCACCGTGACGGGCAGGCCTACCGTGTAGGGCGCGCCATTGTCCGTGGAGGAGGCAGCATCCAGGACGAAGCGGACGCTCCCCACGACGGGCTCATAGGTCGTGGCCTGGATGACGGGCTGCCTGACGCCCTGGGCCATCAGATCGCTGAGGTCGATGATCTGGCCATTCTCGAGGGGCGAATAGCCGGGCACGGGCCCCCCCGTGGCCCTGTCGACGAGCGAGAAGGACTCCACCGAGGTCACCATGCTCGGAAGCACGGGCGAGTTCGCGGTGATGGTGAGCGTGTCGCCCGAGAAGGTCCTGACCTCGAAACCCGGGAATTTCTCATGGTAGGTGCGCACCAGGTCCTGCAGCGTGCGCAGGGCGACCAGTTCCCCCAGGCGGACGGCGCTGTCGTGGTCACTGCGCCAGTGCACGCCCGCGAAGAGCCGGGCCACGCCGATGTTCGAGGCCAGCTTGTCCAATTCGTCGAACATCATCAGCGTGCCGCCCGTGTAGCTCACCAGGGAGCTTCCCGTATCATTGGCCATTTGAGGATTGCGAACCGGGAAGTCCTTGAAGAAGGCCTTGAGCATCGTCACCCCTGCCCCGATGTAGGCAGAGTGGCCTGAACCGTAGGCAGGGTGGAGCGGCGAGCCTTCAGGGAAGGCCTGGGGCAGGAGGTAGGTCCCTCCACCGGGAAGGTCGCGCTGCCTGTTGAGCTCGGTGTTGTTGCTGAACACCTGCGCGAGCACGGGCGACGACAGCAGCTCCGTGTGGATGGGATAGACTTGGCGGCCAGAGAGGTGGTTGTCCACGTGTCCGCCGAACTCCTCCGGGCGCAGCCTGCGATGAACCAACCACTTCTGATACCAGTCCGCTTGCAGGGCGGTAGTCGTGACGAGCGTGGAGGCTGACAGCGCGTCGGCATTCCCGAGCGTCACGAAGGCTTCCTGCTTCGCATAGGAGAGGTAGGGGTTCAGGGCATCCGAGGCCAGCGGGGAGCTCTTGGGGTCCGGGTCGTAGCTTCCATTGGGCAGGAAGTCCCCCTGACGTGCGATCAACAGCGCGGCGCTCAGGGTGGCCTGGAGGGGATAGTCCGTGTGGACATACTCGGCCAGGGCACGCGCATTGTAGAGGTAGACCCGGTTGTTGAGGGCATTGCTCACGTAATCATCCTCTTGATCGATGAGCCCTCCATTCAAGGTGGGAACCTGGCCGTTCTGGATGTCCAGCCACTCCTCATACTGCGTGACGCGGTCATCCCCTGCCCGCCGTTCAAGGAAGAGCTGCTCCAGGACCTGATGACCTGTCGGCTCGCTCCTGAAGGTGATGAAGGGGCCCGCGCTGTAGGGAATGGACTTGAGCAGGAATTGCGAGACGAAGGGACCTCGGCGGGCTGGAGCGAGGTCCCCCCGGAAGACGACGTCGGGCGTGACGGTCCCCGCCTCCGTCTTGGCTCCTCGATACTGCCGCAGGCTGTTGAGCCGCTGGGCTGCCGTGGTGATGAGGGTCGTTGTTGCGTATTGATTGAAGCTGACGTCGCGCACGAGCGACATCCAGTAGAGTTCTTCCATCTCATCCGCGGTCTCGACGCTGGAGTACTCGGGTGCCGGCCGGATGGCCAACGCGTGGGGATCCGGGCCGATCAGCGTGAAGGAGTAGGCCGCCTGTGGGTTGACCAGCTTGCGTGTCCCTCCGAGCGGGATGTTCTCGAAGTCCATGGCACTTCCGGAAAGCAGCGCGGCCAGCATCGCCTGGTAGGCCGTCGGGTCCACCGTGCCAATCGCGTCGTGCGGCAGCCCCTTGCTGTAGTTGGCGAAGTGGGTGGGATGGCGCAGCTCGTCCCCATTGTTGGGGTGCGCTGGCAGCGGTCGGCTCCGCTGGAACAGTGCCGCATCGATGCGGACCTGCCTGGCGAGATCCGCGCGCGCGGCATTGCCTGCCGGCGCCTGGGCCCAGGAGAGCCCGGGAACCGACAGCCCCAACAGGAGCAAAACAGAGGAGACATGGTTTTTCATGGACCTGCCTGACTGAGAGGAATCCAGGTGCTCGAGCAGGGATGAGATTGTTTCCATCCCCATTGGGCCCATGGATTTGCCTCTCAACAAGCCGCCTCCCCCGCCAGGGCCGGTGTGCCCATGCGGACACTCCACCCACGTCAGCGTCTACAACCCTCTCACGCTGGACAGTCCCTCACGCCATTTGGATTGTCTCCACGGCATGCCCGGCTCTCTCAGACATCCAAAATCTTGCCAGGATTCAGGATGCCTTCCGGATCCAACGCGCGCTTGAGGGTGCGGAGCAGCTCCAGCTCCCCGGGCGCGCGCGTGTAGCCCAGGTAGTCCTTCTTCAAGAGGCCGATGCCGTGCTCGGCGGAGATGCTGCCGCCGTGCTTGCGCACGAGGTCGAACATGGCGTGGTCCGCCTGCTTCGCGTGCGCGAAGAAGTCCGCCTTCTCCACCGCGTCCGGCTTCATCACGTTGACGTGCAGGTTGCCGTCGCCAATGTGGCCGAAGAGGCAGATCTCCCAGCCCGGGTAGCGGCTGGCGAACACGGCGTCCAGCTCCGCGCAGAACGCCTCCAGGTTCGCCACCGGCAGGGAGATGTCGTTCTTGTGCAGCATGCCCGTGGCGGAGAGGCTCTCGCTGATGGACTCGCGCAGGGACCACAGCTCCGCGGCCTGCCCGGCTCCTTGCGCCTGGGTGCCGTCGGTGACGAGGCCGCGCTCGAAGAGGGACCCAAGCCACGCCTCCACCGCCGCCGGGTCGCCGCCCTCCGACTCCAGCAGCACGTAGCAGCCGCTGGGGGCCTCGAACGGTGAGCGCAGCTTGCGGTGGCGCTGCACGCGGGCCAGGCACCTGTCGGTGAAGAACTCGTAGGCGGACAGCGCGAGCGGGGCCTGCCGCGCGTCGCGGAACAGGCGCAGCACGGCGGCCACGTCCGGCACCGCGAAGAGGAAGACGTCCTGCTTGCCCGGCAGGCGCGTCAGCTTGAGCGTGGCCTCCGTGATGACGCCCAGCGTGCCCTCGCTGCCGATGAAGAGCTGGCGCAGGTCCACGCCGGTGTTGTTCTTCTCCAGCGCGCCGTTGAGCTCCAGCACCTGTCCCTGCGCCGTCACCACCTGGAGCCCCAGCACCCACTGCCGGGTGAGGCCGTAGCGGATGACCTTCACGCCGCCCGCGTTGGTGGCGATGTTGCCGCCCACCGTGCTGCTGCCCTTGGAGGCGAAGTCCACCGGCCAGGTGAGCCCGTGCGGAGCGCAGTGCTGGTGCACCCCTTCCGTCACCGCGCCCGCCTGCACGCGCACCGTGTTGCCGAGCAGGTCCACGGGCTCCATCCGGGTCATCCGCTTGAGCGACAGCACCACCTCGCCCTTCGTGGCCACCGCCCCGCCCGCGAGCCCCGTGCGCCCGCCGGAGGGCACCACGGCGACGCGGTGCTGGTGGCAGAGCGCCAGGAAGCGGGCGACCTCGTCCGTCGTGCGGGGGAAGGCCACCGCGCCCGGGGCGGGGGCGTACACGCGCGTCCAGTCGCGGCCGTACTCCTGGAGCTCCGCGGGCTCCCGGGTGAGGAAGTCGGCGGGGAAGGACTCGGCGATGGCGCGGAGGAAGTCGGCGGGCAGCGCGGGGGTGGACATGGCTCCAGGCCTATTTCACGCACCCCGGCGTGACAAGTCCGGCGATGGTTTCGTTGGGCGACAGGCAGCCGGCCTGTCAGGACGTGGGCTCGCCCTTGATGAAGGCCAGCAGGTCCGCGTTGATGACGTCCTTGTTGACCGTACACATGCCGTGGCTGAAGCCGGGGTAGACCTTCAGCTCCGCGCCCTTGATGAGCTCCACCATGAGCCTCGACGCGCCGTTGAGGGGGACGATCTGATCATCGTCCCCATGCATCAGCAGCGTCGGCACGTCGAACCGGGCGAGGTCGGCGCGGAAGTCCGTCTCCGAGAACGCCTTGATGCACGCATATTCGGCGTTCAGCGCCCCCATCATGGCCTGGAGCCAGAAGCTCTCGCGGACGCCCTCCGACACCTTCGCGCCGGGCCGGTTGTAGCCGTAGAACGCCAGGCTCAGCTCCTTGAAGAAGCTGGAGCGGTCGGTGCGCACGCCGGCGCGGATGCTGTCGAAGACGTCGAGGGGCAGCCCGTTCGGGTGCCAGTCCGTCCTGGTCATGATGGGCGGAACGGCGCTGATGAGCACCGCCCGGGCCACGCGTGAGGTGCCGTGGCGCCCGATGTAGCGGGCCACCTCGCCGCCCCCCGTCGAGTGACCGACATGGATGGCCTTGCGCAGGCCGAGCGTGGCGGTCAGCGCGGCGAGATCATCCGCGTAGGTGCTCATCTCGTGGCCGTTCCGGGTCTGCGACGAGCGGCCATGCCCCCGGCGGTCATGCGCGATGGTGCGATAGCCATGGTCCGCCAGGAACAGCATCTGGTCTTCCCAGGCGTCGGCCGTCAGGGGCCAGCCGTGGGAGAAGACCACCGGCTGGCCATGCCGGGGGCCCCAGTCCTTGAAGTAGAGCTGGGTGCCATCCCGGGTGGTGAGGTAGTACCACTTGGTCACATCCGAGAGGGCAGCTCAGGCGGGGCTCTGGGGTTGATGGCTCTGTTGCAGAAGGGGCAGGTGCCAATCTGCCCGAGCAGGAGGGGCTGCAACGCGCGTCGCACCATCGGCAG
>NZ_RAWB01000588.1 GCF_003612055.1 Corallococcus llansteffanensis
GCCCAGAACCCCGCCCCCTGGCTCAACCTGGGCAAGTCCGTGACGAGCCTGGACCGCGCCCTCAGTGAGGACCGGCACCTCAACGCCCTCGTCCTGCCGCGCAGCACGTGGGGCGGCTGGGAGTGGCAGCACTCCGACCCCTGGAATGATCCGGGGCACTACACGGCCGACAGCAAGGGCGCGCTGACGTACAGCTTCAACCACGCCTACACCGTGGGGCGGCCCGCCGCGCTGAACGCGTTCCGCAGCGGCGCGGGCCTCGCGATGGTGCGCCACTTCACGCTCAACGAGGACGCGATGACGGAGGGCTCGGAGCAGCTGCTCGGCTACTTCGTCACCGACGTGGAGCACGCCGGGCCGTACTCGCTGCTCTCCGAGGCGCGGGCCGTGGCGAATGGCGATCCCCGCTTCATCGGCTACCTGGCGAGCTCCAGCTTCAACCACGGCTTCCCCGAGTACGCGCGCGCCTTCAACCAGGCCTTCCTCGCGCTCCCGGCGCTGCCCAGCCAGGTGGTGCCCAACGCCGCGTCCAACCCCGCCGTGGTGGTGCGCTCCATCTCCGCGCCCCCGCACGGCACCTGGCTCGCGGTCGTGAACACGGGCGTGGTCCAGGCCGACGACGTCGTCATCACCCTGCCCGTCACGGGCACCGTCACGGACGCGGCGACGGGCGCTCCCGTCTCAGCGGTCAATGGCAAGCTGACCCTGTCCCTGTATCCCGCGCAGCTGCGGTCCTTCCGCGTCACCCCGTAGCCCTCGCGCGACTTCCCGCGCCCCGGGCCAGCCCGGAGACGTCAGGAGCTGCACGACAGCGCGGAGCAGCCGGGCTTCGACCGGGCCCAGTCAGGCCGCCGGGCCGCGTACGTTTCGCGGCCCGGCTGTTCGTCGAAGGGACGTCGCATCACGTCCAGCAGCAGGTGCACCTTCGAGTCGTCGCCCTCGTGGGCCGCGTCGATGGCCTCCTGGGCGAGGTAGTTGCGCAGGACGTACTTCGGATTCACCGCGTCCATCCGGCGCGCCAGCTCCGCCGGGTCCGCGCCCTCGCGCCGCGTGCGCTCCCACCACGACGTCAGCCATTGGAGGCCGCGGGCCAGGTGGGGCTCGGGCACCGGCCCGTAGAAGGCCTCGCGCAGCACGTCCGGAAACACGGTGGGCGCGGTGGGCGCGACCACCACGCGGGACAGGCCGCGGAAGAAGAGGGTCATGTCCGTCTCCTCCTGCGCCAGCCACGCCAGACACGCATTCACCCGCTCGACGTCCGCGTCGTCCACCAGCGTGGACAGGCCCAGCTTCGCCGCGTACCGCGCCGTCATCTCCGTGTTCAGCGTGCGCTGGTATTCGAGCAGCCCCGCCTGGAACACGCTCTCGTCGCCCTCGAAGAGCGGCATCAGCGCGACGGCCAGCCGCTCGATGTTCCACATCCCGATGGCGGGCTGGTTGCCGAACCGGTAGCGGCCGTGTTCGGCGTCCGTGGTGTTCGGCGTCCAGTCAGGGTCGAAGTCATCCACCCAGCCGTAGGGCCCGTAGTCGATGGTGAGGCCCAGGATCGACATGTTGTCGGTGTTCATCACGCCGTGCACGAAGCCCACTGCCTGCCAGTGCGCGATGAGCTTCGCGGTGCGGCGCGCCACCTCGCTGAAGAAGGCGGCGTAGGCTTCCTTCGACGGCGGGCCCAGCTCCGGGAAGAAGTGCGTCAGCGTGTAGTCCGCCAGTTGCTTGAGCAGCGACACCTCCCCCCGGCTCGTGCACAGCTCGAAGTTGCCGAAGCGCAGGAAGGTCGGAGCGACGCGGCAGACGATGGCGCCGGGCTCCTCCTGGGGATGCCCGTCGTAGAACATGTCCCGGACGACCGCGTCCCCGGAGGCGACGAGCGACAGCGCACGCGTGGTGGGCACGCCCAAATGATGCATGGCCTCGCTGCACAGGAACTCGCGGATGGAGGAGCGCAGCACCGCGCGCCCGTCGGCGCGGCGCGAGTAGGGCGTCCGGCCCGCGCCCTTGAGCTGCAGCTCGTAGAGCCTGCCGTCAGGGGCCCGCAGCTCCCCCAGACCAATGGCCCGACCATCCCCCAACTGTCCCGCCCACTGGCCGAACTGATGCCCGCCGTAGTTGGCCGCGTACGGCACCATGCCTGGCTCCAGCGCGTTGCCGGAGAGCACGCGCACCCACGCCTCGGAGCGCAGGGCCTCCTCGTCCAGCCCCAAGAGCTTCGCCATCTCCGGTGAGAGGGCGACGAGCCGGGGGGCGGAGACGGGCGTGGGCTGGACGCGGGACCAGAGCGCCCCGTGCACCTGGCGCGACCGGGTGTCCGAGAGCGGGTCGCCGGGCGTGGAGTCGATGAAGCGGGAGGTGAAGTGGAGCATGGTGACTTCCTCAGGCCGACCAGGCGACGCCCTCCACGGCCGTCACCTCGAAGAAGGCCTCCGCATGGTTGACCTTATCCCCCACGCGAGGAGGCCTGCCCAGCGTCGTGAGCACGGGCCCCACCTCGTCTTGCTCGAGGCCGAACGCCAGCTCCCATCAAGGGACGCCCCCCTGGACGTGGGTCCAGGAGGGCGGGGGGTACTCTGGTGGGCAGCCAAGAAGGCACGCACCTGGGAACCCCAAATCAAACCCTGGGCAAAAGCTGCCACTGGAAGGCCTGCCGCGACACCCCGGGCCTTGCCTGCCCGGCGCCTGGCGGCCCAGGGAGCTTCCGGCTGAGCCGCAGGTCGTGCCACGGACTCCAGGGAGCCATCACGGACTCAGGGTCTTGAAGAAGTACACGGTGGGGCGCAGGACGCCGTCGTTGTCCTTCGCCCAGCCGGGGACCTCTCCCACCCGCTGCCACTGGAGGTGCTGGTAGACGGCCTCTGCCCTCGAACCCGCCAGCGTGTCGAGCACCAGCAGGGTGATGCCCCGGCTCCGGGCGAACTGCTCCACCTCGCCCAGGAGCCGCGACCCCAGCCCCTGCCCCCGGGCGCTCGAGTGCACGAACAGCTTCTGGAGCTCCGCGCGGTGCGGCGAGTTCTCCCGCAGGGACGGCGCGAGCTGCACGGAGCCGATGATGCGCCCCTCCTGCTCCGCGACCCACAGCACCTTCCCCGGCCCCAGGGACGCCAGGGTGTCCCGCCAGTACTCCGCCGCGGCCTGGGGCGCGAGCGGCGCCAGGAAGCCCACCGACGCGCCGCTGTCCACCGTGTCGATGAGCAGTTCCATGAGCCCCTCGCGCTCGGCGGGGGTCGCCTGTTCAATTCTCCGGATGGAAATCATCCCTGGCATCCTAGCGACCCACCCACGCTCCAGCGACGGCGTAGAAACCACCCTGGCTCTGAAAACAGGCCCCTGGAGCATGAGGCGCGGCCCTATTTCGCGGGCCGCGCCGGTGCGCCCCTCTTCGCGCCGGTGAAGCGGGTGACCTCGTCCAGCAGGACGCGGCGTCCCCGCTCCGGGCGGTCCAGGTGGACGAAGTGCGTCGCCTGCGGGAGCACCACGGCCTTCACGCTGGCCGCGTGGACCAGGTGCTCCTGGAGGCGGGTGACGTCCTCGGGCCGGCTCCAGAAGTCGCTCTCCGCGCGGAGGATGAGGACGCGGGCGGTGATGGAGGCCGCGTCCCAGAGCTGACGGCCGGTGGCCAGGTAGAAGCTGTCCTCCAGCGCCCCGGACGGAGCCCGCATGGCCGCGGGCGTGCGCGTGGCCGCCAGCGGGTCGCTCGCGAGCGCTTCACGTTGGTAGGCCTCGAGCACCGCCGGATCCCTCCACTGCGCCTTGTCCTCCAACGGGATGGTGCGGTCCCAGACGCCAACCAGCGACGCCGCCGGGTGCCACCGGTAGGCACCCTGCCCCTCCGCGTTGAAGCGCCCTGGCCGCTTGGGATCCTCGAGGTCCGTGCCACGCCCCAGCAGCTTGTGCTCGGCACTCCCCGCGTACAGCGCGTTGAGCATGACGAGGTGGCTCACCTCCTCCGGGTGGAGGCTGGCGTACATCCCCGCCCAGTGCCCACCGGTGGCCCAGCCCAGGAGTCCGACGCGGCGCTGGCCGGTGCGCGCCTGCACCCAGCCCACCACCGCATGCACGTCCCGGACGACCTCGTGGGAGCCCACCAGCGGAGGGCCCGCCACGGGCACGCCCATGGCCTGCGGCCGCGTGGAGCCGCCGTACCCCCGCACGTCCATGACGTAGACGGCGTGCCCGGCGCGCGCGAGGTCGGCCGCGAGCGAGCCTCCCTCCACGGGAAGGTCGAAGGACGCCCGCCCCGGGACGCGCCCGCCGTGCACCAGGATGAGGGGGGCAAGGTTCGCCACCTGCATCCCGGTGTCCTTCACCTCGCGCACGGATACCTCGATGCCCGGCTCGGCGGGGACGAGGAACTCCGCCCGCGTCACCTCCGCCCCGGCGTCGCCCGCGACGAGCGCCCCCAGCAGTCCCAGGATTCCAACGACAGTCACACGACTCGGGTGCAGGTTCACCACGGCCTCCTCTGGGGGTCCGCGCTGGATACTGCCAGAACGGCCCCAGGGAGGTGGGCCTCCGTCGCCGCTACGGCTTGCAGGCGGTCTGCAGGTTCAACCCCGTCACGAGGTAGCCGCGGGCCCCGCTCTTCCACATCTTCTTCATCACGTGCTCGGCCTGCGGCATCTGGTGCGAGGGGTCGCAGACGTCGGCCTTGATGGCGGACTTGAAGAAGTCGAAGTCGGCGGACTCCAGGAAGTCGTAGGCGGCCAGGCCGGCATCGTCCGCGTGGTTGGCCGACATGTGACACGTGCGGCAGTACTGCTTCACGACGCCCTTGTAGAGCCCCACCCCGTGCTTGCGGGTGGTCGTCCAGCCCACGGGCACATAGGTGTCGTTCGCCACCGCCGCGGGGTCGCTCGCCGCGTGCGGCGCATACGTGCCGTTGATGAAGTCGGTGATGCCCTTCGCGGGCTTCGTGAGCAACACCCGCGCGTTCAGCCGGCGCAGGGCGTCCGCCTGGGCCGCGAAGGTGAAGCCCGGCGCGGAGGAGTAGCGGAAGCTGAAGACGTCGAAGGGCAGGAAGCTCGCGCCCGACACCGATTTCGAGCCCGCGTCATAGTTCGCGTTCACGCCGTGGCAGGACAGGCAGTTGTTGGGGATGGACACGCGCTTGCCCTGGTTGTCCAACACCGCCGTGGGCGACAGCTTGCCCACGCCGTCATAGACCATGAACTTCACGCTGTTGGGAGCCTCCCGGGGCGGCATGTACACCATGGCCACGGTGGCGAAGGCGTTCGTCCGGGCCACCGCGTCCGCCAGCGCGGCGTTGGAATCCCCCCCGAAGATGGGCTTGTTGTTGGCGTCCCGCGCGGCGTAGTTCTTCACGTAGCACGCCGTGCCCCGCCCGCTGTTGATGGGCTTGCAGTGCATCTCCCGGCCGATGCCCAGGTCCCCCTCGTTGAAGTACGTGGCCGTGTCCTCGGTCCCATCAAAGCCATACGTGCTGAGAAAGAGCGCGAAGGTATCGGGGGCGTTGATCTGCTTGTAGTAATCACCGGTCTCCTTCACGGAGATGGTGCCCTTTCGGCCCAGGTAGTCCGGCGGGGTGGCGGCGTCCACGGGGCTGAGCAGCGTGGACACCACCGAGGCGGTCTGGATGCCCATGCCCTCGCAGGCGGCGCCCACCTGGGACCACTCCTCGCCCGCGTGCTCGCCCAGGCAGTCGGAGAACGTCACGTCGTCGAAGGTGGTGAGCAGCCGGTCCCCATCCGGGTCCTTGGCCAGGGCGCGCACCCGCAGCACGCCACCCACGGGCCAGCGTGCCGCGTTGGCGGGCGCCGTCACGGGCGTGCCCTTGACGCTCCAGGCGTAGAGCGGATCCGGGCTGTTGTAGTAGCTGGCCGTGGTGCTGGTGACGGTGTTGGCGATGACGACCCAGTTGGCCGCCAGGGCCGGGTCGGCCTCCGCGTCCTTGAGGACCTGCACCTGGATGGGGATGGCGGGCTGGTTGTGGTAGCCCTGGAAGACGAACTCCTTTCCCTGGGGCTGCGCTTCGGTGGTGGTGCCGTTGAGCGGGCCCGTCATACAGCCCGTGGCCAGCAACACGAGGCCGGTGAGCGCCAGGCGGCGGCAGGAACGAAGTCTCATGGGGAGCTCCTTCTGGGCAGACGGCCCGGAGCGGGCCCATCT
>NZ_RAWB01000589.1 GCF_003612055.1 Corallococcus llansteffanensis
GCCTCCGCGCCCCCCGCGAGCACGGTGGCGATCAACACGACGAAGCAGTTGTCGAGCAGCGCCGGGTGCGCCTGGTAGCGGCCCAGGTCCGCGCGCAGGGACGCGGGGATCTCCAGCTCCGCGAGCGCTTCATCGGAGCGACGCCACAGCCGCGAGATGAGCCGGAAGCTCGGCCCGGAGTCCCCTCCGGCCTTCAGCAGGCGCGCATAGAACGCCTCGCCCACGAGCACCTCCTCCGCGCGGGACCGCAGCTCGTCCAGCGAAGGCGCCGCCGGAGGCGCTTGCACGGCAGGCGCCGTCACGGGAACGAGCCGGCTCCTCGGAGCGGCCGCGCACAGCTCGCGCAGGCGCAGCAGGGAGTGGAGGCCTTCGAGCACCTCGCCCGGCTCGTCGACGAAGTCCACCAGACAGGCGATCTCACCGACGCCCAGCGCCGTGAGGTTCCGCACCAATGGGACACACTTCTCCGGCGTGCCGAGCAGGGCGTGTCCCGAGAACAGCCGCTCGAACTGGTGGTCGACGAGCGCCTCGATGTCACCCTCCGCGAGCCGGGACAGGTCCATCGCCCTGCCGCGGCTGTGGGAGCCCGCCTGGAGCAGGGGCGCGTTCGCGAGCAGGTAGCGACGGAACGCCGGGCGGGCCTGGGCGCGCACCCTCGCTTCGTCCTCCCCGAGGAACGTGTGCAGCATGACGGTGACGGTGCCGCCGTCCTCGGGAAGCCCCACCCGCTGCCGGCCCCGACGGTAGGCGGCGATCCTCGCCGCCAGCACCTCCAGGTCCTGATCCACGAGGTGGGTGAGGATGTTGGTGCCCAGCGCCCCCGCGGTCTCGAACGTCGCGGCGGTGCCCGTCGACGTGAGCCAGATGGGCAGCGCGCGCTGGAGCGGCGTCGGGAAGATGCGCACCTCATGTTCGAGGCCATCGCCGCCGGGCAGGCTCAACGGCTGACCGCTCCACAGCCGCCGCACCGTCTCCACGCCCTGGAGCATCACGCGGTGCCGGTCCTCGTAGGCCTCGGGCGCGAGCGCGAAGTCCCCCGGGTGCCACCCTGAAGCGAACGACGCCACCACCCGTCCGCCGGACAGGTTGTCCACGACGGAGAGGTCCTCCGCGATGCGCACCGGGTGGTGGAGCGGCACCACGATGCTCCCCGCGCCCAGCCGCAGGTTGCGCGTCTCGCGCGCCAGCGCCGCCAGCAGCAGCGAGGGCTGGGGGAAGAGCCCGCCCAGGGGGGTGAAGTGACGTTCGGGGACCCAGATGCCGCGCAGGCCCTGGGTATCGGCGAAGCGGGCCGCGTCGAAGAGCAGCCGGTACTTGTCACCCCGCCCCTCGCCGCTCGCGAAGAAGGACAGACTCCAGTCGACAGCAGGGCCACTGCTGGGGCTTCGCGCGTTCATGTCGCCATCCCTGTTCGAAGTCAGACCGCGGAGCGACGTCCCGCGCGTACCGCATCACTTCCCGGCTCTGGCAGGGCCATCACGTCGAGTCGGAGTCTCAAGCTGGCGTGGAGCTGCCAGGGACCGGCGCCCTCCGCGGGGCGGCTGTGCACGCGCACCGCCGCGCCCTCGCCCTCGCGCTGGAGCGAGAGCTGGATCCGCCGCGCGGCGTCCTCCTGGAGCACGAGCCCGTGGTGGTACTCGACCTGTTCGACGGAGACCGGACGGCGGCCGAGCACCTCGCCCGCCGCCGCCAGCGCCATCTCCACGTACGTCACCCCGGGGATGAGGACCGACCCGAGCACCTTGTGGTCCCCGAGGAAGGGCACCGTCCGCGCATCCAGGCGGTTCTCCCAGCAGTGGAGCCCCGGAGCATCGGCGCGGTCCAGCAATCGCTCTCCCAGCAGTCCATGCGCGCGCGGCGCCAGGCCCGCGGGGAGCGCCCCACCTTCCTCGTGAAGACAGGCATTGGCGCGGTTGAGCTTCCGGCCCGACAGCAGCACGCAGCGGTGCCGCGTGATGTCCAGGTTCGACCCGTCGATGAAGTCGTCCCGCAGGCGGCCGGGGTAGACGAGCGTGTCCGACGTCGTCACCCGACAGTCGATGGCGATCCGGCTGCGCGTGGTGTCGTTCGGAAGCGACGCGTGCATCGTCCGCTCCGTGAAGATGACGAAGTCGCCCTTCTTCATCGTCAGGGTGACGACGTCCTCCGCCGGTGCGTCGAACGGAAGCGTGATGGCGGCCTGGAGGCTGGACAGCCAATTCCTGACATAGGTCTTCAGCGCGTCCCGCGACAGGAGGTGGGCGTCGATTCCGTCGAACATCCGGGACGTGTCGATGTCGAGCACCAGCCGGTTGTCCCGGGCCCGCTCCACCAGCGTCGCCACATCGGGATCGCCGATGAAGGGATCCTGGAAGAACGCCGAGTCGACCATCGGCACCATCCGGATGGGGAAGCGCGTCTTCTGCGAGCCCCGGACGAAGCGCAGCGGCCCGTTCTCCGGAGTGATGTCGTCGAGCGCCACCCAGACCGTGAGGTTCCACCAGTCCCCGCCGACACTGGTGGGGACAAGCCCCGGGCGGTCGTTGCCAATCTCCTCGCCGTTGAACCAGCCCCACTCCTGATGCCAGCCAATCTCCCCGTCCCCCGGCGCCTTGTGGAAGACCTTCGAGCGCCAGAGGAGCAGGTCCTCCCCCGCGAGCTGCTGGAGGCGCCGGACGATGGCGGGGTGCGTGAACAGGCGCATCGCGAGCGGCGACACGAGGTGCCAGTCGCGCACCGAGAACCGCCCATAGAGCGGGTGGCTCCGGCGGTTCGACACCAGGTCGTCCAGCTCACGCCTCAGCGCGTCGATTTCGTCGATGGGAAGAAACCGCGGGAGCGGTCCGACAAACCCATCCCGTTCAAAGTCACGCTGCTGCTGCTCCGATAGAATGAATTCCCACGGATGCTGCCCCCCGGCACGCATACTGATCCTCGCAGGTAGGGGCAAAACGCTAACAGGCCGTTTTCCATGCCGCTAATGGCCAGACGGGCAGCTCTCTGTCCATCCCCATACACTGCTCAGAAGCGGAAGCGCTGCGAGTTGAAGGTCGAGCCCGCCAGGTAGAACGGCACGCTCATCAGGTCCGGGGCCGCGTGCGAGCCCGGCAGCGAGTAGGTCCGGTCGATGACGCGCAGCTCGATGGGACGCGCCTCCGCCAGCTCGAGCACGAGCTCGAAGCCTTCAGAGGGAACGCCCAGGTAGCGGAAGCCCCACGGCTGCCGTTCGTTGGACAGGTGGGGCGGTGACTCCACGACGTCGCGCCCGTCGATGCGGGCCCGGACGACGGTGGCCTCCGAGGACACGAAGACGGTCAGCTCCGGGGCCTGTCGCGGGGAGCGGACCTTGAATCGCAGACGTCGTCCGGGGCCCACCGGCTCCTCGTGAAGGAGCTCCACGGTCGGAGCTGGAAGGGACTCCACCGGAGCGCTGCCGGCCCGGGTGACGGAGTCCGAGTCATAGGGGCTGAGGACGCCCGGCCCCGGACGCGCGGTCTGGGATGGGAAGAGGCGGGCCTGGGCAGGAGGCGGTTCGGCATCCGTGGTCAGCCACCAGGCCTGTCCCGAAGCCTGATCCACCGCGTACGTGAGCCCCGTGGGCCGGGGCTTCTCCGCCGAAAAGCCAGCCCTGCCGAGCGCGACGCCCAGCATGGCCACGCCCACGAAGGCCAGCAGCCCGGCGGGGCGGAAGGACCGGCCCGCGCCCAGCAGCTCGAATTGGGGCAGCAGCGCCCCCATCAGCAGCGCCACCGCGGCAACGGCCAGGAAGCCGCGTTGCATCTGGAGGGCGACGAACAACAGGAACGGGGCTGGAACGGCGACGGCAATCACAGGCACCGCGGCGAGCAGCAACACCCCGAAGGCCACGAAGGAGCGTCCGGTGCGCCGGGCCCACGACAGGGCCACGAACCCCGCCAGCGCGCCCGCCAGCGGCCACGCGAAGAAGTAGCTGGCCCCGGGAGCCAGCACGCTGGACGCCGCGAGCCCGACGCTCCAGGGGACGAGGGCGCCGAGCGCCACCTCCTCCGGCCCCCGCCAGCGACGCAGGAGGCGGTACAGCGCCGCGGTCACACCCGCGCCCGTCCCCGTGAGCCCCAGCCGGTACCACGTCGCCTCATAGGGGTCCCGCATCAGCACCAGGGACGGATCCACGCGGCGAAGCACGAACAGCAAGGCGCCCGTCGCGACCGTGGTGATGACGATGATGGCAAGGAAGCCGAGCGCGCTGAGCGCGATGCCCCGGAAGGTGACGGCTCCCGAGCGTCGGGCGCGAAGCGTGACGGCGAGGTGGGCCAGCACGATGAGCGCCGCGAAGGGAAGCGCGAGGTAGGCCGGGTAGCGGACCATCCGGCCCAGGAGCACGTCGAAGAAGACGGCGTCCTCGGCCGGAAGCTGGCGCAGGTCGCTGTCGCCGAACGTGCGCCCCAGCGCGAGCGCATACATGCCCAGGTGCTGCACGCTGCGCAGGTCCAGCTGGTCGAGCCGGTCCTGTGCCGTGTGGTAGTGCGACGGGGAGTCGGAGAAGCCGACGTTCATCCCTGGCACGCCCGCCTCACGGAAGACGCGCAGGTCGGTGGAGTGTCCGAGCCGGCGAGCCACCTCCTGGACCAGCGAGGACGCCACGGGCCGGGGAACCGACTCCGCGAGCGCCTGGATGAGGCGGGCGTTGCCCTTGCTGGTCTCGTACACGACGGCGGCGCCGCTCGTGCCACGGGAGTCGAAGTTGAGCACCACGCCCACGTCACGGGCCCACGGGTGCTGCGCATGGAACGCCTGGGCGCCCAGCGCGCCGGCCTCCTCCGCGTCGGTGAAGAGGAAGATGACATCGTTGCGCAGCGCCCCCATGGCCTGCATCGCCCGGAGCGTCTCCAGGAGCACGGCGACCCCGGCGGCGTCGTCACCGGCCCCGGGGCTGTGCGGCACGGAGTCGTAGTGCGCCATGAGCAGCACGGCGCCGGTCGAGTCGGTCCCGGGCAGGCGCGCCACCACGTTGTCGACGTGCGCGGCGTCGTAAGGGAGTCCCCACCACGTCCCCACCACCGATGTCGACTGTACCTCTGCCTTCAAGCCCAGCTCGGAGAGTCGGCGCAGCAGGTACTCGCGGGCCTCGCGGTGCGACGGGGTGCCAGAGGGGCGGGGCGCACGCGTGAGGACCTGGAGGTCGGTGCGAGCACGCTCGGCGGAGAACTGCTCGGGGGCGGCCTGCGCATCCACGACGCGGGGCGGGGCCATGTCCCACAGCTTCAGGACGACGAGCAGCAGGAGCCATGCGCCCAGCAGGAGCCGCCAGGAGAGGTCAGAGCGAGCAGGGGTGTCGGTGGGCTTCAGGTCGTTCACGGGCGGAGCAAGGGAGGTGCTGTTCACGCACGCTGTCTGCGGGTGCGACGAACACCTTGCGCTCGCCTACATACGGGCAGCGGCTGTGCGCGACCAGCATGTTGTCGACGACGAGCACCTCACCGCGCGCCAGGGTGACGCCGACGGACTCCCGCTGAAGCACTTCACCGATGTGAGCGACGGTGTCATCGCCGGGTGTGGAACCGTCGTCGGCGAAGACGACGTTGCGGGGAAAGGACTCGGGGCGGGAGAGCAGATGCAGCAAGGCCTCGCGCGTTCGAGCCACCAGACAGGACGGGGGGTGGAACTGGAGCTGGTTGAACCAGGTCGGCTCGCCAGTGCGGTCATGGCGCACCAGCGTGGGAGCGTCCGCCAGATGCGCAGGCCCTGCGTGTCGCGCCATTCGAAGGCGATGCCATTCGCGCGGCAATGCGCCTCCACGGCCGCGCGGTCACTGATGCCAAAGAAGCGGGACCAGGGGACGTCGAGGTGGGGCAGGAAGTTCCGGATGTACCGAAGCCGCCTGTGAGTGAAGGCATCGCGCACAGAGGGGTCCAGCGAGCGGAGCACCCGGCGCCCATCCACCAGCCGGTTCTCGCCGCCCTGCACGTCGCCTCCATGCTTCTCTGGCTGCGATAATCAGGGACAGCCCCTAGTCCTACAGTTGCAATTTGAATCGAGCCCCTCGGGCTCGGTAGTGACACCGCATGGCTACGGCTTGGTGGTGGCGCCGCCAGCGACTCCACGCCAGGACGTGCGCGAGCGGAGCGACCGCACGCCACA
>NZ_RAWB01000058.1 GCF_003612055.1 Corallococcus llansteffanensis
CCCCAACGCCTTTCGCCCCATTTCCCCGCGCCCGACAGGAGGGCGCTCCCATGGCTGACAAGAAGCCCGTCAATCACATCCGTCTCACCTCGCACCCGGATGGCCAGGTGCCAGGGGTGCCCCTGCGCTGGGGCGAAGGGGAGCCGCTGCGCCGGGGCCCCGTGGTGGCCACGCTCTCCGACCCCTCGCACCGCAACGTCATCGGCACGCACTCCGGCGCGTATGCCATCTACCGCGCGCTGGCGGTGTCCGCGGGCAAGCTGCCGCAGGACCACAAGGCGGACCTGACCAACACCTCGCCCGCGGCGCAGGTGGGGCCGTACCCGTCGTGGGGGGACCCCAAGCGCATCGTGTCGCTGGACCCCTGGGGCGCGGTGGCGGGGCAGGTGTTCCGCGCCTACGCCGAGCAGGGCGTGGACTACAAACCCAGCATCGCCGTCACCCGGGCCCACATCAACATGCCGGAGGTGCGCGACGCGATGCTCGCCGGGCGCCTCCAGGTGGACGGCGACCTGGTGGCGGCCAACGGCGACATCAAGGTCGTGAAGGCCGCGGTGGAGCCCGTCTGGTTCCTGCCGGGCATCGCGGAGCGCTTCGGCCTCACGGAAGGCGCGCTGCGCCGGGGCCTCTTCGAGCACACCGGCGGCATGTTCCCGGAGCTCATCACCCGCCCGGACCTGCACGTCTTCCTGCCGCCCATTGGCGGACTGTCCCTGTATGTGTTTGGCGACATCGCGAAGCTCGCGGACAGGGACGTGCCGCTGGCGGCGCGCGTGCACGACGAGTGCAACGGCTCCGACGTGTTCGGCAGCGACATCTGCACCTGCCGCCCGTACCTGGTGCACGGCATTGAAGAGTGCGTGCGGACGGCGCAGCAGGGCGGGGTGGGGCTCATCGTCTACCACCGCAAGGAGGGCCGGGCGCTGGGCGAGGTGACCAAGTTCCTGGTCTACAACGCGCGCAAGCGGCAGGAGGGCGGCGACTCCGCGGCCACGTACTTCCACCGCACCGAGTGCGTGGCGGGCGTGCAGGACATGCGCTTCCAGGAGCTGATGCCAGACGTGCTGCACTGGCTGGGCATCACGCGCATCCACCGCTTCGTCTCCATGAGCGACATGAAGCACGACGCCATCGTGCGCTCGGGCATTGAAATCCTGGAGCGCGTGCCGATTCCGGAGGGCCTCATCCCGGCGGACGCGAAGGTGGAGATGGAGGCGAAGAAGGCGGCGGGCTACTTCACGCGCGGGCCGGTGGCGGACGCGGGGACGCTGGCGCAGGTGAAGGGACGGGACCTCGATGCTTGACGCGATCCGGGTGCAGGAAGTGTCTCCCACGGTGGCGTGGCTGCGCAGCCCGGCGGCCATCCGCGAGCGGTGTCACCAGGTGCTGGACCTGGGGCTGGCCGGGAGGCTGGAGTACTTCCGGGTGGAGCCGTCGCGGCTGCCGGTGGTGGTGGACCGGGTGCTGGCGGTGACGCACGAGGCGTACCCCCGGCTGGACATCCCGGTGCACAGCCGCTGGCGCCACTTCGACGCGGGAGGGGTGCCAAGGCTCGCGCAGCTGGAGGCGCGCCTGGCCTCGCTGCCGCCCGACGAGCGCGCCCGGGCGAAGGTGGACCTGGGCGTGGTGAGCGTGCTGCTGGACGCGGGCAGCGGGCCCGCGTGGCGCTACCAGGAGCCGAATGGCGCCAGCTACGTGCGCTCGGAGGGGCTGGCGGTCGCGTCGCTGCGGATGTTCATGGCGGGGGGCTTCTCGTCGGATCCGGACCGGCCGCTGCGCGCGGACGCGGAGGCGCTGAGCCGGATGACGCGCGAGGCGCTGGAGCGCGGCTTCCAGGTGTCCGCGTCCAACCCGCTGCTCGGGGTGGAGGGCCGGCTGCACCTGTTGCAGGGGCTGTCGCGGGTGCTGCCGAGGCCGGGGTCGATGTTCGACATGCTGGCGGCGCACCGCCGGAGCGTGCGGGCCACGGAGGTGCTGGGCACGGTGCTGGAGGTGCTGGGCCCCATCTGGCCCGGGCGCACGACGGTGGACGGCATCAACCTGGGGGACGTGTGGCCGCACCCGGCCCTGGGCCCGTCCGACAGCGCGGACGCGCTGGTGCCCTTCCACAAGTTGTCCCAGTGGCTGGCGTACTCGCTGGTGGAGCCGCTCGCGGACGCCGGCGTGACGGTGACGGAGCTGGACGCGCTCACCGGCCTGCCGGAGTACCGCAACGGCGGGCTCTTCGTGGACCTGGGCGTGCTGGTGCCCCAGGACCCGCGCCTGCTGAAGGAGGCGTATGACCCGGGCGACGCGCCCATCGTGGAGTGGCGCGCGCTGACGGTGGCGCTGCTGGACCGCGTGGCGGCGCTGGTGCGCGGACGGCTGGAGCTGAGCGCGGAGGAGCTGCCGCTGGCGAAGGTGCTCCAGGGCGGGACGTGGACGGCGGGGCGCCGGGTGGCGGCGGAGCTGCGCCCCGGCGGCGTGCCGCCCATCCGCGTGCGCAGTGACGGAACGGTCTTCTGAACACGTCGTGAAGCGCTGGAGCAGGCCCACAGGCCGTCCGGAGCTCCCGGCGGCGCGAGGAGAACCCATGGACTTCCCGAACTGCACGGTGGTGGATCACCCGCTGGTGAAGCACAAGCTGACGGTGATGCGCAGGACGGACACGAGCACGGCGTCCTTCCGGGCGCTGCTGGAGGAGATCTCCCTCCTGCTCGGGTACGAGGCGCTGCGCGACCTGAAGCTGCGCGAGGAGGAGATCCAGACCCCCATGGCCCGCACCACGGGCTGGGTGCTGGACGGCAAGAAGCTGGTGCTGGTGCCCATCCTCCGCGCGGGGCAGGGCATCCTGGACGGGCTGCTGCAACTGGTGCCGTCCGCGCGCGTGGGCCACATCGGGCTGTACCGCGACCCGGAGTCGCTGAGCGCGGTGGAGTACTACTACCGCGTGCCGGGCAACCTGGAGGACCGGGACGTCATCGTGTGTGACCCGATGCTCGCGACGGGGAACTCCGCGGTGGCCGCGCTCCAGCGCGTGAAGCGCAGCCGCCCCGGGAGCCTGCGCTTCGTGTGTCTGCTCGCGTGTCCCGAGGGCCTCACGAACCTGCGCGAGCACCACCCGGACGTGCATGTCTTCACCGCCGCCATCGACGACCGGCTGGACGCGCACGGCTACATCCTGCCGGGCCTGGGCGACGCGGGAGATCGCCTGTTCGGGACCAAGTAGGTAAACATTCTATACGCGATTTTCTTGATTGACGGGGAGACGTGTTTCACGTCTCCTTGTCTCATGAACATTTCTCGTGCGTTCCCCGCCTTCCTGTCGTCCGCGCTCCTGCTCATCTCCTGTGGCGAGGGCGCGTCCCCAGAGGCCGAAGGCGTCACCCCCGCCACACAGGAGCAGGCGGCGGACACCTTCGTCCTGCGTCAGACGAAGCCGACGGCGGCGAATACGGGCGCGGGCATCATCCGCGCCTACCCGACGAAGGTCGTCAACGGGGACGTCACGCTGAGCACGGCCGGACAGCGGCTGGCGGACACCATCGTCCACGGCCGGGTCATCATCAAGGCGGCGAACACGGTGGTGAGCAACTGCGTGGTGGACGGAGGGCCCGCGATGACGGGGGGCGGCGCCATCATCCAGATTGGCACCGGCGGCACGAACGCGCGCATCGAGTTCACCACCGTGCGCGCGGCGAATCCGACCTACTGGGTGAATGGCATTGGCATGCGCGAGTACACGGCCTACCGCACCAACGTGTCGGGCGTGGTGGATGCCTTCTCCGTGGCCCCCGCGACGTCGGGCGCCCCCGTGAACGTGTCCATCCAGGGCAGCTACGGGCACGACCTGGTGCACTTCTCGCCCGACCCGAACCACCCGGGCACCGACTCCCGCACGCACAACGACGTGCTCCAGTCCCACGGGGGCAGCGGGTTGGAGGTGATTGGGTCGAACTTCTCCGCGTACCACGACCAGACGATGGGGACCCTGCCCACGCCGAACCCGAAGAAGCAGATCGCCGCGATGATGATCAACACCATCGTCGGGCCCTCGTCGAACCTGAAGATCGAGGACAACTGGTTCGGCGGCGGCGTGTATTGCATCAACGGTGGCGGCGCGGCCGGCGGCGGCGGCACGTTCCTGCGCAACCGGTTCGACCGGGGCTCGGCGCAGACGTCGAACCCGGACACGTCGTACACGCTGGTGTTCGACAGCACGTTCGCGCAGACGTCCACGGGCAATGTCTACGAAGACAATGGCCATCCCGTGCTGGTGCGGACGGGGTACTGAGGCCGCGGGTCGACTATCCTCCGGGACATGCGAATGCTTGTCCCGGTGCTGCTGATGCTGTCGTCAGGCTGTGTCTCCCAGGGCGCGCGCCCCGAGGCTGCTTCCACCCCGGACGCCGCGGCTCCGGGGCCCGCTCCCGAGGCCTCCTCGTACACGGCCTGTGGCTGTGGTTGCTGCCCGGGCGTCGAACCGCACATCCAGTGCCTGGGGGGTGAGTCCCTCCAGTCCGTCATCGCCCGGGACAAGCAGGCGGCGGCGTCGCCGGACTGCCCCATGGCGGGGTGCTCGCTGCCCGTGAAGTACCAGGCTTGCGACGGATCTTGATTTCCGAGAAATAAGGAATTTAAAGTATATCCGGGTAAATGTTTTTTCCCTTTTCCCGGAGTCCAGGCATGCGCGCGTCGTGGCGGTCCACGGTGATGACGGTGATGTTGGGCGCGG
The DNA here is from genome assembly GCF_003612055.1 of Corallococcus llansteffanensis. Taxonomy (GTDB): domain Bacteria; phylum Myxococcota; class Myxococcia; order Myxococcales; family Myxococcaceae; genus Corallococcus; species Corallococcus llansteffanensis. The sequence continues at coordinate 4,715 of NZ_RAWB01000058.1, forward strand.
TGTTCGCGCAGGGTGTCGCGGCCGCGGAGCCGGCTCCCCCGGCTGCGGAGACGCTCCGGGTGGAGGCGGGGGCGCAGCGCTGGACGGAGGACCTGTCCGTGGGCGAGGGCACGGGCGAGCTCGTGCGCACGCGGGACGGGTTGCTCTACGAGCCCAACGGCGTGATGCGCCGGCCTGAAGGGCTCAACCGGCTCACCGGCCTCTACACGTTCCCGGCGCGCACGCTGTCGGAGCCCGTGGACACGTTCAGGCCGAGGCTCCAGGCGACGCAGGCATTGGGAACGGGCGTCGAGGTGGACGTGCGCGTGCGCGTCCCCGGGGGCGCCTGGAGCGAGTGGCGCACCGCCACCGCGGGCGAGGCCGTGCGGCTGCCCCGCGCGGGCACGGAGGTGCAGGTGCGGCTGGCGCTGGTGGCGGACGAGCGCGGCCGGGGCCCGGTGGTCCAGGAGCTGGCGCTGGAAGGCTGGCGGGAGGGGAGTGACACCGAGCAGGGGCTCCAGCCACTGGCGGCGCTGACCTACCGCGTCTACGCCACCCGCGAGGGATTGGTGGGCGGCACGACGGCCAACGGGCACGTCATCAAGAGCAACGATCGCTTCGTGGCGCTGCCGTCCCGGCGGGGGCTCGCGTCGAACGGGGGCTCCGAGTACCAGGTGCGTGTCTGCTACGCGAAGACGGCGAAGTGCACGACGACGTCCGTGTGGGACGTGGGGCCGTGGAACACGAAGGATGACTACTGGAATCCGTCCAGCGTGCGCGAGATGTGGAAGACGCTGCCGCAGGGCAAGCCGGAGGCGCAGGCCGCGTACCAGGACGGCTTCAACGGTGGGTTGGATCAGTTCGGGCGCCGGCCGGCGAACCCTGCGGGCATCGACCTGGCGGACGGGACGTTCTGGACGGACCTGGGGATGTCGAACAACGACTGGGTGGACGTGACGTACCTGTGGACGTCGGGCGGGGGCACGCCGACGGGCCTGGTGATTGACAGCAACAACGCGAACAACGACCAGACGAAGGGCTACATCCAGCTCACGGGCTCAAGCTGGGCGTCGTCCACGAACGTGGCGGGCTACTACGGCAGCAGCTACCTGGTGTCCCCGGGCGCGGCGGTGTCGGAGCCGGCGACGTTCTACTTCTACCTGGCGGCGGCGGGCACGAAGACGGTGGATGCGTGGTGGACGGCGGCGACGGACCGCTCCACGGCCGCGCCCTTCATCGTCACGAGCGCGACGGGTACGCAATTGGCGAACGTGAAGGTGAACCAGACCGTCAACGGCGCCCGGTGGAACACGCTGGGCACGTGGAGCTTCCCGGCGGGCTGGAACAAGGTGCAGCTCAGCCGCTGGGTCACGGCGGGCACCTACGTCGTCGCGGACGCCATCCAGGTTCGATAGTCGTTCGGTAGTCCGGTAGGGCCGGCGGACTCCGGCGGGGGCGTCATGGACGTCCCCGCTGTCCGGGCGGTACAAAGCCAGACCACCGCTCTTCGAGTCGAGGGTCGTCCATGGCAGCGCGCACCGTGATCCCGCCTCCCCAGGCAGAGCCCCACCTCTACACGGACCTCGCGCCCTGGTGGCCGCTGTTCTCGCCGCCCGAGGAGTACGTCGAGGAGGCGGAGGACCTGCTCGGCATCCTGCGCACGGCGGCACCGGGGCCTGCGCGCACGATGCTGGAGTTGGGCTCGGGCGGTGGGAGCCTGGCCTTCCACCTGAAGGCCCACTACACGCTGACGTTGACGGACCGAGCGCCGGGGATGCTCGCGGTGAGCCGCGCCGTCAACCCGGAGTGCGAGCACCTGTTGGGGGACATGACGTCCCTGCGGCTTTCGCGCACGTTCGACCGGGTGATGGTGCACGACGCCATCATGTACGCGACGGACCGGGACACCGCGCGGGCCACGGTGCGCACGGCGGTGGAGCACTGCCGACCCGGAGGCGCGGTGGTGCTGCTGCCGGACTGCGTGCGGGACACGTTCGAGCCCCTCACCGAGACGGGGGGCCACGACGGGCCGGACGGGCGCGCGATGCGCTACCTCATGTGGACGTGGGATCCGGATCCGGAGGACGAGACCTTCGAGACCGCGTTCTCGTATGTGATGCGCGAGGCGGATGGGACGGTGAGCACGTCGCAGGAACGGCATCGCAATGGCCTGTTCCGGCGCGAGGACTGGCTCACGTGGATGCAGGAGGCGGGCTGTCCCGCGACGACCCGGCGCGACCCGTGGAACCGCGATGTGATCATCGGCGTGCGGGAGCCCCGTGGCGGGTGAGTCACGCCGTGCGGTGGCCGCGCTCCTGCTGGGGTTGATGCCGCTGCTGGGGACGGCCGCGCCCGCGCGCGTGGAGCTCGTCTTCGGCGGGGACGTGATTCCGCACGGCGAGGTGAAGTCGGTGGCGCGGGACCATGCGCGGAGCGGGGCGGTGCCCCCGGAGGGAGGCGCGGCGCCCTCGCTCAACCACGAGGGGTGGGACCACGTCTTCGGGCCGCTGTCGGACGTGCTGCGCACGGCGGACGTGGGCGTGGTGAACCTGGAGACGCCGGTCACGGACAACCGCAAGGCGGTGACGCGGGAACTCGTCTTCAACGCGCCGCCGGCGATGGTGCGGGCGCTGGTGGGGGCGGGCGTGAAGGTGGTGTCCACGGGCAACAACCACGCGAGGGATCAGCGCCCGGAGGGCCTGGTGGAGACGCTGCGCCACCTGGACGCGGCGGGCCTGCGCCACGTGGGCACCGGCGCCACGCGAGACGCGGCGTGGGAGCCGGTGTTCATGGAGGTGCGCGGGGTGCGGCTGGGGTTCCTCTCCTTCACGCGGATCCTGAATGGCTTCAGCAACCCGAAGGAAGCGGACGCAGCGCACGTGGCGCTGGTGCCCTATCCGGAGCACCGCTCGCGCCGGGGGCTGCGGGAGGAGGAGGCGGTGGAGCGGGTGCGCGCCGCGGCGGCGAGGTGTGACGCGCTGTTCGTGATGGGGCACTGGGGGCGGGAGTATTCAGACACGCCGAACCCGCTGGACCGGGCGCTGGGGCAGGCCTTCCTGGAGGCGGGGGCGTTCGCGGTCATCGGGCACCATCCGCACGTGCTCCAGCCGCTGGAGGCGTACACGACGAAGTCCGGACGGCGGGGGCTCATCGCGTACTCGCTGGGAAACCTGGTGGCGAACCAGGCGCGCTTCTACAAGCACGCCAAGGGAAGGACAGGCACGGAGGGAGACAAGCGGGACTCGCTGCTGCTGCGGGTGGGGGTGACGCGGGCGGAGCCCGGTGCCCCGGTGGCACTGGGGGACGTGGCGGTGTTGCCGGTGTGGATTGAAAACAACGCGACCGGCCGCAAGGCAAGGGTCCGCCGCAACATCCAGCCGGTGCTCATCGACCGGGAACTGGAGGAGGTGTCGCGCAGGTTGGCCGCGCTGGCCCTGCGAGCTGGGCCCCAGGACAAGGCGGTACGGACGGAGAAGGCGGCGCTGGAGCAACGGCTGGTGAACGCCCGGTATCGCCGGGAGCGCATCCTGCGAATGCTGCCCGCGGAGTTCCGCGTGGCCTCACCAGAGCTGCGGCGGCGCGAGGATGGCGCGGTGGGGCTGACAGCTCAGACGGTGCCGTGAAGCGGCACGCGGGCGACGAGGTCCGCGAGCTGTTCCCGGCAGGTGATGCAGCGCTGGCGGAAGTCCTCGCTCAGGTCGCTGGATGAGACGAGCGTGTCCCAGTACGCCAATGCATGACGGGCGGCGTCTGACCAGACATCCAGGTTGTCGGCTGTGGGGGGGGTAGGGTCAAACGAACGCGGCACAAGATGCGTTCCGCCTGCGGGCGCGAACATCATTGGTAGCATGTCGTAAATGGGGGCTAACCGGAACCGCTCCGGGGCATCCAAGAAGAAGGAAACGTTTCCGTTGTGCCGGTCGGTGTTTCCGATGAGCTGACCGAAGGTATCGAGCCAACGTACCCTCCGGTCGTCCTCCAGGTTGATGAATTTGCCGGCGAGCAGTTGCAGGGATACCTGGGTCCAGGTTCCTCCCTTGCCGATGTACTCATTGTCGAGGGCATTGAGGGACAGCAAGCCACGTCGTCCCCGCACACCAACTCGATCAAACCGAGTGACTTCAAGGAAGCGCTGAGCCCCTACGTTGAACCATTCAGAATGGGCCGCGTCAAAGCCCGCTGCACGAACCGCTTCCAGCGCGAGATGCTCGCATACGAGCAGATCACACCAACGTTGTGCGGCGGATCCGGTACTTGCATCGGCGAACTTCACGAGCACATGCCGCCCGTTCGAATAGACGGCGAACTTTGGCTGCTCACCTCCCGCTGATGAGCCTCCACTCTCCGCGAGGTTGTTCTGAACCAATTCGGGATAGCTATTCCGCTCGACCGTCTTGACCGAGGAGTCGAGGTAGCGCGCCAGAGACTCGGTGCCCAGAATGAGGTCTCCAGTGCAGTCCTCGCCACGCTTGCTGAGCGCGAGGAACACTAGATCATCGCTCCAGTTGTCCGGGCGAGAGGGCAGGGCCAAATCCTGGTGCCGTTGAAGGAAGCCCTTGCCCATGTAGCCCTGGGGTCTCATCTCCTCAGCGAAATGGGGGCGATTTTCGAAGTACTGCCCAGGCCCTTCCGTGCGCTCCAACCAAGCGCCCTGGGGGGACAGGAAATGAAGCATTCCCACTTTCTGAAGGTGGCCCGCTTCATCCACCCGATGGACGGGAATCTGGTCACCTAGGGTCGGCACTACCCGTGTCCGGAAGTACTTGGCCCCCCGGGTTCGCCCCATCCGGCAGATCTCGGCGCCTGCGGCCTTGAGCCAGCGGGACATTGTCTGCTGGGAAACCCCGAAATGCTGCTGGAGCACTTCCGCCGAGACCGGCTGGAGCCGCCGGACGACTTCCAGGAGCTGGGGGTAATCAGGTTGAAGGGCCATGAGTAGATAGGTGAGTAGATAACCCTAGGGCTCTGAGTCCTCAACCCCTTGATTTAACGTCAAGGTGAGTACTGGTACCCCAAATAGGTGAGTAGATTGCGTTCAAACCCACCAGTTCAAATGGGGGTACTGGGGGGACTACCGTGCGTCTACTGGGAGGAGGACTGCGCAGCCCGGTCGGTTCCATTCTTGCCAAGTGGCAAGGTCCAACAGGGAGCATGGCCTCTGCCGCTCTCCTACATAGCAGGCGTGCAGGCCCTCAGTAGTTAGGTGGGTTTATTTTGACCCCCACCACCTATGCAGCGTCTTGATGCCCTGGCCCTCTCCAAGGGCGCTGCAAGCAAGGGGATGGGCCACGAGAACCGTAGGGCCTTGAAGACCGGCGTCGTCACCCGGAGGCTTTGCCCCCCATCGATCACTCCCTGGGACACTGCGTCTTGAACGCGGTGTCCTGGTCGTCGCATGTGGGTGCTCCCCTCATCCTGGAGAGCGCTTGACCCACCCCCTGCCGTGGTTCCGCTGGAGCACCCTGGCCCTGTCGCTGGCCGCCTCCCTGTCCTGTGCACCCGTCGAGGACGTGGAGCCCCCTCCCAAGCCCGCATCCCAGGAGCAGGGCGTGGACGTGCCCGGCTTCGCGGAGCTGCACCACCACATGTTCGCGGAGGAGGCCTTCGCCGGTGGCTGGTTCCACGGCGGCGTCAACGGCTCGCTGGACACCTGCGACGGCGGCCTCCCGGAGAGCGACCACGCCCGCGTCCGCATGGACCTGAGCGGCCTGCTCAACCTGTGCCCCAACTCCGGCGGCGTGGACCTGAGCAACGTCCCCGTCCTGTCCCAGCTCTTCGGCGTGGCGGGCGCGGTGGGCTCGGAGTTCCTCGGCAAGATTGAAGGCACCCAAGGCGACACCGGCCTGCACCTGGGCCGCCGCGCCCCCGGCACCGAGTGGCCCCGCTGGGACACCATCGCCCACCAGCAGTCCTGGGGCGGGTGGCTCAAGCAGGCGCACCAGGGCGGCCTGTCGCTCGTCGTCGTGTCCGCCGTCAGCAACGGCTTCCTCTGTGAAGCCCTGCCTCCGCAGAACCGCAAGCGCGCCTGCGACGAGATGACGGACGTGGAGGTGCAGCTCCAGATGGCCCGCGCCTTCGACGCCGCCAATGACTGGGTGGAGATCGCCCTGTCACCCGCGGACGCGCGGCGGATCATCTCGCAGGGCCGGCTCGCCATGGTCCTCTCCATCGAGACCAGCAAGCTCTTCGGGACGAAGGACTGGCACGCGGAGCTGGACCGCTTCCACGCGCTGGGCGTGCGCACCCTCCAGCCCGTGCACCAACTGGACAACCGCTTCGGCGGCGCGGCCCCTCACAACGCCATCTTCCAGGCCGCGCAGTTCCTGGAGAACTGCCACATCGACACCGATTGCGGCATCACCACCGGAGGCTTCACCCTGGGCTTCGACGTGGATGCCCAGTGCCGCAACGTGCGCGGCCTCACGCCCGACGGTCAGCAGCTCCTCCAGGCGATGATGAACAAGGGCATGCTCATCGACCTGGCCCACCTGTCGGAGAAGGGCGTGCGGGACGCCTACGCCGTCGCCCAGCAGAACCGCTACTACCCGCTCTACATCAGCCACGGTCACTTCCGCGAGGTGATGAACGGCAAGCTCGCGGAGAACGAGAAGACCACCCCCGCCTGGGTCGTGCAGATGCTCCGGCGCACCGGCGGCATGTTCGGCCTGCGCACCGCGCACGACGAGACGCGCACGTACACGCCCGCGAACATCCCCAATGACTGTCAGGGCTCCAGCCGCTCCTTCGCGCAGGCGTATGAGTTCGGCCGCCAGGGCCTCAAGGTCAACATGGGCTTCGGCGCGGACTTCAATGGCTTCATCCAGCAGACCCGGCCCCGCTTCGGCCCCCACGGCGCGTGCTCCGCGGGCTTCCAGGCGGAGGCCGACGCGCAGGCCCACCAGCAGGAGCAGGAGTCCCCCGGCCGGCTGGGCACCCCGTTCGACGAGCAGGGCCTGGCCCACGTGGGCCTCCTGCCCGACCTGCTCCAGGACGTGCACAACCTGGGCGCGGACACCACGCCCCTGTCCCGCTCCGCGGAGCTGTTCATCCGCATGTGGGAGCGCACCGCGGGCAGCGCGCGCACCGGCGCCATGGCGGACGCGGCACTGGACATCGACACGAGCGGCGTCGCGCCCTGGGTGCCGCCCTCCGAGCGTGAGAAGGCCTACCCCTCCGTGTGCGGCAAGCCCTACGCCCCGGACTCCAAGACGATGGGCCAGGGCTGCCGCTTCGACGACGAGTGCCAGACCGAGCAGTGCACCTCCGTCCTCTGCGCCACCTTCGACGGCCGCTGCGTGTGCAACGACGACGGCGACTGCGGCAGCTCCCGCTACTGCCAGGATGAAATCCCGGGCAACCCGGGCGACAACGACTGCGTGAATCGCAAGACGGACGGCACGTCCTGCGGCCGCGACGGCCAATGCCTCTCCGGAGCATGCGGTGGCTGCTTCAACGCGGTCGGCTGGTGCTACACGCCGCGCTCCAAGGCGTATGGCCAGACGTGCAAGTCCGACCGCGAGTGCACCACCGACCGCTGCAGCGCGGACTGCTACCTGAACCCCACCGGAAGCTGCCTGTGCGACAGCGACTCGCACTGCGGCTCGGGCCAGTTCTGCGGCTGGGGGACCAACTCCGGCAAGTGCATGAACAAGCGCGGCCGGGGCGCGGTGTGCTCCAGCGATCGCGAGTGCGCGTCCGGCACCTGCCGCTGGTCGTTCACCTGCAAGTAACGCGTTAGCGGGGCGCCCCGGGCTTCCGGGGCGCCTCGTGCAGCTCCCGCAGCGAAACGATGCGCTCCAGCAGTGGCCCGCCCAGCTTCCTCCGGGCGATGCGCTGCGACGGATAGATGCCCCGGTGCCCGGTGAGCAGGTACGCCACCGTGGCGACGATGGCCACGTGGGGGAGCACCGCGCCGCCCACCAGCTCCACCGCCATCAATGACAGCGCGAGCGGCGTGTTGGACGCCGCCGCGAACAGGGCCGCCATGCCCACCGCCGCGCCCAGGTCCACCGGCAGGCCCAACAGCCGCGCGAGCACGTTGCCCAGCGCCGCGCCGATGAAGAACAGCGGCGTCACCTCTCCGCCAAGGAACCCCGCGCCCAGCGTCACCGCCGTGAAGACGAGCTTCCACGCGAACGCGCCCCACGGCAGCGACACGTCGTGGAACGCGCGCAGGATGCCGGGCACGCCCAGGCCCAGGTACTCGTTCGTCCCGGACAGCTGCCACAGCCCCACCACGCCCAGGCCGCCCAGCGCCATGCGCAAAGGCAGCCATGGCACCCGGCGCTCCAGGAGCTTCTTCAGCCCGTGCGTGCCTTCGATGAAGGCCACCGCCACCAGCGCCACTCCGGCCGCGAACACCAGCCACTTGCCCAGCACGGGCAGCGTGAGCGCGAGCGCCTGGGGCGTGGGGTACACGGTGTGATGGATGCCCAGCCCGCGCGTCACCAGGTCGCCCACCACCGCCGCGGTGAGCGCGGGCAGGAGCGCCTCGTAGCCCAGCCGGCCCACGCAGACGACCTCCAGCCCGAACACCGTCCCCGCCAGCGGCGTGCCGAACACCGAACCGAACCCGCCCGCGATGCCCGCCGCCAGCAGCTCGCGCCGCGTGGCCGGCGTCACCCGGAAGCGGTGGGCCACCTGGTCCGCGAGGCTCGCGCCCATCTGCACCGCGGTGCCCTCGCGCCCCGCGCTCCCGCCGAACAGGTGCGTGAGCACCGTGCCCAGAAGCACGAGGGGCGCCATGCGCAGGGGGAGCACCGCGTCCCCTTCATGCACCGTGTCCAGCACCAGGTTGTTGCCGCCCCGGATGGACGCGCCCCACCGGCCGTACACCGCGCCCACCACCAGCCCCGCCAGGGGCAGCGCGTACACCAGCGCTTCGTGCCCCAGCCGGAAGTCGGTGGCCCGCTCCAGCAGCGCCAGGAACACCGCGGACGCCACCCCGCACACCCCGCCCACGACGGTGCCCAGCAGCAGCCACTGTCCCAGCGCTCGGGCACCCGGGGGAAGGTTCACGGCCGCGCAGTCTAGGCGTGATGCGGCAACCCCGGCCGGGAAGTTCACCTTCGCCCAAACACAGACAGCGGATTCTTCCAGCGAGCGTGGTCACCAGGGCCTGAAACATATGAAACATCGCGTCAATCCGGAGCATCGCGTCATGCGGCGGCCCTCTCTGACGCGGCATGGCGGAATTCAGGTTCAACCGGGAATGCTCAGTGAAATGCTATTTCAGGTCTGGGAGGTGATTCCAAAGTCAAAGGCGTGTACCTTGCGCCGCCTCTCCCCTTCCAGGGGTGAGACCCCCTACCTTCTCAGGAGCCGGTATGTCCGTTCGTCGCAGCGGGCTGTCCCTCGTCGCCGTCCTCGCCGCCACCACGCTGGGTGGAAGCGCGATGGCCAGCACCATCAACCAGAACACGTCGTGGACCATCAACCGTTCGGCGTCTCAGACGTACCGGGTGGTGGCGTACGGCGACTCCATCTTCGCCGGCTACAACGGCGGCATCGGCAGCGTGGCGCGCCGTGGCGCTCCGGTCGTGGAAGGTGAGTACGCGGCGAAGAAGTGGGGCACGAACGTGGAGGTCATCCGCCGCACGAAGTCCGGTGCGAAGGCGGACGACATCTACAACAACAAGATTGTCGCGGACCGTTCGTACATGCAGACGACGAACACGCGCGTCGTGATGTTCGAGATGTGCGGCAACGACTACCTGCAGGCGCGCAGCGCGTTCACGGACCAGACGGGCACGTGCAACTACAGCGGCCTGCAGGCGGCGCTGACGGCGTGCACCACGTACATGGAGCGTGGCATGCAGGCCATCAACCAGTACGCGACCTCCGCCAAGGTGAAGGTCATCTCCAACATCTACTACCCCGGCTTCGACGCGGACAACGTGCTGACGGCCTGCACGGACTCGGCGACGGGGCAGAAGGTGAACAAGCAGACCTACTTCCTGCCGCTGCTGGCGCGCAGCAACTGGCGCGCCTGTAACCTGGCGGCGAAGTATGGCTTCAAGTGCGCGGACTCCTTCGCGGAGATGATGGCGGCGGACTACGACCGCAACGGCGACGGCCAGGTGGACTCGGCCGCGATTGCCTACCGCGCCGGTGAGACCGAGGACGCCTACGTGCAGCGCATCAGCGTGACCCTGCGCAGCACGCTGCGTGACGCGAACCTGCACCTGGCGAACGCGAGCACCAGCTTCGACTACATCCAGTCCGACAACACGCACCCGACGTACACGGGCTCCACCATCAGCGTGAACATCTTCTCCGGCTCCGGCTCCGGTTCGGCCGCGCCGGGCTACACGGACGCGCAGATCGTCGACGGCAAGAACCCGGACTGGAACAAGTTCGGCCACGAGCGCATGGGTTGGACGATCTCCAACTTCGATCCCGCGACGCCTTGAGCTGACGCGGTCTCCGTAGCACCCAGGGCCTCCGACCTGTCACCGGGTCGGGGGCCTTGTCCGTTCATCGCGGGTGAGCCGTAGCGGGGAGGACGCAATGGCCTGGTGCGAGCATCATGGGCAGCATTTCGGGCTCGTATGTCCGACCTGTGCGCGCACAGGTCCGCGCACGGGTCCTCGCCCTCGTCCAGACCCTTCTCCAGGCCCCTCTTCCGCTCCGAAGAGGCCGCCGTCGCCCAAGCCAGAGATCGCGAAGGCGCCGGCCCCGAAGAGGCAGAGGCCGCTCGGCGGACCGACTCCTGGCTTCATCGACCTGACGCAAGAGGATGAGCCCGAAGCCCTCCCTCCTCCGCCGATAATCATCGTCCTGGACGATGCGTCGGACGAGGCACCACCGCTCGCGCAACCTGCCCAGGCCGACCTCGCGCACGTCCGCGAGGTTCTTGCCGACGAGGAGTCGTGGTTGACGGACGACGTCATCAACCACGTCTATTCCAACCACCTGGAGCCGCTCCTGCGGCGGGACGCCCGATTCCAATACATTCCCCCGAGCATCACGCAGGTCGCGGCCCTGAGCCCGGGAGTCCTCGACCCGCTCCAGTGCGCGGGGTCCGTCGTCATCATTCCCGTCAACCGGGACAACCTGCACTGGTCCCTGTTGGTGTACTTCGCGAGAGCTCGCGTCTGCATCCACTACGACTCGCTCCAGGGGTACAACGCCGCCTTCGCCACCCATCTGTTCCATCAACTGAAGAGGGTGGGAGTCATTGCCGACAACGTCCGGTTCGTGCCCACCTCCGACCTTCTTCAACGGGACGGGTACAACTGCGGCGCATTCATGCTCTGCGTCATCGAGCTCATCATCCGGGCCAATGGACATCGGCCGCTCATTTCGGAGCTCCAGGGCATCTCGACCTCGACCTGCGCTGACCTCCGGCGCCGCTGGCGCGCCGCACTCCCGCATGCACCCCCCTCCGCGCGCGGGCCATCACCTTCCTCTCGCCGTCTTCCCTCGCCGGTGGATTGGTCCCTGGAGCAAGCCCTCAATGAGCTGCTCTGGCAGGGCCTCCACGTGGACTCCGGAAATGGCGGCGGCGATGCCACGGCGCTCGAAGAGCTCAAGGGGAAGATCTTCCAGGCCTGTGGGACGGGCGCATCGGGAGGTCTCCAGAAGGCGCTGACGCGGCAGTTCCAGGCGCTGGGCCTGGCTCGGATGCAGGCGCTCTTCCACGCCTTCAAGCGGTGCCCCCAGCTCATGCTGTTCATCTATGACCGGTTCGTGACCCGCTACGAGACGCTGTACAGGACCTACCGGAGCACCAAGCAAGAAGCCCGCTGGCTTTCCAACCTCCACAAGCCCAGCCCCAGTCGCTCCAACGGACCCTCGCTCAGTCACGACGTGAACGAGACGTTCCAGCGAAAGACCGTGCCCGGCCGTAAGGATTACTACCGCCACGACAGGTCCCCCTGGGCGAGACATCAGCTGGCGCCGCAGAGCTCCCCTGCGGAGGACCTCGAACAGGGAAATGACGACCTCCGCGCCTGGCTGCACACGCTGGTCAACCTGTCCCTGTGGAGGAAGGTCTTCTCCACCACCTATCCGAAGGGGTTGCGCGGCCAGAGCGTCGCCCATTTCCTGGAACTGGAGACGCCCTTCGGTCAGGTCCTGGTCCACAACATGAAGTACATATCCGGCAAGGGCACCACGCGCTTCCTGCTGAAGCTGACCAATCTCCAGGGCCAGTCACCGCCCCTGGCCCGAGGCACTCCCAGGACGGACATCCAGGAGTTCAACGCCGAGACCGTCTTCCTGGATGCCTCGTATGGGGATGAGCTGAAGTTGCTGACGCAGCTCATGAAGACGTGCAGGCTCACGGATGCTCAGGTCGCGACCCAGATGCTGTCGATGCTGGGCGGACGCCTGTCGCAACCCATGCCCCAGTTCTTCAGCGTGGAGGTCACCACTTCCGCCGTCACGGTGGTCATGGACTCCGCGCAATGGCAATCACGCCGGTACGGGGACCGGCCCCTGTTCACGGGCCAGGGGCTGGCCCAGGAGGTGCGGAAGAACTGCACGGTGACGTGTCGCGCGGACCTGATCCTTGTCTACCTGTGCAGCCACTTCTTCCTCGCGGAGCCCCGGCACGCGCTGCCGCTCTTCCTGGGGAACATGGAAGCGCTCGCGCTCGTGGAGAGGGGTGTGCTGACGTTCAAAGACCTGCTGGAGAGGTTCCCCGAGCGGGAAGGGGGTGAGGAAGGCTCGCTCTTCCCTTCCTACAATTACGGCGAGAGGTGGCGGGAGATCCGGCTCCCGCTTCTGCAGATCGCCGGGTACTACGACCACGCGCCGGACCTCCTCGACTACAAAAGCCAATCCCCGCGCCAGGTGAATACGCGGCAGCTGCTGGCGCTGGGTCGCACGGAGGATGACGGGGCCCTCTTCGCCCTCCACAAGATCCTCTTCATGCATTTCCTCTGCTGGATGTTCGGCACGGACATCGACCCACTGCTCAAGCCCTTGTGGGAAGGATGACCCGCGTCCCCGCGTGCCTCACCCCAGGGCCTCCGACCTGTCACCGGGTCGGGGGCCTTGTCGTGTCCGGGGCGCTCAGCTCCTGGCGGGCTGGGAGGAGGACTCGGGCGCCTGCCGCGACTCGTGGCACGTCTGTTCGGTGTCCGCGGCCGAGGGCTGCTGCTCATTCATGGAGACGGGCGCGCTCTTCAAGACTCCGCTCCAGCACTCGAACCCGGCCTCGCCGCAGGTGATGTAGGTCCTCGTTGCCCAGTAGTAGCAGCTGGCGGTGCACGGTGTTCTGTCGGAACAGACATCGTCGCAAAACGGATCATACGCCAGCGCGTTGGGCGCGAAGGCGAGGGCGGAGAGAGCAGTCAGCTTCACCAGCGGTCTGAGCAACGCGTTCATGGCTTCTCCTGTGGAGGTGCCTGCGAAGCCTACCGTGGGATGCGCCTCGACACGTCGAAGGTCGGTGACGCGTGAAGGTCTCGCGGTGTTCCGGGCACGGAGCCTGCGTCCGGTCGCTCGCACGCGCGTGATTTTCAACGTCTCCCGTTCAACGGGCCACCCTGTTACAGGGCAGATTGACCCAGAACCGAGGCGGACGGTAGATCGCCTAGACGCGGTGTGTCACGCGCCCGTGGAGGCAGTCCCGTGCATCCGTCGTCCCTGTCGTCATCACCGCCCGTGTCGGCTCCGTCCGAGGAGGGGCGACGCTTGCTCGAAGGGGGTGAGGACGCGTTGCCGGAGGTGTGGCTGGTGGAGGACAGCGCGCTCGAGTGCGAGCGCGCGCGGAGGGTGCTGGAGGGGCATTGTGTGCTCGAGGTCTTCGCCGAGGGCCCGACGATGCTGGAGCGGCTGGCGCTGGGAGTGCGTCCCGCGCTGGTGGTGCTCGACCTGAACCTGCCGGGGATTCCGGGCATCGAGCTGCTGCGCTTCCTGCGCGCCCAGCTGGACGCGGCGGAGCTCCCGGTGTTGATGCTCACCGTGGCGGGGAGCAAGGCGGATGTGGTGGAGAGCCTCCAGGCCGGGGCCAACGACTACGTCACGAAGCCCTATGATCCGGCGGAGCTGCTCGCGCGCGTCACCTCGCAGCTGCGCACCCAGCAGCTCCACCAGCGGCTCCGGCATGCGGAGGAGGGGTTTCGCCGGCTGGCGGCGCACCTGCCGGACGTGGTGGCCCGGTTCGACCGGCAGCACCGCCACACCTTCGTCAGCCCCAGCATCCGCCGGTTCACGACGGAGCCGGTGGAGCACTTCCTGGGGAAGACCAACGCCGAGCTGGGGATGCCCGCGGAGCGGGTCCGTCAGTGGGAGGTCGCCATCGACGAGGCCTTCACCGGCCGCGAGGTGGCGCTGGAGTTCGAGTTTCCCGGGACCGGGGGGCGGCGGGTGGTGCAGTCCCGCCTGCTTCCGGAGCGTGACGACCGGGGCAACGTCCTGTCGGTGCTGTCCATCGCCCGGGATGTCACCGAGGAGCGGATGCGGGCCGAGCACGAGCGGCACCTCATTGGCATTGTCAGCCATGACCTGAAGAATCCGTTGGCGGCCATCCTCATGCAGGTGCAGGTCGGGCTCGTGCGAGGGGGCGGGGACGCGGCCACCCGCGACATCCTCGAGCGCATCCGGAGGACGGCGACCCGGGCGACCGGCCTGGTGAGCGACCTGCTGGACTTCACCCGGACGCGCCTGGGGGGAGGCCTGCCGCTCGCCACCCGGCTCCAGGACCTGCGCGACGTGCTGGGGCAGGTCCTGGAGGAGTTGCGCATCGCGAGGCCCGACCGCCAGTTGCGCTGGGAGGTGGAGGGGGAGACCTCGCTCGTGGCGGACGGTGAGCGGCTGGCCCAGCTCGTGACCAACCTGGTCGCCAATGCCTTGCAATACAGCCCGCGGGAGACGGAGGTGCGGGTGCGGCTGGAGGGGCAGGCGGAGGCGGTGGTGCTCACGGTGCACAACCAGGGAGCGCCCATTCCGGCGGAGGTGCTCGCGAGGCTCTTCGAGCCCTTCCAGCGGGCCAGCGCGGAGCAGGACCGCAGCGGGCGGAACGTGGGGTTGGGGCTCTACATCGTCCACCAGATCGCGCGCGCCCACGGCGGCCAGGTCACGGTGCGCTCCTCGCAGGAGGACGGAACGACCTTCGCCGTGCGGCTGCCGCGCGTCCGGGACACGGCCTCACAGTAGAGTTGTGGGGGGTGCGCGCCGCGGATGTACAAACATCAGGCGCAGCGCCACCAGGAGGCCCCGATGAGGTCTGGCTGGCTCATGGTGTTGCTGCTCACGGTAGGCTGTGCGACGCCGCGCGTGGTCAACCTGGACACGGGGCGAGGCAAGCCCATCACCTATACGCCCACGGCGTCTGATCCGGTCGAGATCGACGAAGAGGGGTTCAAGCAGGCCATCACGCAGCTCGTGCTCGACGCGAAGCTGGACGTGGCGTTCCAGGCGTTCGAGCAGGATGACTGACATTCGTTGCTCGCCTCCGCTGGAGGTGTGGTGGACGGTGCCCAGGGACGCGGGGTGAATCCGGCGTACGAGCGCATCTGCCAGCGACAGGATGACCCGACAGGCTGCCTGAGCCTGCTTGGGAATGGCCTCATCCCGGCTTTCCTGGATCGACGGATGATGGCGCTCTCCTTCGCGCTCGACACGGTCTGGGACGGCGTGGAGGACGCCATCCAGGACCTGATGAACCCCGCCGTACTGCGGGCGATGGTCACCACGATGATCGGGAGTGCGCTGGTGATGCTGGTCGCGCCCGAGCCCATCACGAAGATCATCGCGATCGCGCTGACGGCTTCGTTGATTGCGTATCTCGGCACGGGCCCGGTGTGGAATCTGGGGAGGGGCTTCCTGCGGTTGATGGACGAGTCCAAGGGTGCTCGGAACCTCTCGGAGCTGGAGGAGGTGGGGCACCGCTTCGGAAGGGTGCTGGGGGACAACGGTGCTCGTGTCCTGGTCATCGTCGCGTTGACGGCGCTGGGCGGGAAGAACGCCATGGCCGCGCCCAGATGAAGCTGAGCGACCTCGCCAATCAGGTGCGGCTCAAGGAGCACAGGGGGCCTCATCCGCGCGAGTATCATGAAGAGGTGCTCAGGCGTATCGATGTGGCTACGAAGAGATGCCGGGGGGCCGAGCAGTGCAGGGGTGCGCTGGTGGATGAACTCATGAGCATCGCACGAGACCTCATGACGAAAGGTTCGAAGCTGCGGATGCTTGTCACGAAGCCTCCCAAGGACTGACTCATGGAGCGGCGCTTTTTTGATTTGAAGATCGACGTGGATGTTCCAGGACGTTGGTACCTCTCGGATCCGACCCTCCTTTCGGGAGAGGAGATCGACGACATCTGGCGCTTCACCGACGGTCGTCCGGTGGAGGTCCGCGAGCAGATGCGGCTCCCCCTTTTCAAGCCGGGCAAACCGACCGACATCGAGTTCGCAGGAGCGGGGCAGACACCCGTCGTCAGCTCACGGGTTGCGTCCGTATTTCGAGAAATGGCGCCAGACGCGATTCAGCTCTTTCCGGTCGAAGTGGAGGGAGAGACCGGGCCCTACTACGTGCTCAATGTCGCGCAGGAGCGCCGCTGTATCGACGACGCGGCGTGTGAGGAAGCACGACTGTGGACGCCGGAGGATGGACGGCCCGAACTCATCGGCAGCTACCATGTGGTGTCCGGGTTGCGCATCGACACGTCAAAGGTTGGCGATGCGCGCGTCTTCCGGCTCTGGGGCTGGCATCCACCCATCATCGTGGACGAGGAGATCAAGGAGGCGCTGGAGCGCGTCGGTATCGTGGGCGGGCGGTTCGACGTGGTTTGAGCGGTCCGTCTCGCACACGGCTACGTGGTGCGGAGTGCCCTGTGGATCAGGTGGATGTCTCGGAAGGATGGGATGCGCGCAGGGCCGAGGACGTGCTTCAAGGCCAGCCTCATCTGTGCCGCGCACCGGCGCGCTTCGAGTCCTCCGATGCCGGTGCCCAGGCCTGGACAGACGAGGGTCCGGATGATGGGGGACGCGGCACCTTCGTTGTGTCGCCTCACCGCGAGCAGGATGGCGCGGAACGCCAGGTAGGCATTGACGGTCTGCGCGACGCTTTCGGGGATGCGCATGGTGGGCGCGGCCACGAGGAAGGGCCAGCGCGCGTCGCCGGAGGACACGACTTCCGCGGCCCCGACGGGGAGCTCACCGTGGTGCCGCTCAAGGATGGCTTTCTGCACCGCGTCCTGCACCTGGAAGCCCAGCGTGTCCCGGATCGCCAGGTCGAGCCCTCCATCCATGATGCCGAAGCTGTTGGCCGGGCTGACCATCGCGTCCGCGGGAACGGAGAAGAAGTCCCCTTCCACCACGGAGACGAAGTCGAACTCCTCGAAGACCTCGGCCCAGGCCTTCGCCAACTGCGGCGCGCGGTCGATCAGGTAGATTTTCTCAGGGAGCATGTCTGCTCTCTCTAGCACCCCACCTGGACCTGGGCGTGCAACGCGTTATCTGAACTCATCCACGATGTAGACGCCCGCGCTGGAAGCGCCAAGGACGGCCATCCCAGGTTTGGAGGCTGGCAGCTTCCGGAGTTGCCCGATGCCCAACCGCGCCACCGCACAGATGGGAACCTGCGCTCCTCCATCCAGGGGCTGGGCGGCGTAGTACCGGATGACGGCCTGGGGACCGCTGGTCCAGACCCGGCCATAGAGCCGGGCCGGTGCCGCCAGGGGGCCGAGATCATCTTCGAGCACGCTTTCAATCGCGCCTTCGTACAAGGCGAGCGGGCCATTGGATTGATTCGCGTCGAGTTGGATCCACGCGGATGCGCCGACGAACAGCCGTAGGTAGTTCATCGCCTTACGCGCCTCTTCGGGGCACTTCTCAGGTCCCGGTGTGCCGTCAGGGCGGAGGGCCACTCCGCTCGTCGCGGAGCCAGGGCAACCGGACGAGGTCACGAGCAGCACTGCGCAGCCCAGGAGCGTGAGCTTGGTGGAGGCCATACGTCGCGCTCTTACTCCGCAACGAGGTCTGGATCGAGCTGAACGACCGCCTGTCGAAGGCCGTCCTGCCGGTAGAACTCCAGGAAGACCGAGGTCAACTTGCCGTCCTCGATGAAGGCGCTCCTGTCCGCCACGAACGCCACCACGCCGGATTCACCCGGAGCAATCGAGGGGCGGGTCGAGCGAACCGCGACGGCGCTTTCCCTTCCGCTGGAAACGCTCAGGAGCCGGGCGGACTTCATGCTCCAGGCCTGCTTCTGGGAGAGGTTCTTGAGCGTGAGGACGACGGCCGCCTTGCCCTTTCCCCGGAACAGGGTTGCCTTGAGCTGGGTGTCGCCATCCTCGCCGTTGATGCGACTCGCAATCATGAAGGGCGTCTGCGTGACAGCTCCTGCGGCAAGGAGCGCGGCGAGTGCGTGGTCCTCTGAGGTCTCTTCCTTGCGGTACCGCTGATTCTCCTCGGTCAGGGTGCCATTCTCCTCAAGCGCCCTGCGCAGCGCCGCGTGCATGGCCGCGTAGCTGTCACGGTCCTTGAACACGTCGACCTGTTGGTCGGGCCGGCCCTGCTTCTCCCATCCCGGAGGACGCAGGAGGAACGGCAGCTCGGTTCCATCCACCAACGTCACAATCAGGGGAACCCCCTCGTCCTCGTTGAGGTCGTGGAGGGGCTCCAGGATGACCTTGTTGCGGACCACCGCGAGTGGTTCGAGCCGCCCCTCCCAGCCGAGCAGCTTCGTCTTGCCGGGATCAACGGCCCTCTCGAACCGCAGCGTCGTGACCACCTGCCCCTTCACGTAGACGCGGTGGGTGTCGTCGTCCGGATGCTCCGAGAGCATGAGCGCACGCACGACGTTCTTCTCGCGCTCGCTGGCGTCAGCGACGGAGGCCACCAGGATGCAAAGCAGGAGGGTCCGAATCACGCACACAACCTACCAGGACGGCCGCGAAGCATCCAATCCTTCAGCCCGGCGACCGCAACGCGATTCCGACTCGCCATTAATGTCTACGTCGCGGGGCGCTGGTACCTGGGGGAGCCGACGACGCTCGCCGAGCAGGAGTTGGAGGACGTCAGGATGTTCGGCTACGGCCGCCCCGTGGAGCTTGGTGAGCTGCTGCGAGTTCCACTGGACCGACCTGGGAAGCCACTCGACTTCGACACCGCCGGAGTAGGGCAGACCCCTGTCGTCAACGCGCGGATCGCTGACGTGTTCCGTGAGTTGGTACCCCGCGATGTTCAGCTTTTTCCCGTTGAGGCCCAGGGACAGGCTGAGCCTGACTGGCTGATTGTTCCGCCCCTGGGGCTGGACTCCTCCCATCATCGTGGATGGGGAGATCAAGGATGTGCTGGAGCGCGTCGGTATCGTGGGGGGCGGTTCGACGCGGTTTGAGCGGACCGCGCGGCTTCAGTCCTGATCCGGCGCTCCCAGGGGGAAGAGTGGCCGGAACGGCCGCGCCTCCTCTACCGCCCGGGCGAAGGACGGGCGGGCCAGCAACCGCGTACGGTAGGCGCGCAGCACGGGAAAGGCCTCGGACATCCGGTGCGTCCAGTCCGCGTAGAACAGCGAGGGCGCGGCCGCGCAGTCCGCCAGCGTGAACTCCTCTCCCGCGGCCCAGGTCCTGCCCGAGAGCTGCCCTTCAAGCCAGGCGTAGGCGCGCTCCAGCTTTTCCCTGGCAAGCGCCAGTCCGTCCTGGCGCTTCACCGGGTCACCCGTCAGCGCACCGTCTACCGCGTGCTGCGCCGCGTTCATGACGTGCAGGTCGAAGAAGCGGTCGAGGAAGCGCACGTCCAGCGCGGCCATCGGGTCCGCGGGCAGCAGGCGCACCGGCCCGGGATGCACGAGCTGCAGGTGCTCGATGATGATGCTGGTCTCGACGATGCTGCGCTCGCCGTCCACCAGCAGCGGGAACTTGCGCAGCGGCCAGCGCCGCAGCCACTCGGCCGAATGTTGCGGCGTCTCCGGCCCGATACAGCGGAACTCGAAGGGCGTGCCGTTCTCGTACAGCGCGATGAGCACCTTCTGCGTGTACGAGGAGAAGGGATGACCGTAGAGCGCGAGCGACATCGTAGGATCTCTCCATTCAACCACTTGCGTTTTGCAAGGGGTTGAATCATATTTCCACTGCTTGCATGTTGCAAGTGGTAATCCCAGGAGGACGGCCATGCCGCAGACAGGACGGTCCGGCTGCCCGATCAACCTGACGCTCGAACAGCTCGGCGACCGTTGGAGCCTGATCGTCATCCGCGATGTCATGTTCGGGAACAGGCGCAGCTATGGCGAGCTCCTCGCGCAGAGCGAGGAAGGCATCGCCTCGAACATCCTCGCGGACCGCCTGAAGCGCCTGAGCGCGTCCGGCCTGCTGACGCGACGCCCTGATCCGAACCACCGGCAGAAGGGGACCTACAGCCTCACGGAAGCGGCCATCCAGCTCGTGCCCCTGCTCGCGCACATGGCCGCCTGGGGCCGCCGGCATACGCGGCCGAGCGAGGAGCTGTCGGTGCGCGCGGAGCTGCTGGAGAAGGGCGGCCCGCCACTCTGGGACGCGTTCATGGAGGAGCTGCGCCACCTGCACCTGGACGCGCCGCGCCCGGCGCGCTCGGTGTTCGGTGAACTCCAGGCTGCCTACGAGAAGGCGCTCGCGCGCCGCGCCCGCCACGCTCAGGACTGACCTTCAGCCCAACAGCCGCACCGCGAGGAACACCGGCAGGGCCACGTAATACAGCGCACGGCAGGTCCACTCGGCGCCGGTTCGCACGTGGCGTGCCCACCGGGGGCCCAGCCACGCGGCTCCGAAACACAGCGCCTCCGCGAGGGCCCTCCAGAAACAGCCGAACAGCAGCAGCGCCAGGAACACCGGCAGCCACGTCCGGACGAACGTCAGCAGGTACGCCTGAAGGCCATACATCTGCCATTCGCCGAAGGGTCCCCCGAAGGAGATGTATTGGTGCGCCCGGAAGAAGATGGCCGCGAGCACTCCCGGCACCAGGCCGTACTTCAGCGCCTGGTCGTACCAACGCCTGCGCCACTTCGCGCTCCGCGCCTGCGCGTAACGCACCCGTGGATGGTCGCGCGCCTCGCCCCGTGCCCCCATCGCCGTGAGCAGGGGCACCGGGTCCTGCGACTCCAGCCCGTACTCGAATGCGCGCCCCGTGCGCAGTCGCAGCGTGAGCCCGGGGCCCGGCATGGGCAGACGCCACGGGCGGACGGACTCCAGCGCTGCGAAGGGAATCTCGAAGTGCGCTCCCCCGCGCAGGGTCAGCACGAGCCCCCCCGCGCCCACCGTCACCGTGGCCCGCGTCCCCAGCCGCAACAAGTGCAGCGCGATGTACGGGAGCAGGCCTCCGACCGTCAGCCCCATCGCCAGCGGCCCGGGCTGCACGGTCTGCGTTCCCGCGAGGACATCCTGGAACAGCAGCGCCGTGAAGAAGCCGAGCGTGCCCAGGACCGCGGTGTGCACGAGCGCGCCCAGGGCACGCAGCCTCGGTGTGAAGGCGTGGACGGGGAAGGGGCCGGACGCTTCGACGGTCATGGGTGGGGGCGTGGCGGCGCGCGCATTGCTTCGAGGGGAGCGGCTTCCGTAGCATACGCAGCCCGGAGGCTCCCCGAGAACATGCGTTCCCCGCAGTCTGGCCCTGAGCGTCGCACGGATTCCGATGGCGTGACGCGGGTGACGCCCTCGCGAGAGTCTCGCGGCACGGGGTCGTGGCTCATCGGCGGCGCGACCCTCCTCACCGG